>NZ_RZRT01000003.1:143840-433495 GCF_003998295.1 Mesorhizobium sp. M7A.F.Ca.US.011.01.1.1
CTTCCGTCACGCTGTCCGTGTCGGCAACCGCCGTCGGCACGTCGTCGACAATGGCGATCTGGAACGAGGCGCTTGGATCGTCCGCCACGTTGCCGTCGCTGTCGGCGACATGCACCGTGAACGTCTCGAATGGCGTTGCGTCCGTGGCATGATTGACGTTGGTCGCCAGCGTATAGCTGTAGCTCACCGTCGTCCCGTTGATTGCCGTGATGGTCAGCGTGCCGTAGTCGCCGGCAACCGTCGCACCCACCGCAACCGCGGTCCCGTTGATCGTCACCGTCGAGGCGCCGTCGCCGTTCGTGTAGCTGAACGTGCCGGCCGTCGTCTCGGAATTGGTCAGGGAAGCCGAGCCGGCCGGAAGGCCGGCCTCGTCAACCGAAGTCCCGGGCGCCCCAGCCTGCGGAACGGTGACCGTCGGCACGTCGTTGGTGCCGTTGATGGTGATCTCGACCGTTGTCGTCGAGATGTCGCCGTCGCCATCGGTCAGCGTGTAGGTGAACGTGTCCGTCAGATGCTGGCCCGAGCTCAGCGCCTGGACCGCCGCAGCGCCGTTGTTCAGCGTGTAGCTGTAGTGGCCGTCCGCATCGATCGTGATCGAACCGTAGCTGCCCGCCACGACCGACCCGACATGGCCCGAGGCCGATGCGACCGTGCCTGCCTCGACGCCCGTTACCGTCGCCCCGTCCGCGCCCTTCACGTCGGCAACGCCGTCCGTCACATTCGCGTCCGTGCCGCCGCTGGCGGTGATGACGTTGCCGTCCGCGACCGTCGGGCCGTCTTCCGTCACGCTGTCCGTGTCGGCAACCGCCGTCGGCACGTCGTCGACAATGGCGATCTGGAACGAGGCGCTTGGATCGTCCGCCACATTGCCGTCGCTGTCGGCGACATGCACCGTGAACGTCTCGAATGGCGTTGCGTCCGTGGCATGATTGACGTTGGTCGCCAGCGTATAGCTGTAGCTCACCGTCGTCCCGTTGATTGCCGTGATGGTCAGCGTGCCGTAGTCGCCGGCAACCGTCGCACCCACCGCAACCGCGGTCCCGTTGATCGTCACCGTCGAGGCGCCGTCGCCGTTCGTGTAGCTGAACGTGCCGGCCGTCGTCTCGGAATTGGTCAGGGAAGCCGAGCCGGCCGGAAGGCCGGCCTCGTCAACCGAAGTCCCGGGCGCCCCAGCCTGCGGAACGGTGACCGTCGGCACGTCGTTGGTGCCGTTGATGGTGATCTCGACCGTTGTCGTCGAGATGTCGCCGTCGCCATCGGTCAGCGTGTAGGTGAACGTGTCCGTCAGATGCTGGCCGGTGGTCAGCGCCTGGACCGCCGCAGCGCCGTTGTTCAGCGTGTAGCTGTAGTGGCCGTCCGCATCGATCGTGATCGAACCGTAGCTGCCCGCCACGACCGACCCGACATGGCCCGAGGCCGATGCGACCGTGCCTGCCTCGACGCCCGTTACCGTCGCCCCGTCCGCGCCCTTCACGTCGGCAACGCCGTCCGTCACATTCGCGTCCGCGCCGCCGCTGGTCGTGATGACGTTGCCGTCCGCGACCGTCGGGCCGTCTTCCGTCACGCTGTCCGTGTCGGCAACCGCCGTCGGCACGTCGTCGACAATGGCGACGGCGAAGGTCGTGCTGGCAGTATCGCCGTCGACATCCGTGACAGTGATGGTGAAATTCTCAGGAACCGTGTCGGTGCTGGGATCATAGCCAGGTGTCTGATCCGTATGGGAAACCGATTCGGTCACCGTGTAATTGTATTCGATGGCACCGGTGCTCGGATTGTAGGAGACGATCGTCAGGTAACCGTACTGCCCTGGGATGTGCTGATCGACGCCGGTGACGGTGACACCGTTGATGACGATCGAGCCAATTCCATCCGGCGCGTCGATGCTGATCGTTCCAGTGTTGGACGTTTCTTTGTCGGTCGGCGCTTCGCTGCCCGGCGATTGACCCGCACCGCCATCGAGGCCAGTTTCACTGGCCGCTTCGGTCGGGGCAAGCAGTGACGTGGCCGTCACTGAAACCTGCCTGTCGACGATCGACGGAAACAGCTCGCGCCGATCCAGAAGCCCGAACTGCAGAGCCGTCGGGGGCAACAGGGCCGACAGGTCGAACCCGTCGCCAATGCCGCCGGGGGGAACCGAGAAGTCTCCGCCCGCACTCGAGTTCGAACCGCCCGAGCCGGCCGACATGGAACCGTCTGCGCCGAAGGCAACGTCGACATGGCTGGATTCCAGCGCCGCCAGCAGCGCGACGCGCGGCACCTCGACGTCGCCGATGATGAAGGTCGGCACGTTCAGGGCGCCGTCCTTGACCACGATCACCGAGCCGTCGGCCTGTTCGAGCAGAAGGTTTTGTCCGTCGACCTTGATGTTGTCGATGGAGGCGTTGGCCGGAAGCCTCACCACATGGCTGGCGTCGGCTACATATTCGTGCGGCGCAGCTGCCGGCGGCGCCTTGGCTTCCGCAGGGGCTTCCGGTTTGACAGGCGCTCCGCCGCCGACATCGACCGGCACCGGTTCGGACGCTGCCGGCGCGGGCTGCTGCGTCGAATTTGCCTGTGCGACCCGGATCTCCGCCGGCGATGCCTGATCAGCGTGTTCATTGGACGCGGAATGCTCGTTCAAGGAACCCGAAAAACTGTCCAACTCGATATTGTTCGTCATGGCTGAAACCCCTCCGATATTTACCGGATAGAGACAGCGGCCACTTCTACTTTGCAACTGCCCCCTAATCTATTTCATATATTATGATATGCATTGCTCGGCCTTTTTTACACGTGGTAAACCGCAACAATATAACCTGATATATGTTGGCTTCTGCATATCTCCTTGACGGATGGCTGGTCGGCATCTTTTCCGGCAATCAAAGTATAAATTTGAATAAAATTTTAGACAAACTGGATAAAGACAGTTGCTGGATATTTATCCACCTTCCTTTCCAATAATTTGAGACAAGATTGGTAGCGTCCACAGTCAAAGGTGGGCGTTATGAAAAAGCAAAAATCAGTTCCGGGAAAAACCCGGCTCCAGATGCTCCTGCTGGCAATCGGGCTTATCAGCCTGGCGGGGCCGTCATTCGCGAGCGGTATCGCCGCATCCGGCTGGCCTCAGGAGAAGGTTCAGACGCCGCCCTGTCTCGGCGGTGTTTCGCTGGCGAGGCCCCAGCCCAGGCGGCCCGCGGGCGCTTACCGGATCGGTCTGGTCACCAGCAGTTATGGCCCGGCAGATGCTGACCGCGAGGATGGCCCGTCAACGGCGCGAGATGACGCCGGGATCGATCCGGTGCAGACCGCGTCGATCATTCCGGGGGTCTTCGGATCGGTTGCCTTGTCCATGCGCAATTTTCCCGTCGCGGCGCGCTGGGCGCCCGTCTACCGGGCAATCACCGCCTGTTCGGCCGGCAGCCCCTGCGAGCGCAAGAGCACGGCTTTTGCCGGCATGATCGCCGCCGCTCAAGGCAAGGGATTCAGCGAGAAGCTGTCCTTCGTCAACAGCAGCGTAAATCGCCTGATCGCCTACAGGAAAGATAGCGTCGTCTACGGCAAGCTCGACTATTGGGCGAAGCCTTCGGAGATCCTCGAGCGGCGAGCCGGCGACTGCGAGGATTTCGCCATTCTCAAGATGACGGCCCTGCTGAGGGCCGGCATTCCGACGCAGAGCATGGCGCTGGTTGTTCTCCAGGACCGCAAGCGAGGCTTCTTTCACGCAGTGCTGTCGGTGAGCACAGGCAGCGGCACCTTCATTCTCGACAGCCTCAGCAACAGCGTCGTGCGTGACGGCGATCTCCCGGATTACGTTCCGCTCTACTCGTTCAGCACGGACCGGGCCTGGATCCACGGTTCAAGACCGGGCGGAGCCCAGATGGCTGACATAAAAGGCGGTATCGCAACCGTCGCACCTGGCGAAGGTTTTCAGCCATAAGTTTCTCGTCGGGATTGGTGGTGATTCAGCCGCCGAAGACGAACGCCATCAGCAGCTCCGGCTCGAGCACCGGAGCCCGCACCGCATTCAATTGCCCCCGGTATCGACGGTCACCCGCGCCGATGACAAAACCGGTGGCCACCGGCGATTCGCCATTGGCATCGAGCCGCGTGAAGATGTCGGCCACATTGAGGTCCAGCGCCAGCTTGAGGTCGTGCCGTGCGTCATCGCTTGGGGCGATCGGCAATTGACGCTTGACCAGTTGCTGGAACGGTGCGTTGAACGACAGGATCTTCTTCGACGAAGCCAGGGCAAAGGCCGGAGACGGGCAAGCGACCAGTATGGCGTTGATGGTGTTGATCGATGCAAGCCTTCGCAAGGTCAGGTTTTCGTCCCCCAATCCACGCATGCAGGCCACCCGGATCGCGGATGTCAAATTGCCTGTCTGTGCCTGGCTTTCGGCGATCTCGTCGATGAGCATGCCGATCGTGCATTTCCTGCGTTCGGCCATCTGCTTCAGCGACAACCAGAATGCCCGCTCCAAGCGGATGCCGCGTCTTATGCCGCCACGCGCCACGACCCGAAATTCAAGCCCAAAATCCTCGGCCGCGACTGGCGGAAGCAGTCGCTCGCCATCAGGATGAGGGCTGGCGCTACCGCTCACTCATCGCCTCCTCGCGCGCCTTGTTGATCGGCTTCAGGAGGTAGTGCAGGATCGTCTTGCGCCCGGTCTTGATGTCGACCGAGCAGATCATGCCGGGAATGATCGAATAGGCCTTGCCGTCTCTTTGAAGGGTCGATTTGTCCGTCGCCACGCGCACCTGATAGTAGGGTTCCCCCGTTTTCTGATCGACCAGGCTGTCGGCTGTGATGTTGGAGACCTTGCCCTCGATGCCGCCGAAGATCGAGAAATCATAGGCGGTGACCTTGATAAGGGCCTCCTGGTCGGGACGGATGAACGCGACATCCCGTGGCGAGACCCGTGCCTCCACCAGCAACGTCTCGGAGGTCGGCACGATGCCGGCCACGACGGCGCCGGGCTGGACGAAGGCCCCGACCGTGTTGAGCTCCAGCGTGTTGACGATGCCATCCACGGGAGATCGGATGTCCGTGCGCGCGACCTTGTCGGTGGCCCCCCTTATGGTTTCATCCACCACCGAAAGTTCCGCCAGCGCCTGGGTAAGGTCGTCCAACGCCTCCTGCTGCAGTTGCAGGCCGAGTTCCTCGACCTGAAGCTGGGCTTCCGTGATCGACGATTTGATCTTCTTTATTGTTTCGCCGGCCAGGTTCAGCTGGCCGTTGAGCTCGGTCTGTTCGCGCTCTACCCGGAGCTGCTCGGTCCTTGCCATCAGGCCTTTCTTGACCATCGCGTCGACCAGTTTTGCCTCCTGGTCGCTGACGACCAGGTTCTTGGTCAGACGGTCGGAATTGGCCACCGCCTCGGCCAGTTCCCTCTCGCGCTGATCGAGGCGTGACTTGAGCACGGACAGCTTGTTGTCGAAGTTCCCGCGCCGGGCAATGAGCAGCTTCTGTTCATTGTCGCAGATTTGCGGAGCGACCGACTGAATGTCCTGCGGGCACGGAAATGGGCCCGAGAGATTGCCGGCCTGTTCGTATTTCAGCCTTGCTATGCGCACTTCCAGCGCGCGCGCCTTGGCCTGCTGCTCGCCGAGACTGGACGTATTGAGCGTGTTGTCCAGACGAATGATGAGATCGTTCTTCTTGACGACCTGGCCAATGGTCACGGCGATTTCCTGAACGACACCGGCCTCACTCGCCTGGATGATCTGGGTCTTGGAAGCGGGTATGACCTTGCCGTCGCCGCGTGCGATCTCATCGACTTCGGCAAAGGACGCCCAGGCGACAAAGACGACGAAGAGCGCTCCGATGATGAATATGGACGCCGACGCAAACAGCGGCGGTCGATCTTCCCTGGCAAGCATTTCCCACGCCCCAACGCATTGGATGCAGCAATAATTGTTTTGTCAGGCGCTTGTTTTCTGCAACGCCTGTATGACTTGGTCCTTTGGTCCGTCAGCAACGATCTTGCCCCGTTCGATAACGATCAGGCGGTCGGCCAGCTCAAGCATGCTGAACCGATGTGTGGAGACGATCAGCGTCGTGTCGCGGTCGAAAGCGACTTTGAGCTGCTTGATCAACTGGCGTTCCGAGGCAAGATCCATCGAGCCCGACGGCTCATCCAGAAAGACGATTTTCGGTTTGGTCAAAAGCAGGCGTGCGATCGCCACGGTCTGCCTCTGGCCGCCGGAAAGATTGGTGCCGCGCTCGCCGACATTCATGTCGTAGCCGCGCGGGTGTCGTGAGACGAAATCGTCGACACCAGCCGCCTTTGCCGCTTCGATGATCTGTTCGTCGGTAGCCTCGGGGCATGCCATCAGGAGGTTTTCCTTGATGGTGCCTGAGAACAGGTCGCCGGCCTGCGCAACGATGCCGACCGCGGCGCGAACCTCGGACGGGTGATACTGGCGAATGTCGATCCCATCCAGCAGCAACTCACCGGAAGTCGGCAGGAAGAGCCGGCCGATCAGCCGCCCCATCGTCGTCTTTCCCGATCCTATGCGGCCGATGATGCCGATCCGCTCACCCGGCTTGACCGAGAAATTCAGGCCGGTCAAAACCTCGTTTTCCGAGCCCGGATAGACAAACCCGACATTCCTGAACACCATCGCCCCCTTGCGAATGGGGCGGTTGACGAAGCCCACCGTGTCGGGTCGATCTTCCGGTTGAGCCATGATCGAGTTCACCATTCTCAGCGAGAGCATGGCCTGGCGAAACCGGGACAGCGTGATGGCGATCTGGCCGAGCGGCGCCACGGCCCTGCTCGCCAGCATCACCGTTCCTATGATTGCTCCTGTCGAAACATGCCCTTCCGAGAAGGCATAGGCGCCGGCCACGACCAGGGCGACGGTCACCAGTTGTTGTATGGACTGGGTGATGTTGCCCGCCGCCGCCGAAAGCTGCTTGATCTTCTCGGACGTGTTGGCGGCGTTCTTGGAGTGCTCCCCCCATTTTCGCAGCAGATACGCCTCGGCGCGCAGCGACTTGATCGTCTCCAGCGTCGAGATGGATTCGACCAGCAGTGCCTGGCGCTGCGATGCTTCGTTCATCGAGGCGGCGACGCGCTTGCCGATGCGGCGCTGGGTGACCAGGCCGACGATGACGGACATCACGAAGGCCAGCGCCGGTATGATCACCAGCCAGCCGCCAATTGCATAGATCACAAGGAGAAAGACGAAGACGAATGCCGTGTCGATGAACACGCTTATGGTGTTGGAGGTGAAGAACTCCCTGACGAATTCATATTGCGTGACCCTGTTTGCGTATTCACCGGTCGAACCGGGGCGCGCCGACAGCGACGAGTTCAGCACTTTCTCGAACAGCAGATAGGATATTCGGAGATCCGCCTTGCGCCCGGCATAGTCGATGAGGGAAGCCCTGGCCGTCTTCAAAAGCAGGTCGAACAGGATGACCGCACCGATGCCGAGAGCCAGCACCCACAGTGTCGATATTGCCTTGTTCGGCAGGATCCTGTCGTAGACGTTCATGGTGAAGATCGGCGAGGCTATGGCCAGCAGATTGATGAACACCGCCGCCAGGACGACTTTCGAATAGGTGCGCCAGAAAGCGCCCATCGTCCCCGTGAGCCAATGTCTCCGCTCGATCCTGGCCGCCGAGCCGACCGACATGGTCTCGGCGGCATTGGCGTAGGTGATCGAGAAGGAAGCGCCGCCGCTGATGTAGCTGGCGGCCAGTTCCGATCGGCCGATCGCGGTGCGGCCGTCTTCCTGGGGCGCGGTGATATACGCATCGTCTTCGCCTAGAGCGAGCAGGGCAACGGGCAATTGGCTGACGCGAAAGACGATTGCGGGCAGATCGATACGCCCCCTGAGAAAATCGCGGTGGTTGAACTCGGTGACTTCCAGGCCGATGCGTTCGGCAAGGTGCCTGATGTCGTCGACCGCAATTCTCGTGTCCGAGAGCGGCACGCCGGCAAACAGCACGGTCTCCGCGCTCGGCCTGCCGAGATATCCGGCAACGGCTGAGAAGCAGGCCTTGAACGCCTCCTTGGGGGAGAGGATGTTGGGTTGCTGGTTCACGATCTGCCCGTCAGGACGCTCGCTGGACCTTGCGTCGTCTTATTTCTTCCTCACCGGAGCGAGGATGTCGAAAGGCAGGTCGTTCTTCTGCTCCGACGGCGTCCGCGCATAGGTCTCGGTGTCTGCGGTTTCCGGTGCTGCGAACTCGGTGCGTGCATAGGCTGTCGCTTGCTTTGCCGGCTGAAGGTTCATCGTTTTCAGCAACTGTCCGGTCGCGGCCAGAAGCCGGTACTGGGCAAACAGCGATGCGTAGGACGCGGTATCCGCCAGCGTTGCCGTGTTGAACCGCGTATTCTGCGCGTCCAGCACGTCGAGCAGCGAGCGCTGTCCAACCTTGAACTGCTCGCGATAGGAAGCGACCAGCTTCTCATTGGCGGCGGCTTGCTGCCTCAGCGTCTTCGCCAGATCGGCTTGTCGGAAACGGCGATCCCACGACGTGCGAACGGCTTCCTCGATTTCGCGCTGCACCTGATGCAGCGCCAGACGCTGTTCGCTGGTGCGGCGGATCTGCTCCTGCTCGTTGGCCTTGTCGATACCACCGCGGTAGAGATTCCACCGCAGGACCACGCGCGCCTGCAGGTCGCTGGTGTCGCCATCGTCGCCGTCAATGTCAGTTCCCGCCCGGGCGCGACCTTCAGCGATGATGGAGGGGCCGAATTTAGCCCGTGCGGCATCCACGAGAGAGGCCGCCGCGTCGATGTCGCTGTTGGCCATGTGCACGCGCGGATTGCTTTCGCGCGCCAACCCTATTGCCTCGTCAAGCGAGCGCGGGAGCGCGGCCGAGACATCGCCCGGCCTCGAAGGGCTGGTCAGTGGCTTTCCGACGGTCTTGAAGAAGCGGATCTTGGCCGCTTCCAGTTCCTCGGTCGCCTCCTGCATGCGCGCCTTGGCGGCAAACAGCCGTTCCTCGGCCTGCTGCCGGTCGGCCTCGTTCAGCGCGCCGCCCGAGATGCCTTGCCGGATGTCGCCGAGAATTGCCTGATGGAAGCCGAGATTTTTCTTCGCTTCGACAACGATCGAAGCCTGCAGCATGTACTCCAGATAGTCCTGGACGACGGACAGCCCGATGAATTCGGACCGTTCCAGCACACGGAATGAAGCGCCGTCGACGCGCGATGCCTGGCGGTTCAATTCGGCCCGCCTTGCGCCGCTGTCATAAAGCGTCTGCGAAACGGTAAGATCCGTTTCAGCCGGATAGAGTGCGTCGTCTTCGATGGAAAGGGAGCGCCGGGATGAATTGTCGAGCCGGCGAACGCCAGCCGATGCCTCGACATCGACACTGGGAAGATAAAGGCCCTTGGCCTGCCGCAACTCGAACTCGATTGCTTCGCGATTTTCGATCGCCTGTCCAATCTCGGGATTGGATTCCACCGCGACAGCCATCGCCTCCTTGAGCGTAAGCGCATGAGCACTCCCGCAGGTCAGCATGGTGGCCGCCATCAAAAGACCAAGGCGCCTGCCTATGGTCGACATGTTTGTCGTATTCATCAATCCCACCCTAACGTTTCCCCAGCGTCCTTTTCAGAGCGCTAACCAAGCCAAGGCCTGCCCGTCGGTGGATTATTCACAAATTCACGGAATATGTGAGCGATTATTGATTTAGAGGTCGCTAAATAGCCTTTTTGGGCAACAAGGCTGCGAGATGTAGCAAAAATAGCACATAAACGTCGGCTCGCTACGGTTGTATCCGGACGCCGCACTCTGCGGGATAGCCCGAGAACCGGCAGGTCATTGGGCCGATATGGCCGGAATCATGCCATGTGGGTATGGCGGCTGTTGATGACCCAACCTGAAGTTGAGCCATTTTCAGGTACGCCCTCTCGGCAGCCGCGTCCCAAAATACTCCGTCGCGGCGGCCGGCGTGCGCGTCATGTCGCTCGTTCCGGCCAAAAGCTGGGTCAGCGCGCACCCTAATTTGCGCTCAACGCCACCATGCGGTCGAGCGCCGCCGTCAAGCCGCGAAGCGACACCGGGAAGCTCAGCGGGGTCTCGGCGTCCGTCGTCACATTGAGCTTCAGCACCGAGCCTCCCCTCAGCTTTCCAAGCGTCGGCCGATCGACGGTAAAGACGGAGACGCAACCCGTCGGCAGGCAGGTCCTGAAGCGCTGCGGGGACAATGGCGGTTGATCGTCGATCTGCAGCGTCACGCCCGGGTCGAGCAGGATGCCGAAGGGCAGAAGCAGGGTAGCCGTCGTCGAGCCGTCCGGGCGTGCCGCGATCTCAACGGCAAGAAGCCTCTGCCCGTTCTGCTGGACTTGGTCTTGCGCGAGCGAGCACACTCTCGCCTTCTCGCGAACCGAACAGGTCACACTCCAGTCCTGATAGACCTCGCGCAGTGATGAGGGTCCATCCGGGACAGCCGCCACCTGTTGCTGGGCGGACACCGGCGACATCAACGAAAACAGGATTGCCCCACATGCGGAGACGGCCTTCGGGCCAGGCTTCATGTGCAGACCCACTCGCGGATCTTGCATTTCTCTCCCGTCGCCTCGCAGGCCTGCAAAGCGAGATCCTCCGCTTCCCGACGGGTCTCGGCCGAGTTCACGCCCCAGGGCGTGAAACGGTTCTCCACCTTGTCCGCCACGGCGAGTGCACCGCAATGCTTGTAGGGAAAGCCGGTCTCGTCGTCATCATTCCAATGGCGATGGTTGCGGAAGACGGTGACGACGTTGCAGGCCTTTCCGCCCGCGTTCTCGCAATATTTCTGTGCGATGTCCTTCGCTTCCTGCCGCTTGTCGGCGCCCCAGAAGAAGCCGTATTTGCTATCGGCCTGCGAATAGGCAATGGCCGCCCATATGCCTTTTTCCTCCTGTTGCGGCTCCGGTGGGGCCACAAGGTCGGCCGAGACGACTTGTCCGCTCCACAACAGGGTCAAGCCCAAAACTGCCAAAGCCTGCAATCTCATGGTCGGCATCCTTTCCTTAACCTCGATCGCTTCGCGTCCTACTTCGTCGCCGAAGCGAGGGAGATCACCACACAGCTTTTGCCCGTCGGCAGGAGAAGCGCTTCGCCGGCATTGCCGCCGAGCTCGTAGACCTCGACCTGCCCGAGATGGTCGGTAATCTTGCTGCCCTGCGGCAGGATGGATGCGATGTCGGCGCACGGGCTGGCGAATGGCGCCACCCGCACCATCGCCCCTTCGCAACCCGTGGCGGTGGGCGATGCGAACACGATGCCGGCGGCCGGTCCGCTATAGCGTTCCGACGCATAATCCATGCCGACAAAGGCCTGAATGGCGTGCTTGTCGGCGGCCTGGTCGTTCCACAGGGATTTGACGCTATATTTCGTGCCGCTCGTTAGAATCTGTCCGAGCACCGGATAGACAGTCGAGCAGGCCTGCACCCCGGCCTGCTTGACATGCTCGAGGAAGGGCGTGTCCGGAAGCCCGGGGGCCGCCGCTGTTTCTGCGGGTGCGGCCGTCGCGCCGCCGACCAGATTGGCGATCGCGGCATAGTTCCCGGCGGCGAAGCCAAGCCCCGCCACGACCAATCCCAGCAGTGAATATCCGGCCACGCGTGGCCAGCGCCGCCTCGGGGACTCGGCCCGCCTCTGCCGATCCGCCTCGACGGTCGCAGTGCGTTTCGCGGGCGTGAACTGGTCCTGCTGGCTCATGGTGATGCCCCGGTTATTTGAGTGGTGAAAGGGCCTCTGACAGCCCCTTGAGCGTTGCGGTCACGGTGATCGTCTGACCGTCGACCGTCGAATAGGAGATCGCCGGTGTCGCATTCTGCGAGATCTGTCGGCGCATGACGGGGCCTACCGGCAACATGCCGACGCAGACCATTTCGTTGCAGCCGTTCAGGTGAACATCGATCGGCTGCTTCTGTCCATCGAACTTCAGTGACACCAGGCCATCGCTCCTGGCGTTCGGAGCGGTGCGCAGGATCATGTACGGCTTGCCGTCCTGGGTGGCGGCAAGCGACCAGCTGAAAGCCATCTTGCCTGATGCGTCCTCGATGATCTGCGAGACGTTGCAGACCTTCTTGCGAGCCTTGAGGTTCTCGTCGCAGATCAGCGTCCAGTTATCGAATGGGCGGATGGTGCGCTGATAGTCTCCGAGCTTGACCTCGGGCGGCACCACTACGTCCGAAGGCTTGATCCTGTAGGTCGACGCGACCTGCCCGGCGGCCGGCACGAGGCCGCCGCAGAGCACCAGGCAGGTCAGGGCAACAAGTCCTTTCATTCCTGCCTCAGTTCAAGGTGAAGCTGATGCCGGCGCCGACACCGACATGCCCACCCGCGGCCGTGCCCGACAGATTGCCCCGGATGCGGCCGTCCTCGCTGGTATAGCCCGCACCGAAGGCGAACGCGCCTGCGTCCCGCCACAAGCCGCCACCCGCCGCGACACTCAGCTTTCCGGGCCGGTCGTCATAGCGCAGCGAGGCGGCCGCAAGGCCTATTGCGGCCGCCTGCCGCGCCTCGTCGCGGATGCCGCTGATGTCCGAATTGAGCTGGCTGAGCTTCTGGTCGGTATAGTCGTTGGCCTGCTGCAAGGTCGTCACCGCCACCTTGTCGGTGTAGTCGTTGGACGTATCGATAGCGTAGGCCACACGGTTGTCCGTATAGCTCTTGCCCGCGGTCAGGCCCTGGTTCATCTGGTCGACGTTGACCGCATCGGTCCCTTTGACGCCGGGGCCGACATTGGAGATGACGACCGGCGCGTTGACGTCCCCACCTTGCAACGTGATGGTGTTCGTCTTGTTGCCGCCCTGGGTGTCATAGGTCACCGCGTTCTGGGTAAGGTTTCCGACGCCGGCTTTCAGATCCTCGATCGCCGTGTTGGTGGCGTAGAGCTGCGAGCCGTTGATCGCATCGGTGCTGCCGGCATCGACGCGGCCGGCGGCGACATTGGTGATGGTCCGCTCGGCGCCGGCGTCGCCAACGCTGACGGTTCCGGTCGGCGTCGTGCCGGCATAAGTGTAGGTCTTGCCGTTGATGACGGTGCTGGAGGTCCCGACGGCGGTCTGTGTCACCGAACCGGAACCGAGCGCCACATCGTTGGCATTGTTGGCCTGCGCGCCCTGGCCGAGCGCGACGGCGCCCTGCCCGGTGGCCGTCGAGCCATGTCCCGCGGCCAGGCTGTCGGTGCCGCTCGCCACGCTTTCCGGCCCGATCGCCACGGCGTTGGTGCCGCCGGCAATGCTGTCGGCCAGCGTCGAGTTGGCGTGGAAATATTTGATGCCGCCGCCATTGCTGATGCTGGTCAGCGCATTGTCGACGGCCGTGAAGCCGTCATAGACGGTGGAATAGTTGTTGCCCTGGATGGTGTAGGTCGGGCCGGTGATCGAGCCGTCGGGATTGACGGTCGTGCCGCCGCCGAACAGGTTGCTGACGTTTTGCGTCACGCCGCGCAATTGCGAGACGTTGACGCCGTCGGTATCGGCCGAGCCCGCCGCGACGTTGGTGAGCTTGCGTTCGGCCCCGGCGGCGCCGATCGAAACCTCGCCGACCGAGGTCTGCGGACCGGCGAGCGCAAACGCCGTGTAGCCCGCCTGCGCGCCGACCGTGGTGATGGACTGCGCGCCGAGCGCCACGCTGTTGATGAAGGTGCTCTGGGCGCCGGCGCCGAGCGCCACCGACTGGATGCCCGAGGCGAGCGAATTGGTGCCGAGCGCAATGCCGTCCGCCAGCATCACATGGGCATTCTGGCCGATCGCCGTGCCGCCGGGTGCAGTCTGGTCGACGATCGCGCCATTGCCGATGCCGACGCCGTTGTCGCCGTTGACGACAGTGGTCGGACCGACCGCTACCGATTCCGCGCCGACCGCCAGCGAGTCGCCCGCCGTCGAATTGGCATGGAAATACTTGGTCGAGGTGGCGGATACGGCAGCGATGGCGCCGGCGAGCTGGCGCACCGTCACCGCATCCTGATCCTGCGTGCCGTCGGCTACATTGGTGATCTGCCGGTAGGACGTTGCGTCGCCGACCGAAACGGCGCCGAGCAGCGTCTTGTCGGTCGTGTTGTACTGGATGAAGTTGGCTGGGCCGGCCGCGATCTGGCCCGTGGCCGGAGCCAGCGCGCGATCGGAGACCGACCCCGAGCCGAGCGCCACGCCGCCGTCGATGCTGACATTGCTGTCGCGGCCGAGCGCCAGTGCGCTGACGCCGGTGGCGGTCGCCTGGTAGCCGACGGCGGTGGAGCCGACGCCTTGTGCGAAGGAATCGGTTTGCGCCAGCCCGGCCTCGTTGGTGCGGGCGTAGCGGATGCCCATGCCATTGGCATCGGTATAGGCAGTCGACGTGTCGCCGGCGATGTTGTTGATCGTGTTGCCGAGATTGGTCACCGAACCGCCGATGGTGCTGAGCGTGGTGCCGATGGCGTCGACGGCCTGGTTGGTGGCGGCGAGCTGCGAACCGTTGATCGCGTCGGTCGACGTCGAGCTGATCCGCCCCGCGGCGACGTTGGTGATGGTGCGTTCCGCACCGACCGCGCCAACGCTGACCGTCGAAGTCGGGTTGGTGCCTTGGAAGGCATAGGTAGTGCCGTTGATCACGGTGCTGGGCGTACCGACGGCGACGTCGGTGACACTGCCCGAGCCGAGCGCCACGTCGCCTGCGTTGACGGCGCTTGAGAGGGCGCCAAGCGCGAGTGCATTTTCGGCGCCGGCATTCGCTCCCACGCCCAGAGCGGTCGCCTGAAGGGCGGTAGCAAAGGAGTTCTGGCCGATCGCGGTGCTGGAGGTGGCTGTCGCATTGGCATTGGCGCCGACGGCGGTGCTATATTGGCCAGAGGCGTTGGAAATGTATCCAATCGCGGTTGCGTCAAGCGCCGATGCGACGGCACCGCTGCCGAAGGCCGAGGCGTTGGCGTCGGATGCGCTTGAATTGACACCGGCCGCGATGGCGTTCGTCCCGGTCGCCGTCGCGACAGGTCCGATCGCAACGGAGTCCGTACCGGTCGCCGAGGAGTCCGCGGCAGTCGAGTTGGCATGGAAATACTTGATGCCGCCGCCGACATTGATGTTGTTGACGACGGCGCCTATGGCGTCGACGGCCTGGTTGGTAGCGGCGAGCTGCGAACCGTTGATCGCGTCGGTCGACGTCGAGCTGATCCGCCCCGCGGCGACGTTGGTGATGGTGCGTTCCGCACCGACCGCGCCGATGCTGACCGTCGAGGTCGGGTTGGTGCCCTGGAATGCATAGGTCGTGCCGTTGACCACCCCACTGGCCGTGCCGATCGCCGTGGTGGTCACCGAGCCCGAGCCGAGCGCCACGTCGCCGGAGCTTGCCGCCGCCGTCGCGCCATCGCCAAATGCGATATTCCCGGCGAGGCCGGCGGCACCTGCCGTGGAGCCGTTGCCCAACGCCACTGAGCCTTGGCCGATCGCCTTGTTGTTGTTGCCGATGGCGACGGCACCGTTGGCCGCGTTGGCCGCGGTGGCGGTCGCCGTGCCGTCGCTGTTGGCGATGTTGTTGGCGCCGCCGGTGAAGGCGCCGGTGCCGCTGGCGAAGCTCGGATCGCCGATGGCAACCGCGCCGTCGCCATAGGCGACGTTGCCCGCACCGATGGCGACGGCCTTGCCCCCGCTTGCGTTTGCGTTGGTGCCGATGGCGACGGCGTCGACGGAGTTCGCAGTGGCCTGGAGACCGACCGCGATGGCGTTGGCTGCGGACGCCGTCACGTCTGTGCCGATACCGATGGCGCTCTGTGCGCTGGCGCCTGCTCCAAAGGTGCGCGAGCCGACATAGATGGCGTTCAACCCGGACGCGCTCGCCGAAACGCCGACAGCGACGGCATTGGTGCCGCTGGATGCGGCGCCGATGCCGAGCGCTGTGCTGGCAATCCCGCTGGCGTTGGCGCTGACGCCGGCGGCGAGGGAATTGTCTCCCGTCGCATTCGCTCCGGACCCGAATGAGGAGGCGTTTGTGCCGCTGGCAACGGCCGTGTTGCCAACCGCTGTGCTGGCGGCGCTGCTCGCATTTGCGGTCGTGCCGATGGCGATGGAATCGTTGCCCACGGCGGTGGCCAAACGGCCGCCGGCGAACCCACGGTCGCCGCTGGCAGTGGCGTTCCCGAGGGCTGTGGAATTCGCTCCCGAAGCAACGGAGAAGGTGCCGAGGGCGGCGGAGCCGGCTCCCGTGGCCTGTGTGCTAGCGCCGATCGCGACCGCGTTGGTGTTGGTTGCGGCCGCACCGGCCCCCAGCGCCATCGAGGCAGCACCCGAGGCCGCCGCGTTCTTGCCCAGAGCCACCGCGTTTCCTGCAGATGAAACGGATTGGCGTCCTATCGCAATGCTGTCGATCTGAGACGCCCTCACGTCCGTGCCGATAGCGATGGCGCTCTCTTGAAGGGCGCCCATTCCCGCAACAGTTCGGTTGCCAAGATTGACGGCGTTGATCGCGGTCGCGGTCGCCTGGAAGCCAATGGCGATGGCATTCTGGTTGCTTGCGACGGCGCTATTACCTTGGGCAAGCGAATCCAGCCCGGACGCTGTCGCCCCAAACCCGAGCGCGGTGGCGCGCAGCCCGGTTGCCCGGGTAACATAGCCGATCGCCGTCGAGTTCGTTCCGTCGGCACGCGCGTTCAGGCCAAAGGCGGCCGCGCCTGCGGCTGCAACCGAGTTGACGCCAATGGAGCTTGCTGCGTCTCCGAGGGCCTGGGCGTTCCCGCCCAAGGCCAGTGCATTGACGCCGGTCGCGCCCGCGAAGACACCTATGCCTATGGCGTTCAGGCCATTGACACCCATCGAATAGCCGATGGCGATCGAAGCATCGCCCGTTGCGTTGTTAGAGGTGCCCAACGCCACGCTGTTGGCGCCATTCGCTTTGGCACCGTTACCGATTGCGACGGCGTTGCCGGCTGCCGCGGTTCCGCCGCCGGCCTGATATTGTGCCTGCGCGGGCGTGGCAGCCATGCCGATCGCGAAGGCGCCCAGCACTGCGGCCGCCGCCGACATTCCGCCAACGCCCAGCGTCCCCAGCCCCAGGCGTTTGCGCCCCATGCACAGCACGCAATGCGCCATCCGTAGCACCGCCATCAAGCGGCGGCGAACCGAGCGGGAACTAACATCGGCCCCCGCGATCCACTGCCCGGCGAAATGCGCCGCGCGACGCTGAACAAGAAGCGAGCCGTTCGAAATCTGATTGTCGGTCATGGTTCCCTCTCCGCTGGCCGGCACGAAATGTCTGACAATTCCGTTCCACCGCAGGAAGACATGATTCCTGCCTACGGTATTTCACGAAATTGCTGCCATGTGAGAAAAGAGCGTAGCAAACCTACAGAGGTTAACGGCTTGTTACCTTAGCCAATGCTTTAAAACCAAGAAACCAAGCATTGAAATAAGCGTCGCCTCACCTAACCTTGGCGTTAAGCTTCCCCATCCGTGCCTGCAACGGCGTCCTCTGCCGGTATTTCTTCATCACAGTGGTAAAATGGCTCTGACTTGAAAACCCGCTGGAGTGGGCGATGTCGGCGATCGTCATGCGGCTGTCCGCAAGCAGTCTTTCAGCGAAATCCAGCCGCAGGTCGAGGACGTACTGGTGCGGCGGCATTCCGAACGTCCTCGAGAAAGCCCGCACAAAATGATAGGGGGAAAGACCGCAAACCGCGGCCATCTCGGCAAGCGCCAGCTTGCGCGTAAAGTTCTCGTCCAGGAATTGCTGCACGCGGCGCGCGGCGCGGACGGAAAGCCCGCCTTTCGCGTTGAGCGTCGGCTGTCGCGAATTGGTTCCGGAAACCGGTCCGGGGAAACCATCATCGCCCGGCATTTTTCGGCCTCCCGATACGTCCCAGATGATGTTCAACCCAAGGCTTTCTTCCATGTTCCCCTGAAAAACAATTCGTGATTGATCGAAGCTGACCGGCATCGCCACTCATCGGATCGTTCCGGCCGGACGGCGAACAATGCGCGGACTGCATGACATTCCAGAGGACTCCTGCGGAGCTTGGGGCAGATTTGCAGCGGGACGTAGTTTGAAAACTCAGCATGGCCTTGCAGAAAATTCCGGTCTTGCGTCGCGGGTGAGCAGGCGTCGCCATTTTGCCATGGCCGGGCCCTCAGTTCTTGAGGGAAGCATGCCCGGCCCCGGTCGGCGTTCTCGCTCTGTATTTCTTCAGCGCCACGGCCAGATGGCTCTGATCCGAAGAACCGGCGAGACAGGCGACTTCGGCAATCGGCAACTCACCGCAATGCGGCGGCACGCCGAACGTTGCTATGAGATGGTTGGATGAAACCCCTGCGAAGGATGCCAATTCTCCGACGACTTTTCGCACGACGTTTTCGTCGAGATATTCCCGCACGCGTGGCGCGCCGTATTCCGTGATCCTGTCGCTGCCGGGCGAGGCTCTCAATCCGCCTATGGGCCTCAGCACAATTCCGGTGGAAGGCTCCTTGGCCAGGAATGTCTGCGGGACGGGATCGCGGGCGGAGTGTATGATACTCCCCCGCGCGGTGGCCCTCCTGGGACCTGCGCTTTCAGGAATTATGTCCAGGACATATCGAGCTCCCCGTTCTCGATTGACGCCCCGGGAATCGCCGCTGTCCCGAGCATCGTCCGTATTTTTCATGCCTGGCCTCTGCCGCTTTGTCCGCTGCCTGAAATCCCCCTTAGCCCGACCCGGACCCAGCGTAACGCACATGCCGCGGATAGTGAATAACATCCGTACGCAAAGAAAAAATTTTGTTCGGGATAAGAGGAACCAGTCACAAGGGAGGGACTGGAACATTTTTCGACACCTTCGCCGGCGCATTGGCTGACGGAGCATCAACGAAAAACCCGCCTGCGCGGCGGGTCACTGGCGCAAATCAGCACCATGGGCGAATATGTACTATAGCTGAGGTCACCTAGTCAAGAAAAAATTCCTATCGTGAAAAGCTGCGTGCGCAAAAGTTGCCAACTGCCGCGAGGCCTCTGGTCGACCTGAATTCGGAGCCCTGCTTCAGGGGACAATTTGGCCATTTCGGCGGCCATTCAACAATGTAGAGCTACCGGATTTGCCGCCGGTCATTGCAGATCGTCGCGACGATTCTCATACAAATCCCATGTAAGTTCCACAAAACCCAGAAGAACGTCTTCCTCGCTCCACCCGGCGGCAACGGCTGCCTGGACAATCTCGCGGACGAGAGGCAGCAATTGGCGTTGGCATTCTGCCGACGTGTCGGCAGCCGCGTCATCGCCGGGAGGTCCATCGAAGTTGAATTTCATCATTCGGCGCCCCCCTCGCCATCAATCAAAGTGTTTATATCACTAAAATCATTCCTCCTGATATACAATAGAGGTGGCACCAAAGCATAAGAGGCTTCGGAGGCCCCGAGCAGAACAGGACGATGCCAGGCTCTATGCTTCCCCTGGGTCAGGTTTTTCCTTCTGAACAGGATCTATCGGGGTGCTTCAACCCATCGATCTCTGCGGCTGGTCGAACTCTTCAGCAAGGGCCGCATGCCACCATCCGGCGAATGCGCGGCACGAGCGGCTGCATTGCCTTCTGCAACCGCTCGCTGGATAGTCTCGGCATGTTGGAGACCCTGGCGACTCACTGGCCTCAAATTCTAGCCATCATCTCCGTGGTGATGGCGACGGTCGGCATCGTCCATGCCGTCATGACCAAGGAAGATGTCCGCGCCGCCACCGGCTGGGTCGGCGTGATGGTGCTGTCCCCCATCCTTGGCGTGCTGATCTATGCCGTCGCCGGCATCAACCGCATCCGCCGCGCCACGATCACCGCCCAGCGCCCGTTTGCCGACGGCGCGGTGTCCGCCAAGCACGAGCGCGACGTCGCTGTCGAAGAGGCCCTGATCGTCGAGCGCTACGGGCAACGGTTCACGGGCTTGCGGACACTGGGCGACAGGGTGGCGCGGCCCACGCTCAATCCTGGAAATGCAATCGATGTGCTGGAGACCGGCGACGAGGCCTATGCCGCCATGTGCGCGGCCATCGATGGTGCCGAGCGCAGCGTCCTGCTCGAGACCTATATTTTCGACAATGACGCCGTCGGCCTGCTCTTCGTCGAGGCGCTGGCCGGCGCCGTCCGGCGCGGCGTCACCGTCCGCGTGCTGATCGATGCCGTCGGCGCCCGCTACTCGGTGCCGAGCATCCTGGGGCATTTGCGCGAGGCCAACATCCCCGCCGATGTCTTCAACGGCAACATCGTCATGGGCCTGCGCCTGCCCTACGCCAATCTGAGGACCCACCGGAAGATCCTGGTGGTCGACGGCATCGCCGCCTTCACCGGGGGCATGAACATCCGAAAAGGCTTCTCAGCCGAATTCGCCGGCTCCAACAGCGCCAGGGACACACATTTCCGGGTGACCGGTCCGATCGTCGCCGACCTCTTTTCGGTCGCCGCCGAGGACTGGCGCTTCGCCACCAACGAGGCGCTGAAAGGCGACGCCTGGCGCATCGCCCCGCTGTCGCCATCGCCAGGCGCACCGATGATGGTGCGGGCAGTCGCGTCCGGCCCGGATGCCAGCAACGAGACCAACCACAAGCTGCTGATCGGTGCATTCTCGGTCGCCCGCAAGTCTATACGCGTGATGTCGCCCTATTTCCTGCCGGATCGGGAACTGATCAGCGCGCTGATCACCGCCGGCAGGCGCGGGGTCGAAATAGACATCGTGGTGCCGGCGGTGAACAATCTTTTCCTCGTCGACCGCGCGATGATGGCGCAGTTCGATCAGGTGCTCAAACACTATTGCCGTGTCTGGCGAACCGAGGGACCGTTCGACCATTCGAAGCTGCTTTCGATCGACGGCGTGTGGGCCTATGTCGGATCTTCCAATCTTGATGCCCGATCGCTGCGGCTGAATTTCGAGATCGACCTGGAGGTGCTCGATGCCGGCTTTGCCAGCGAGATCGAGACGCGGATCGGGTCGGCGATTGCCTCCGCCGTGCCGGTGACGCTGGAAGCCTTGCGAGCCCGGCCGTTTCTTATCCGGCTGTTCGACCGGGTATTGTGGCTCGGTTCACCCTATCTCTAAGGCGGAGGTGCGCTTGAGGAACTCGTCTGTCATGGAACATACGCCGAAATTGCCTATTTTCACTGTATCCGGCTTCTGAATTGAAACCAGCGAGGACGAGCAGCACAGAGATGCACAGAATTGGACGCAGCCTCCCGGCAAGCATGCTTCTGTCCCTTCGTGACCGCCGGATGCAGAAGGCTAACGCCGCCGCACTCAAGACGACAGCCACCACCGGCACGCTGGTTGCCTCCTACAATGTCCACAAATGCATCGGCGTCGACAGGAAATTCGACCCGGAGCGGATCATCCGCGTCATCCGCGAAATCGATCCGGATGTCATTGCGCTGCAGGAAGCCGACAATCGCTTCGGCGACCGTGATGGTCTTCTCGACCTGCCCCGGCTCGAACGGGAAACCGGCCTGGTTCCGGTGCCGATTTCGGCCACCGGCAAGGGCCATGGCTGGCATGGCAACGTCCTGCTGTTCAAGAAGGGCGTCGTTCGCGACGTGCACCAGATCAAGCTTCCGGGACTGGAGCCGCGCGGCGCGGTGGTGGCGGAGATCGACCTCGATGGAAGCCGGACGCTGCGCATCATCGCCGCCCATCTTGGCCTGCTGCGCCGCTCGCGCTCCCAGCAGGCGCGCGTCGTGCTCGACCTGATGAACAGCCCGGACGAAAGACCGACCTTGCTGCTCGGCGACCTCAACGAATGGCGGCTCGGCAACCGCTCCGCTCTCAACACGCTGCATGCGACGTTCGGCCCGCAGCCGCCGGCGGTCCCCACCTTCCCGTCGAACCTGCCGCTGCTGGCGCTCGACCGGATCATGGCCAACAGGCACGGCATGATTGCCGCCATCAACGCGCATGACACGCCGCTTTCGCGCGTTGCCTCCGACCACCTGCCGCTGACGGCCTTCGTTCGCCTGGAGCGGGTGGACGATAACGCCTTGATGTCTTCCGCGTCGCAAAGCGTGTAAAATTAAGCGGAACGCCCGGTTCTTCCGCGAGTTAACATGTCTAGAACACGCAGGAGGACGAGATGAAAAAGCTGATTCTGGCTTCCCTGTTGGCATTGGCCGCGACAGCGGCGATCACTGCGCCGACGCAAGCGGCAAGCGTGACCATCCAGTCCGACGACGGCGACCGATATTTGTCGGATGACGATTCCGATAGTGGGATCGTTATTCGCCGTCATCACCGCGATCGCTATTATGACAATCAGTATGATGGCGACCAGAATGTTCAGTATGACAATGGCGAATACCGGTACGGCGAATATCGCCGTCATCACCGGCATCATCGCTGCCATATCGAACTGGTCAAGCATTGGCGCCATCACCACAGGGTGGTCGAAGAGGTCCGCGTCTGCGGCTGATCCCGATCGGAGCAACCGGCCGGCGAAAGCCGGCCGGTTTCATCGCGCAGGAGTTTCATCGCGCATGATCGGCTAACGAAAATAGCGCGGATGTGAGGCGATGCCGGAATCGCGTCAAATCATGGTAGGCCAGCACGCGTACCGGACTGCGGCAGCGGCCGTGCGGACTGCTCAAACCTGTCCAAGTGTTAATTCGACTGGGGTCGGTTTCGGCCATATTGGTTGATGGGGGTGAGAGATGCCGCCATGGACCAGCAGTTCGAAATCTCCCTGCAGACGACTGTCGTGCCACGACGTTCACCTCGCTCTCCACCATCCCCGTCAAGCCGTAGGTCACCGGCCCGCTCCCCAAGCCATAGCAATCGGTTAGCGGATCCCATGAACCGATCGTGGCCGGCCCCATGTTCGGGTTGGGCTTGCTCTTCGCATTTGGTGCCTCTGGACACAGCTATCGAAGGCTGGAAAATGTAGACGCGACTCCGCTGTTGGAGTTAACTCGGAACATGAGGAGGATGGCGCTGAATCTGGAAGACATTGCCGGCCATCCGGCCCTGCATCGCTGTGTCCAGGCACAGTCGTTGGCGCTGATCAACATCTATGAAACGAGCCCGCGACTGGCTTCCATTTTCGCCACGCAGCAGCGTTGGCTGATGGGTCATGTCGGCCTTGCCATGCATTTCAGGCGCGATCCGCACGACCGCCGCAAGGAACTGACGGTATCGCGTTTCATCGAGTTCGTGCACCAGCACGCGGTGGCCAGCCGCAACACGGCGGACGCTTTCATCAAGGAGATGCTGCACTATCATGTCGCCGAGTATGTTTCGGGTGGCGACGGGCGCACGCACCCCTTGCAGCCAACGGCGGCAACCGTGCAGACTTTCACCGGCTGGGTCCTTGCCCATCTGCAGACGCTGGATCATCTCGACGGTGGCGACCGGCTGGCCAGGTTCCTGGAGCGGCCCGACATGGTTGCCAGGCTGCAGCCTCTGGTGGCGGACGGCCTGCTTGCCTCCAAGCCGGTGCGCGAACCCAACCAGACCTTTTCCCTGTTCATCTGGCTCAACAATGGCGGCATCGTCATGGACTGGCTGATGTCGGGCATCGACCCCGATCACGCCGGACTGGACCGGATTCCGACCAGCGTGGTTTCGATCGGAGATTTCGCTAAATGGCTCAAGCTCTCGCGGACCCACCTTGCCCGCAAGCTGCGCGCTGCCGAGGAACTCGGCAGCATCGGCTGGCTCGGCCAGCGCGGCCATTCGGTGATGTGGGTATCAAACACTTTCTACCAGGAATACATGACCGTCCAGGCCGCCAAGCTTGCCATCGTCGACACCGCTTTCAATGCCTGTTTTCCGTCGGCTGGAAGCTGACCGATGCGGCACCCCGTTACGGGGATGCCTTTCAATGCGGATGATCGAAATCCGCGGTTCTCAGTCGATGTCGAACGACACGCCCTGGGCGAGCGGCAGCGCCTTGGAATAGTTCACCGTGTTGGTGGCGCGCCGCATATAGGCCTTCCATGCGTCGGAGCCGCTCTCGCGGCCGCCGCCGGTTTCCTTTTCGCCGCCAAAGGCACCGCCGATCTCGGCGCCCGAGGTTCCGATGTTGACATTGGCAATGCCGCAATCCGATCCGTCGACACCCAGGAAACGCTCGGATTCCTGCAGGTCTCGGGTGAAGATGGACGACGACAGGCCGGCGCCCACCGCATTGTGCTCGTCGAGCACGGCGTCGAAATCCGAATATTTCATCACATAGAGGATCGGCGCGAAGGTCTCTTCCGTCACCGGGGATACCTGGCTTGGCATTTCGACCAGCGCCGGGTGCACGTAGTAGGCATCGGGGTGGCCGTTCTCGACCCGCGTGCCGCCGGTCACCTTGCCGTCATGGGCGGCGGCTTCCTTCAGCGCCTTCTGCATGGCATCGAAGGCCGCCTTGTCGATCAGCGGCCCGACCAGCGAGGAGGTCTCCAGCGGATTGCCGACAGACACACTCTCGTAGGCCTTTTTGAGGCGCGGAACCAAGGCGTCGTAGACGCTGTCATGCACGAACAGGCGCCGCAGCGTCGTGCAGCGCTGGCCGGCCGTGCCCATCGCTCCAAACGCAATCGCGCGCAGCGCCATGTCGAGATCGGCGGTCGGGCAGACGATGCCTGCATTGTTCCCGCCGAGTTCCAGCACCGCGCGCGCAAAGCGCTTGGCCAGCCGCGGGCCGACGTCGCGGCCCATGCGGGTCGAGCCGGTCGCCGAAACCAGCGGCACTTTGGGGTGATCGACCAGGATCTCGCCGACGGCGCGGTCGCCGATCAGCACCGGCGCCAGGCCATCAGGTGCGTCCGCGCCGAAGCGCTTGACCGCACGTTTGAAGATGGCTTCGCAAGCAAGTGCGGTCAGCGGCGTTTTTTCCGACGGCTTCCACACCACTGCGTCGCCGCAGACCAGTGCTAGGGCGGCATTCCACGACCACACAGCGACCGGGAAGTTGAAGGCGGAAATGACGCCGACGACGCCGAGCGGATGCCAGGTTTCCATCATCCGATGGCCTGGGCGCTCGGTGGCGATGGTCAGGCCGTACAATTGCCGGGAGAGGCCTACGGCGAAATCACAGATGTCGATCATCTCCTGCACTTCGCCGAGCCCCTCGGACGGGATCTTGCCGACCTCGATCGAGACCAGCCGGCCAAGCTCGGCCTTGTGCGTACGCAGCTCCTCGCCGAGCAGCCGCACCAGTTCGCCACGCCGCGGGCCTGGCACCATGCGCCAGGCCTGGAAGGCCTTGTGCGCGGCATCGATCACCTTGGCCGCGTCAGCCGGTGAGATCGTCTTCAGCGCCGCGATCTGCTCGCCCGTCACCGGGCTGCGCACGATCAGGTCGCCGCCGACAAGCGTCTCCTTGGCCACACCCAGTTTCGCCAGCAGTTCGGTCGTTTCCTTGCCTATCGTCATTCTTGTCCCTTTCAGATCCCGTCGCTCATAATGCATGTCGCCCAAAAAGTGCCCAGCGGTTTTGGGACAACGACATGCACAAAAGGCACGCCGGTCAAAGCCTGGCGCCATGCTGCCCGCGTGCACAAAGGCACGATCATCGCGTGGCATTACTCGGTTCAAGGGAAAATCACCACCCCGGCATGGTCTAAGCCCAAACTGCACGATTGAGCCAGATGGCGCTCAGTTTGCCTTCTTGGCCGCTGGGCGTACCGCACCGTCCCTGATCAGCCGGTCGATATGCATGCGGATATGGGCAGCTTCCGCCGCCGTGTTCGCAAGCGCTATGGCGCGGTCGAAGGCGACGCGCGCCTCGTCGCCCCGGTCGAGCTGCATCAAGAGGCCGCCCTTGAGGCCGAAAAAATGGAAATAGCCGGAAAGCCGTTCTTCCAGCGGCTCGATCATGGCGAGCGCCTCTGCCGGTCCACGCACCTTGGAGACCGCGACGGCCCGGTTGAGCGTGACCACCGGCGACGGCTGCATCTGCTCCAGCAAGCGATAGAGCAGGTCGATCTCGTTCCAGTCGGTGTCCTCGGCCCTTTCGGCCCGCGCGTGCAGCGCGGCAATCGCCGCTTGCACCTGGTAGGGGCCGGGCTTGCGATGGCGCAGCGCCTTGTCGACCAGCGCCAGCCCCTCATCGATCATCTTGCGGCTCCACAGGCTGCGATCCTGGTCTTCGAGCAGCACGATCTCGCCGCTCTCGTCGAAACGGGCCGGTGCGCGCGCATGCTGCAGAAGCAACAGCGCCGTCAGCCCCATGATCTCCGGCTCGGTCTGGAACAGCCGCAGCAACAGCCGTGCCAGCCGGATCGCCTCCTCGCACAGCGGTGCGCGGGCCGGCGCCTCGCCGCTGTTGGTCGAATAGCCCTCGTTGAAGACCAAGTAGACCATGGCGGCGACGGCGGCGAGCCGTTCCGACCGCTCGACCGCGCCCGGCGTCTCGAACGGCACGCCGGCGTCCGCAATGCGCGCCTTGGCGCGAGTGATGCGCTGCTCCATGGCACTTTCGCCAACCAGGAAGGCGCGCGCGATCTGCTTGACCGTAAGACCGGAGACGATGCGCAGCGCCACCGCGATCTGCTGCGTTGCCGGCAGATCAGGATGGC
Organism: Mesorhizobium sp. M7A.F.Ca.US.011.01.1.1; assembly: GCF_003998295.1. Classification (NCBI taxonomy): domain Bacteria; kingdom Pseudomonadati; phylum Pseudomonadota; class Alphaproteobacteria; order Hyphomicrobiales; family Phyllobacteriaceae; genus Mesorhizobium; species Mesorhizobium sp. M7A.F.Ca.US.011.01.1.1. The sequence continues at coordinate 170,242 of NZ_RZRT01000003.1, forward strand.
AGCAGATGAACAGCAGCCGCAATATGTCGTCGCGGTAGTGCGCCCCGTCCAGCCGCTCGGCGATATCGCTCTCGGCGTCTCCCAGATCGGAAACCTGGTCTTCCTCCGGCATCGGCGCCTGCTTGGCGCGCTTGCGCACCGCATCGATGCCGCTGTTGCGACCGACGAAGATCAACCAGGCCGCCGGGTCGCGCGGCGGCCCGTTCTGCGGCCAGTTCTTCAGCGCCCTGAGGCACGCGTCCTGGAAAGCTTCCTCCGCCGTATCGAGATCGCGGAAATAACGCAGCAGCGCACCCATGGCCTGCGGGCGGGCGGCGCTGATCGCGGAGCTTATCCAGGCCATTTCGGTCATGCGGAAACCCTTGTTGGGTTAAAGACCGAAACCGGCCGGATTTCATACGACCCACCGCTCGGGTTGACCTCGGAAAGCTCGCGGGCGAACTCCACCGCCTCGTCGAGATCAGCGCATTCGAGCGTGTAGAAGCCGAGAAACTGTTCCTTGGTCTCGGCGAACGGCCCATCGATGACGACCGATTCACCCTTGACCTTTCTCAGGGTCGTCGCGGCGGTCGTCGGCAGAAGCCGTGCCACCGGGCCAAGCCGGCCGGCCTTGGCATATTTTTCCTGAACGCCGAGGATATTGGCCATGACCTCGTCGTCCTGTGCCTTGCTCCAGGAGCAGACGACATCTTCGGAAGCATAGCAGAGGATTGCGTAGAGCATGGCTGGTCCTTTTCTCTGTCAAAGGACGAAACAGTAAGACCGATCCCGACACCACGTCGATAAAAAAATCCAGATGTGGCGGATTTGGCCACAGCCGGCCGCGCTGGTCAGCTTTCTCGCAGTTTCAGCCATCGCAGCACGAGAGCTTCCTCGTCATCGAGACCATCGATGGAGCGTTTGCGTTTGTTGGCTTGCGCCATTTCATTCAGCAACCGCCCCTCGGACCACGCTTCGAAGACCCGCGGGTGGATATAGCATTTGCGGCAGACGGCACGCGTATTGCCCAGCCGCTCGGCAACCTTGTCGATGACGCTGTTCATCGCCCTGTTTCGCTGCGCCTGGCTTTGCGGCAGTTCCGTTTGGGCAAACAGCGACGCGGCGTGAATGGTGCCGCCCCAGGTGCGGAAATGCTTCGAACTGAAGGCGTCACCGACCGCCTCACGGATATAGCGGTTGACGTCCTCGGAGCGGACCGGCCGCCTATTGCCGTCCTCATCGAGATACTGGAACAGCTTCTGGCCTGGCAGGTCCTGCGCGCCGCGCACAATCCTGGCGATGCGGCGGTCGACCAGCTTCAGCTTCCACTCCTTGCCCGACTTGCCCTTGAAGGCAAAGCGCAGGCTTGAACCGACAATATCCACATGCCGGTCGCGCAACGTGGTCAACCCGAAACTCTTGTTGTCACGGGCGTAGGCGGCATTGCCGACGCGGATCATCGTGTTGTCGAGCAGCCAGACGACCGCGGCGACGACACGCTCGAACGGCAGGCCACGACGGCGCAGATCGCTGTCGATCCTGTGCCGCAGGTCCGGCAGGCTCTCGGCGAAAGCAACCAGGCTCGAATATTTGGCACCATCGCGCTCTTCGGCCCATTGCGGATGATAGCGATATTGCTTGCGTCCGCGCTGGTCCCTGCCGGTTGCCTGGATATGGCCGTCCGCGTCCGGCGAAATCCACACATCCGTCCAGGCCGGCGGAATGACGATCGCCTCGATGCGGGCCCTGGTAGTATCCGAAACTGTCCCTCCGTCCGGTCCCTGGTAGGAAAACCCCTTGCCTGTTTTCAGCCGTCGGATACCGGGCTCAGCATCACTGACATAGTTAAGCGACGCATGGTCGGCCGAGCTTTGTGCCCCGTTTTTGGGCTCGCCATCTGGCGACACAGCGTCCTGGCCAGCCGGTCGGCTGGGCGACAATCCGGATTTTTGCAACATGTCGGCTCCACGCGAATTCCGTAGATAAGCCACTGGCCGACCGCTGGTTCCACGCGCCGTCCGAAAAGCGCCTCGCGCCGATATCGGGTTGGCTGGCGCCTACAGAGCGCCTTGCAGCTTGATCGGCGGCGCGGACAAACGCCGCCGCGCTGCGAGCTTGAACCTGTAGCGCAGGCAGCGCCAAGCTTCTGAGCGCCGCTTCGGCGCGGCCGCGGCTACCGCCAGGAAGCGCACCGCGGTGCCCAGATCGCCGCGCGCATAGTGGACCCGGGCGATCTTGAGGGCGACAAGGCCTTCCCTGGCCTTGAGGGCCGACAACGGGATGTTGCAGTCGGTGAGTGTGCGCAGTTCCCGGCGCCAGTCCAGGAAGCGCCGTACCGGGTTGAGGGCAAAGCGGTCATCGGAACGTACCGGCGAAACCTCGTAGACCATGACAGGTTGCGAAACCATGGCGAGCGATGCCTTGCTCATCAGCCGTGCCCAGAACAGCGTGTCCTCGTCATAGGCCATTCCGATCGGGAACCGCGTCTCGCCGATCAGCGTCCGGGATGCCAGAACGCTGCCCACGGCGACCGAACGTATGTCGCCTTTGACATAGGCCGAAGCATTTGCCAGGCACGCAGCCTGGTAGCCGTTCGGCATCTTGATCTGCCGGTCCTGGCCGTTCACCCGTCGCCGGTAGGCACCACGATCATGTCGGCCTCCGGCTGCTCCCGGGCCTTGCGGAGCAGTGCGCGCAACCCGCCCCGCAGATGCAGGTCGTCGGCATCGATCAGGTAGACCCAGGAATAGACCGCTTCGGCCAGCGCCAAATTGCGGGCACCGCCTGCATCGCGGCATTTGGCCGACAGCACGCGCAGCGGCAACGACAGTTGTGCCGCGGCCTCCCGCGCGATGGTTGCCGTCCCATCAATCGATGCATCGTCGACCAGCAAGATCTCGCCGATGATCTCGGCCTCGCTGCGTAGCGATGCCAGCGTTGCAGCGATGGTCGCCGCCGCGTTACAGGCAGGAATGACGACGCTGATTGCTCTCAATTACAAAACCTCGCGCCATGCGCTTGAGGATACAACTGCCGTCACCCCGAAACGAATACAGACTAGCGGCCGCATCGGTATTTGAGAAGCAGTCTTGTCCATCCCGAATTGCAGCGCAAATACCTGCGTGTACGACCTGCTTCAGGCTCTTTCGAGCACGACCGGAATGACGTCGACAGCTTGCTCGCCAACCTGTCCCCCCGTGGTCTTGAGCACGCCGACGATCGGCGCCACGTCCGAATAGTCGCGGCCGTGGCCGACGGTGATATGGTCGTTGCTGGCCCGCATGCCGTTGGTCGGATCGAATTCCTGCCAGCCTGCATCGCGCCCGCACCAGACCTTGACCCAGGCATGCATGGCATCGGCGCCTTCCAGCCGGGGCTTGCCCTTCGGCGGGATGGTGCGCAAGAAGCCGCTGACATAGCCGGCCGGAATACCGAGCCCGCGCAGGCCGGCGATCATGATGTGCGAAAAGTCCTGGCAGACGCCGCGCTTCAATTTGAAGGCATCACTGGCCCGGGTCCGCACCGTTGTCGCTTCGCCGTCATAGGTGAAATCGCGATGGATGCGATTGCACAGGCTCATGACCGTGCCGGCGGCAGAGCCGGCGATGCTGTCGCGTGCGTAAGCGGTGATCGCATCGTCGATGCCGGCATGGGTGCTGGCCGTCAGGAAATGGTGCGGTGCATCAGGTGCCAGAGACCGCACCGCGGCGAGCTCCTGCCTCAGCCGGGCGATATCGGGCGACACGTCGAGCCCGGGCTCGGGCCGAGACACCGACACGCGGGCGCTCATCCTGATGTCGAGCGCGTCATGCGCGTCGCGAAAGGCGATCGAGGTGACGTTGTTGCCGAAGAAATCGGAAAAGTCGGAACGCTCGTTGGGTGCCGGCGCAAAGGACAGGGATGCGGCGATGACACGCTGCACGCCTGATATCGTCGACGGCAGTACGCGCACCTGATGACGACCGCCGCCGGCCGCCGCAGCGTAATCGTAGTGCAGATGAAGCCTGATGTCGTAGAGCATGCTTTATCCGAAATAGGCTTTGGCGAGGCTGTTGTAGAGGCCGCCGATTTCATAGGCGAGGTCGTCCAGCGCCTTTGCCGTCATGTCCGAAGGCTCCTTGATGGCAATCTGGGTGTTGAGCTGCAGGATTTCCTTCGCCGCCGGCGACATTTGCCCCTCCCCGCCGAGCGACGGCAACAGGCCGATTTCGGCCTTCAGCCTTTCAAGTTGGAACAGGATGGAGCGCGGGTTAAGCGGATCGAGCGCCAGCAGGTCGATCACCGTGCGCCGACCGGCCTGGACCGGATATTGGCGGCGATGGGTCATCACGCTGTCGCCGATTTCCAGCATCATGTCGAGCGCGCCGTCCGGCGCCTTGGCGCTGGTCAGCCGCGACAGCGTGCGGGAGATCTGGATACCGCGCTCCAGCCGGCGGCCAATCTCGAGGAAGCGCCAACCGGCGAAGCGGTACATGTTCTCGTGCAGCAGGCCGGAAAAGCCGGCGAGCTTACGCAGGATGACTGTCATCGCCCGGGTCGCGTCGTCGCCGGGCGCGACCGTCGTTGCGAACTGATGGATGGTTTTCGACAGGTCCTTCAGCGCCAGCCAGCCATCGGGCGAAAAGCGGTCGCGGATCTGCCCGGCACTGTAGACCGCGCTATCCAGCGTGCCGATCAGCCCTGACGGGATCGCCGTCTCCACATCGATGCCGAAAGGTTCGAGATAATCCCTGATGTCGGCGAGCAGCGGCATATCCGGGTCGGAGGTTTCGGCCAGCCGCACATGGTAGGCGCGCAGGATGCGCACCGTGTCTTCCGAGCGCTCGATATAGCGGCCGAGCCAGGTCAGGTTCTCCGCCGCGCGACTGGGCAGGCTGCCGGGCCTGGTGCGGCTGAAACTGTCGCCTTCTTGCGGCAGCAGCGTCTCGCGCTCCACCGGTTTGTCGCTGACAACCCAGACATCCGCCGCCTGGCCGCCACGCTGCATGGCGATCGCCGTCGGGTCGAGCGACAGGCCGATACGGGCAAAACCGCCCGGCATCACCGTCCAGCCCTCCGGCGTTCGCGCCAGGTAGACGCGCAGGCTCGCTGGCCGCGGCTCCAGCCAGCCGCCGACATAGACGGGCGTCGTCGAAAGCGTCACCGCTTCCTGGCCGACGAAATCGCCGCCATCACGTTCAATGCGCGCCACCAGTTCCGCCCGCTCCCCGGCCGACAGAGCCGAGCCTAGTTTCGTTGAATCGTCGTCCTCGAAGGCAAGCCTCGTCGACAGCGCCGGCCCGATCACCATGCGATCGATATTGGCCAGCACATGCGCGCGCTCGGTAGCTTGCCCGCACCACCATGTCGCGACACTTGGCAGCAGCAATTCCTCGCCACGCAAGGCCCGTGAAATCTTGGGCAGGAAGGCAAGCAGCGCGCGCGTCTCCATCAGGCCGGAGCCCAGCGCATTGACGGTAGCAACCGCGCCCTGGCGGATCGCCTCGACCAGGCCCGGCGTTCCGATCTGCGAATCCGGGCGCAGTTCGAGCGGGTCGGCGAAAGCGGCGTCGAGCCGCCGCCACAACACGCTGATCGGCATCAGGCCGGAAACCGTGCGCACCATCAGCCGGCTGCCGGAGACGGTCAAATCCTCGCCTTCGAGCAGCATGATGCCGAGGTAGCGGGCTATGTAGGCGTGTTCGTAATAGGTTTCGTTGAGCGGCCCCGGCGTCAGGATGGCGACGCGGCCGTCGGTCTCCTTGGCCATGCCGATCAAAGCATCGCGAAAACGGCGGAAAAAGCCGGCAAGGCGGTGCACATGCATCTCGCCATAGATGTCGGACAGCGCGCGTGTGGTGGCGACGCGGTTTTCCAGTGCGAAACCGGCGCCGGACGGCGCCTGCGTGCGATCGCCCAGCACCCACCACTGGCCGTCAGGTCCACGGCCGAGCTCGAAGGCGCAGAAATGCAGGAAGTGGCCACCGGCCGGCCTGGTGCCGACGACAGGCCGCAAATATTCGGGGCTGGCGGCGATCAATCCCGCCGGCAGGATGCCTTTCTCGACCAGCCGGTTCGGCCCGTAGATATCGGCGATGGTTTCCTCGAACAGTTCGGCGCGCTGCACGAGGCCGGCGCTGATCGCCGCCCACTCGCTCTCCTCGATGAGAACCGGGACATGCGCCAGCGGCCATTCGCGCTCATTGGCACCGGCTTTGTCGTAGACGCGATAATAAACGCCGGCATCGCGCAGATACTGGTCGGCGCGGGCAAAGCGCTGGCCGAGCTTTTCAGCGCCGAGTTCCTCGAGCGCCTCGACAAAATGCGTCCAGGCCGGGCGAGGATTGCCTGACGCATCGACCATCTCGTCGACGACGCCGTCGATCGGCTGGTAGTGCTCCAGCAGGCTGTGGGTCCGCGGCTTGCCGTGTCCCCTCTTGTGATTCCCCTTTGCCATCGCTGATCAGAGTCTTGCCGGCCGCCGAAGGTCAAGGGTCATCGGGAAATCTTCCGCCGGTTGTTCTTCACGGATCACATAGGCTGATGGCGTATGGCCGCGCGGTTCGAACCGGGCGAGCCGCCGAGCTTCCGCCTCGTTGCCATTGACCGGAAAGGTGTCGTAATTGCGCCCGCCGGGATGGGCGACATGGTAGACGCAGCCGCCGACCGCACGGCCCGACCAGCGGTCATAGATGTCGAAGACCAGTGGCGTGTTGACTGGCAGCGCCGGATGCAGGCCCGATGCCGGCTGCCAGGCCTTGAAGCGGACACCCGCCACCGCCACTTCGCGATTGTCAGTGACCTTCATCGGCACGATGCGGCCGTTGCAGACGACTGCGTGGCGCTCCGGGTTCAGCCCTTCGGTCTTGACCTGCAGCCGTTCGACCGAGGAATCGACGAAGCGCACGGTGCCGCCGATCGCGCCTTGCTCGCCCATCACATGCCACGGCTCCAGCGCCTGGCGCAGCTCCAGCTTGATGCCGGCGTGTTGAACCTCCCCGCAGAACGGGAAGCGGAACTCGAGCTGGGCGTCGAACCATTCGGGCCTGAATTCGAAACCGTTGAGCTTGAGGTCGTCGAGCACGTCGAGAAAATCGGCCCAGACATGATGCGGCAGCATGAAGCGGTCATGCAGCGACGTGCCCCAGCGCACGAAGCGGCCGTCGAGCGGGCCCTTCCACGCACGTGCGATGATGGCGCGCACCAAAAGTTGCTGCGCCAGCGACATGCGTGCATTGGGCGGCATCTCGAAGCCGCGGAATTCGACCAGCCCCAGCCGACCGGTCGGTCCGTCCGGCGAAAACAGCTTGTCGATGCAGATTTCCGAACGATGCGTATTGCCGGTGACGTCGGTCAACAAATTGCGGAACAGCCGGTCGACCAGCCATGGCAAGGGTGCGTTGCCCTGGTCTGGATGCGGCACCTGCGCCATCGCGATCTCAAGCTCGTAGAGCGAGTCGTGACGCGCTTCGTCAAAGCGTGGCGCCTGGCTGGTCGGCCCGATGAACAGGCCCGAGAACAGATAGGACAGCGACGGATGGCGCTGCCATTGCAGCACCAGGCTCTTCAACAGGTCCGGCCTTCGCAGGAACGGGCTGTCATTGGGTGTCGCACCGCCGACCACGACATGGTTGCCGCCGCCGGTGCCGGTGTGGCGCCCATCGATCATGAACTTGTCGGCGCCAAGCCGTGTCTGCCGCGCTTCCTCATAGATCGCCGTCGTCGTCGCCACGCAATCCTGCCAGTTGGAAGCAGGATGGATGTTGACCTCGATGACGCCGGGATCAGGCGCAACGCGGATGACGTTGAGGCGTGGATCGTGAGGCGGGCCGTAGCCCTCGATATGCACGGGAAGGCCGATCGCCTTTGCCGCGTTCTCGGCCGCCGCGACCAGTTCGAGATAGTCTTCCAGCGCCTCGACAGGCGGCATGAACACGCAGAGCCGCCCGTCGCGCGGTTCGACCGAAAGCGCGGTGCGCACAGCGCCGCCAATCTCGGTGATCTCCTGCTCGACCCGCTCCTGCTGGCCGGTCGCGGCGGTGAACGATGCCGCTTGCTGGCGGCGCGCCATCTCGTCGGCGCCTTCGAGTTCGGCTGGAGCCGGTCCGGCCAGTATGGCTTCACGCGCGGGCAGCGGGCCGCGTGGTAGCGACGGGTCGACCGGCACGATATAGGGGAATTGCTCCGGCGGCACATAGGGCAACGTGCCGAGCGGCAAACGGTAGCCGACCGGTGAATCGCCTGGCACCAGGAACAGGCGGCCACGCCGCGTCTTCCATTTTTCCGAGCGCCAGCGCGGATCCGATGCCTGGCTGTTCCAACGCTGGACGGGGAGCACATAGCCGGACGGTTTGGTCAGCCCGCGTTCAAACACTTTCGCCATGCGGCTGCGTTCTTCCGGATCCTCCAGCCTGGAGTTGGACGGATCGACATTCTCGGGCAGCTTGCCTTCCTTGAGCAGCCATTCGGCCGGATCCTCATAGGCTTCGCTGACCATGGCCTTGTCGATGCCGAGTTCGCCGGCAATCGCGGTGAGCAGGCTTTCGGCCTGCTTCGGGCCGATATCGGCCTCGCTTTTTTCGCGTGCGATCAGCGACGGATCGCTCCATACCGGCTGGCCGTCGGCACGCCAGTAGAGCGAAAAGGTCCAGCGCGGCAGGCTTTCGCCCGGATACCATTTGCCCTGGCCGTAATGGAGAAAGCCGCCGGGCGCGAAGCGCTCGCGCAGTTTACGGATCAGTTCGTCCGCCTTTTCGCGCTTGGTGGGACCGACGGCGGCGGTGTTCCATTCGGCCGACTCGAAATCGTCGATCGACACGAAAGTCGGCTCGCCGCCCATGGTCAGCCGCACGTCGCCGGCGGCAAGCGCTGCATCGACCTTGTTGCCCAGCGCGTCGAGCGCCCGCCAGCTTTCGTCCGAAAATGGCTTGGTGATGCGCGGATGCTCGGCGATGCGGTCGACCCGCATCTCGAAGCCGAATTCGACATTGGCGAAGCTCGCCACGCCGGAAATGGGAGCCGCGTTGCGGAAATGCGGTGTGGCGGCCAGCGGCACATGGCTTTCGCCGGTGAGCAGGCCCGAGGTCGGATCGAAGCCGATCCAGCCGGCGCCGGGAAGATAGACCTCGCACCAGGCATGCAGATCGGTGAAGTCGACGGCGGTTCCGGCTGGACCGTCGAGCGCCACAAGATCGGGCTTCAACTGGACCAGATAGCCGGAAACGAAGCGCGCGGCGATACCGAGATTGCGCAGGATCTGCACCAGCAGCCAGCTCGAATCCCGGCATGACCCCTTTTTTGCGGCCAAGGTCTCTTCCGGCGAGAACACCCCGGTTTCCATGCGCACGATATAGGCGATCTCGCGCTGCAGCCGCGCATTGAGGTCGACGAGAAAATTGACGGTATTCGTGGCGCTGCGGTCTATCGTCCCCAGCAAGGCCGAAAGCAGCGGTCCGGCCGGCTCCGGCGTGCGGTAGATCGCGAGATCGTCGCGTATCTCCTCCGGATATTCGAACGGAAACGCCTCCGCCGACGGCTCGACGAAGAAATCGAACGGATTGTAGACCGTCATGTCAGCGACGAGGTCGACCTCGATCTTCAACTCCGTCACCGGCTCCGGAAAGACGAAGCGGGCTAGGAAGTTGCCATAGGGGTCCTGCTGCAGATTGACGAAGTGGTTGGCCGGCTCGACCTTGAGCGAATGGCTCAGCACCTTGGTGCGGGAATGCGGCGCCGGCTGCAGCCGGATGATCTGGGGCCCGAGAACCACCGGCCGGTCGTATTTGTAGTGGGTCAGGTGGTAGACGGCTGCCAGAATTGCCATGGGGCCCCGGAATTCAGCGTTTCAAACGATTTCGCTGAACCCTGACACATCTGGCAACCATTCTCCAAGCAGAGATGTTGCGGTGCACCTAATTTAAGCAACGGTTGCCGGCTCAGAAAAACGCCTGTATCCCCGTCTGCGCCCTTCCCAGGATCAGCGCATGCACGTCATGCGTGCCTTCATAGGTGTTGACCGTCTCCAAGTTCTGCGCGTGGCGCATGACGTGGTAGCCGATCTGGATGCCGTTGCCGCCATGCATGTCGCGGGCCTGGCGCGCGATATCGAGCGCCTTGCCGCAATTGTTGCGCTTGACGATCGAGATCATTTCCGGCGCCATCTTGCCTTCATCCAGCAACCGCCCGACACGCAAGGATGCCTGCAATCCCAGCGCGATCTCGGTCTGCATGTCCGCAAGCTTCTTCTGGTAAAGCTGCGTGCCGGCCAACGGCTTGCCGAACTGCTTGCGGTCGAGACCGTATTGGCGGGCGCGGTGCCAGCAATCCTCGGCGGCGCCCATCGAGCCCCAGGAAATGCCGAAGCGAGCCCGGTTGAGGCATCCGAACGGTCCGCCGAGGCCTTTTGCGTTGGGCAGCAGCGCGTCCTCGCCGACCTCGACGCCTTCCATCACCACTTCGCCCGTGATCGACGCCCGCAGCGACAGCTTGCCGCCGATCTTCGGCGCCGAAAGGCCCTTCATGCCCTTTTCCAGCACGAAGCCACGGATCTCGTCCTTGCCGTTCTCGCCCTTCAGCTTCGCCCAGACGACGAACACATCGGCGACCGGCGCGTTGGAAATCCACATCTTCGAACCGGACAGCTTGTAGCCGTTGGCTGTCCTCTCGGCGCGTGTCTTCATGCCGCCCGGGTCGGAGCCGGCATCCGGCTCGGTCAGGCCGAAACAGCCGATCCACTCGCCGCTGGCAAGCTTGGGCAGGTACTTCTTGCGCTGCTCGTCCGAGCCATAGGCGTAGATCGGATACATCACCAGCGACGACTGCACTGACATCATCGAGCGATAACCCGAGTCAACACGTTCGACTTCCCGCGCGACCAGCCCGTAGGTCACATAGTTCGCGCCAAGCCCGCCGAATTCCTCGGGGATGTTGATGCCGAGCAGGCCGGCCTCGCCCATTTCGCGGAAGATCGCGGTGTCGAAGGTCTCGTTGAGGTAGGCGTCCTCGATCCGCGGCGCCAGTCTGTCGGCGGCGAAGGCCGCCGCACCGTCGCGCACCATGCGCTCGTCTTCCGAAAGCTGGCCCTCGATCAGGAACGGATCTTCCCAGACGAATGCGTTCTTGTCGGCGGCCATCGCGTTTCTCCCAAACAATGCATGTCGCTCAAAATGACGGCATGCATGAAGCAAAATCTTGGCCCGTTCTATCGGCCTGCGCCTCGAAAAAATCAAACGAAATTGATTCACCGATCAATGAGCATTAGGAATGGATCATGAGTGTCCAGCGCCGCCTTTTGCCCAACATAAGCGCCCTTGCCGCCTTCGAGGCTGTGGCCCGGCTGGGCAGTTTCACCGCTGCCGCCCAGGAGCTCGATCTGACCCAAGGCGCGGTCAGCCGGCAGATCAGATCGCTTGAAGATCAATTCGGCCGCCGGCTGTTCGAACGCGACAGCCGCAATGTCAGGCTGTCGACATCGGGCGAAATCTACGCCGAGGCGGTGCGTTCAGCACTTGGCCAGTTGCGTGACGCAGCCCTTGGATTGATGAGCAATCGGCATAGCGGCATCCTGAACCTTGCCATATTGCCGACCTTCGGCACGCGCTGGCTGATGCCGATGATCCCCGATTTCGTCGAAAACAATCCCGATATCACCATCAATTTCGTCACCCGCGTCGGTCGCTTCGACTTCGCCAGGGAGAGGCTGGATGCCGCCATCCACTATGGCCTGCCGGACTGGCCTGAGGCCGACTCCACACTGCTGGTGCGCGAAACGGTGGCGCCGGTGGTATCGCCCGAATTCCTCGCCGGCCGCGCCATCGCCACACCGGCCGATATCGGCCGCCTGCCGCTGCTGCATATGGCGACGCGCCCTGGCGCCTGGACGGAATGGTTCGAGCATCAGGGCCTGAGCGCGCCGACCGGGCCCGGTATGCAGTTCGAGCAGTTCGGCACCGCCGCCCAGGCCTGCATGGCGGGGCTCGGCGTGGCGCTGCTGCCGCTGATCCTCATTGCAGGCGAATTGCAGCGCGGCCAGTTGGTGCCGGCGCCAGGCCACCCCATGCAAAGCCGGAGCGCCTATTACCTCGTCGTCCCGCATGACAAGCGCGGCCATCCGCCAGTCGCCAGTTTTCGCGACTGGCTGCTGGGCCGGGTCGAGAAAGAGCCGGCCGTTCTGGCGTGGTAGCTACTTTCGCTTCAGCGCATCGGCCAGCGCAGCACCGAATGCGCCTTGCTGTGCCGGCCGCTCCGGCTGACGTTGCTGCGGCGTCGGCGAACGTGGTGCCGGCCTGCCGCCACCATTGTCGCGTGGCCCGCCACGCGGTGCGCCACCCTCGCCGCCATCCTTGCGCATGGAAAGGGCTATGCGCTTGCGCTTGATGTCGACATCGACGACCCGCACCTTGACCACGTCGCCGGCCTTCACGACCTCATGCGCGTCCTTGATGAACCGGTCGGCCAGTTGCGAGACATGCACCAGCCCGTCCTGATGCACTCCGATATCGACAAAGGCGCCGAAGGCGGCCACATTGGTGACCGTGCCTTCAAGCAGCATGCCGGGCTTCAGATCCTTGATGTCGTCGATGCCGTCGGCGAAGGTCGCCGTCTTGAAGCCTGGGCGCGGGTCGCGGCCGGGCTTTTCCAGCTCCGCCAGGATGTCGCGCACCGTCGGCAAGCCGAAACGCTCGTCGACGAAGACGCGCGGGTCGAGTGCCTTCAGCGCGGCACTATCGCCCATCAACGACCGCACATCGCGCCCGCAGGCGGCGACGATCTTCTTCGCCACGCCATAGGCCTCCGGATGCACCGACGAGGCATCGAGCGGCTCGCTGCCATTGGCAATGCGCAGGAAGCCGGCGGATTGTTCGAAGGCCCGAGGTCCGAGCCGCGGCACCTTGAGCAGATCCTTCCGGCTGGCGAAGGGGCCGGTCGCATCGCGATGCGCGACGATCGCGTCGGCCAGAGACGCGCCGAGACCTGAAACGCGCGCCAGCAGCGGCGCCGAGGCGGTGTTGAGATCGACGCCGACGGCGTTGACTGCGTCTTCCACCACCGCTTCCAGCGAGCGGCCAAGACGGTACTGGTCGACATCATGCTGGTACTGGCCGACGCCGATCGATTTGGGTTCGATCTTGACCAATTCGGCCAGCGGATCCTGCAGCCGCCGGGCAATCGACACAGCGCCGCGCAACGACACGTCGAGGCCAGGGAATTCCGCCGCCGCCGTCGCCGATGCCGAATAGACAGAGGCGCCGGCCTCGCTGACGATCACCTTCAGCGGCTTCGGCCCACCATCCGCCGGCATGTCGGACAGCATGTCCGCCACCAGCTTTTCTGTCTCGCGGCTGCCGGTGCCGTTGCCGATCGAAATCAGCTCGACCTTGTGCAGGCGGATGAGCTTGGCGAGTTCCGCCTGCGTGCCACGCACATCGTTCCTGGGCGGAAATGGATAGACCGTCGTTGTTGTCAGCACCTTGCCGGTGCCGTCGACCACCGCCACCTTGACGCCGGTGCGGATGCCGGGGTCGAGCCCCATCGTCGCGCGCGAGCCGGCGGGCGCCGCCAGCAGCAAATCCTTGAGGTTTCGGGCAAAGACGTGGATCGCTTCCTCTTCTGCCCGCTCGCGCAGGTCGCGCATCAGGTCGAGCGTCAGGTGCAGCGACAGTTTTATCCGCCAGGTCCAGCCGGCGACGTCCATCAGCCATCTGTCGCCCGGCAGGCTGCCGCCGATGGCATAGGCATTGGCGATCATCCGCTCGACCGGCTTCACCGGGGAGGTGTCATCGGCATCGACCTCGATGTCGAGCGACAGCACTTCCTCGTTGCGGCCGCGCAGCATCGCCAGCGCGCGATGGCTCGGCACATTTGCCCAGCGCTCGACATGGTCGAAATAATCGGAGAACTTCGCGCCGGCCTCCTGCTTGCCGTCGACCACCCCGGCGCGCATGAAGGCGCGCTCCTTCATGTAGCTGCGCAGTTTTCCGACCAGATCGGCATTCTCGGCGAATTGTTCCGACAGGATGTCGCGCGCCCCTTCGAGCGCCGCCTTGGTATCGGCCACCTCTTCGCTGACATAGGCCAGCGCCAGCTCGGCAGGCACCAGCGCGCGGTTCGCCAAGATGGCTTCGGCCAGCGGCCCCAGCCCGCGTTCCCTGGCGATCTCGGCCTTGGTGCGGCGCTTGGGCTTGTAGGGCAAATAGATATCTTCCAGCTCAGCCTTGGTGGTGGCGGCGACGATCTTGCCCTCGAGCTCCGCTGTCAGCTTGCCCTGTTCGCGAATGGAGCCAAGGATGGTGTCGCGGCGCGCATCGAGCTCGCGCAGATAGGCAAGCCGTTCGGCAAGGTCGCGCAATTGGGTGTCGTCCAGCCCGCCGGTGACCTCCTTGCGATAGCGCGCCACGAACGGCACCGTCGCGCCCTCGTCCAGCAGCCCGATCGCCGCGGCCGCCTGTTCGGGTCGGGCAGCGATCTCGGCCGCGATGATGGCTGCAATTCGCTTGATGTCGGATGCCATGTCGTTCCTGCTCTCATCCAAAGAGCGGCGACCATAGGCGCAGACGTCCGGTCCGCCAACCGCCGCGCTTTGATCAGCCCGGCGGGTCCACAGGAAAGCGTGCGCTAATGTGGCGACCCAGCCGCGTCTAAATCATCCGGCTCAGCGCCTCGAAGAAGGCGACGATCTCGACATCGAGTGGATCGTCGACCGGCTCCGGCTGTGACGACATCTTGGCGATCACCACTTCAGCCTTGGGATCGACATAAAGCCACTGGCCGTGAATGCCGATGCCACAATAGGCGCCGTTCGGCAAACCCGTCTGGTACCATTTGTTGCGATAGCGGCCGTTCGGGAACAGCAGCGCCATCGTGCCGCGCTGCCAGGCGTCCGCACTTCCGCCGGTGCTGATCGTGTCGCGCACCCAGGCTTCCGGCACGATGCGGCGGCCATTGGCTGTGCCGCCTTGCCGCATCATCTCACCGACACGCGCCAGATCGCGCGGCGTCACCGAAATGCCGCCGGCCGTGCGTGCCGTGCCCTCCATGTCGACGCCGATCGAGGCTTCGCTGATAGCGCCAAGCGGCAGCCACAATTTCTCGCGCATCAGGTCGGTGAACCGCTGGCCCGACGCGCGCTCGAGCAGCAGGCCGAGCAGGTCGGAATTCGGCGAGCGGTAGCGGAAGGTCTGGCCATGCGGCTCTGCAAGGCGTTGCAAGGTCAAAATGAATTCGCGCAGGCTCTCCGTGCCGCCGCCCGGATTCCACAGCGTGGCGCGACGATAGCGGGCGAAAGCGCTCTCCGGATCGAGATAGGCCTCCTCGAAATCGAGGCTGACGCTCATGTCGAGCACATGCCGCACGCTCGCATCGCCATAGGCAGAGCCGGCGGCTTCAGGGATGTAGGCCGTCACCGGCGCTTCCGGGTCGAACACTCCCTCGCCTTGCAATATGCCGGCAATGATGGCTGTCACCGACTTGCTGATCGAGAAGATGATGTGGCGGGCGCCGAAATCCATATGCGGGGCGAACCAGTCGCCGACGATCTTGCCGCCTTTCATCACCGTCAGTGCGTCGGTGCTCGAACGTGCGAGAAATTCAGCCACCGTCTCCGGTGTGCCGGCGATCACGACCTTTTCGCCGAGTAGGCCGCCCATATCGCGCACGGGGGTTTCGACAACGCCCGACGCCGCCGCCACGCGGGCGGTCGGCACCAGTTCGCCGAGATTCTGGAACGACCACCGGTTGAACGGGTTCTCGCGCCAGTTGGCGAGCACCACCTGGTTGCGCCGGAAGCCATAGCGGGTCTCGAACACGGTCTTGCCGGTCATGGCGTTTCCTTCCGGGTCGCTTCTTCTTTGTGGGGCTCAGCGAAGTGCCGTGGCGATAGCGTGCACGGCCTTCAGCGTCGCTATGGAATAGGCACCATTGGCGAAATCCGGCCAGGTCGAAAGCTTCACCACGACCATTCCGGTATTCCAGTCGATATGGATCATCTGACCGAACACGCCGCGGCACATCAGTGCGCGCGAGCGCGGGTCCTCGATCCAGAACTGGTTGCGATAGCTGCCCTCCGGCAGACTGGGGCTGAAGTCCGGCCCATGCCTGCCGTTGCGTGTTGCCTCGATCCAGTCGGCCGGCACGACGCTGCCACCATTGTCGAGGATCATCTGGCCGAAGCGGCCATAGTCGCGCAGCGTCGCGTTGAAGCCGCCATCCGCCACCGCATAGCCGGCGCTGTCGACCGTGAAGCAGGCGCTTTCATCAGCGCCGAGCTTTTGCCAGAGTTCTTCCGAAACCAGCTGCGGAAGCCGTTTGCCCGTCACCCGTTCCATGATGAAGGCAAGCACGTCGGTCTCGATCGAGCGGTATTCGAATTGGGCACCATGCGGGCGGATCGTTTCCTTCAAGCCCAGGATCAGCTCGAACATATGCGATGGCCAGCGAAAGGCCGGATCGCTGCCCGGCGGCACCGGCTTCCAGCCGGTGGCGACATCGACCTGGCCAATGTCCGAATAGCGGTCGGTGTACTCCTCGGAGAAGCGGACGCCGCTGGTCATGTCCAGCACATGCTGCACACTGGCGCCGGCCCAGCCGGTAACGCCGAGCTCCGGCAGGTAGTCCGTTACCGGTCTGGCCGGATCGATCAGGCCGCGCCCAACCAGTATGCCGAACACCGAACCGGTAAGGGACTTCGCCATCGACTGCGACAGATGCAGCGTGCGCTCATCCATGCCGTTGAAGTAGCGCTCATAGGCGACCTTGCCGTCCTTGAGCACCAGGAAGCCGTCAGTATAGGTCTCGTCGAGCAGCCCGGCGAGCGTCGTCGGCGCGCCTGTGCTGTCCTCGACCGTCAGCCCGTCGAGATCGGTCTCGGCGCGCTCGAACCGGTGGCGATGGCCATTGCCGCGCCAGACTTCGGCGGTCGGCAGAATTTCACGGATGTGCTGGAACGCCCAGCGGTTCCACGGCGGCCGGTCCCAGTCGAGCTTCGGCGGTACCATGGCGGGCGGCGAGCCCTGCATGATCGGCGGCCGCGGATCGGAATTGCGATAGGAGTCCATGACGGCCGAGTCCCTTGAACATAAAAACGGACCCGGCGGCGTGTGCCGCCGGGTCCGTCGAACCAAGTTTACTTCTGCAATTCGGTCCAGATCTTGGTGTAAAGTTCCTGGGTTTCCGGCGAGCACATCTGCTGCAGCTCGCCAAGGGGCTTGTCCGCGGCCGGAATGATGACTTCCGGCGCGTCCTTCATGTCGGCAGGCATGTACTTGTCCGAACCGGTGATGCCATTGGCGTAGCGGTGGAAGGCCGAGAGACCTGCCGCGTTTTCCGGATCCATGATGAAGTTCTGGAAAAGCTTGGCGTTCTCAACGTTCTTGGCTTCCTTCAGAACGACGACGTTATCGCTCCACAGGCCGAAGCCTTCTTTCGGATAGTTGTAGTGGATGGCCGGGTTGGCCAGCCGCTGGCGCAGCGCCGAGCCGTTCCAGTCGCTGGTCGCCTTGAAGTCGCCGGCGCCCATCTTCTCGATGGTGTTGTACTCCATCGCGATCCAGTTCGGCTTGGCCGCCACCAACAGGTCGCGCACCTTCTTCAGCACCGCCTTGTCGTCGGTGCATTGCTGGCCGCCGACATACTTGATCGCGGCGAACATCACATCGCCCATCTCCGGAACGACATTGACCTTGCCCTTGAGCTCGTCAGGCGTGTTGAAGATGATACCCCAGCTATCGGCCGGCCCCTTGTAGGCATCGGTGTTGACGACCACGCCGATCGTGCCCCACGCCCATGGAACACTGTATTTGCGACCCGGATCGAAATCGGGATTGGCCCATTCCGGCGCCACGTTCTTGAAGTTTTCCATCTTGCCAGGATCGGTCTCCTGGATGAGGCCTTCCTTGATCCAGATCGGCACGTAGGTCTGCGACGGCACCGCAATGTCGAAGCCGGTGCCTCCCTGGCGAACCTTGGCCAGCGCGGTGTCGTTGGAATCGTAGTCGGTGATGGTCACTTTGACGTTGTATTTGGCCTCGAACTTCTTGATCACGTCGGGGCTGGTGTAGTTGCCCCAATTGTAAATGTTGAGCACGCCGTCGGCGCGGGCCAGGCCCGTCGAGGCGAGCAACGCCAACCCCATGGCGGTTGCTGTTGTCTTCCAGTTCATGGTTTTAACTCCCATTTTTCGGTTCAGTCTCGTTTCCTGCTGACGAAGAAAAACAACGTGACGATCGCGACCGAAAGCAGCAGGAAGGCGGTCGATATCGCGTTGATCTCGGGTGTGATGCCGCGGCGGATCTGGCCGAGCATGTAGGTGGGCAGCGTGTCCTGGCCGCCTGATTTGACGAACTCGGTGATGACGACGTCGTCGAGCGAGATGACGAAGGCCAGCATCAGCCCGGCCAGGATGCCGGGCCACAGAAGCGGCAGCGTGATGCGCCGGAAAGCTTTCCAGGGCGTCGCGTAGAGGTCGGCTGCGGCACGCTCCAGCGTCAGGTCCATATTCTCAAGCCGCGCCCGGATCGGCAAATAGGCAAAGGGAATGCAGAACGCCGTGTGCGCGGCGACCAGATAGCCGATGCCGGAATAGCCGGTGAAGATCTTGATGCGCGAGAAGAAGATCAGCAGCGCCACGCCGGTGACGATCTCGGGCACCATCAGCGGCTGGTTGATCGCCGCATATTTGAAGGTGAGGCCGGGATAGGGCGCGGTGCGGGTGGTGGCGAGCGCCGCCATGGTGGCAAAGATCGTGGAGAGCACTGCCGCGATGGAGCCAATTTGGAAGGAACGCAGCGTGGCATCGACGACCTGCGTGTTCTGCCATGCCGACTGGAACCATTTCAGCGAAAAGCCGCCCCATTCGGAGGTCGAGCTCGCCGCGTTGAAGGCATAGATGACCAGCACGATGATCGGCAGATACAGCACGATAAAGCAGGTCGCGGCGATCGCGGTGAATCCTGGCTGGTGCTTGATGGAAAAGTTCTTAGCCATGACGCGCCCCCGATCTTCCGGCATTGCGCACATAGGCAAGCAGCGCCACCATGACGATGATCATGACGGCGATCGACAGCGCCGAGCCGAGTGGCCAGTTGCGACCCTGCCCGAACTGCAATTCGATCAGGTTGGACAGCATCATGTTCTTGCCGCCGCCAAGAACGCTCGGTGTCACATAGGCGCCAAGTGCTGGAATGAAGACCAGTATGGAGCCGGCGATGACGCCCGGCTTGACCAGCGGAAAGATGATCCGCCGCAGCACCTGGAAGCGCGACGCGTAAAGGTCGTACCCCGCCTCGACCAACCGGAAATCGAGCTTTTCCATGCTGGCATAGATCGGCAGCACCATCAGTGGCAGGTAGACATAGGCCATGCCGATCAGGATCGCCGTGTCGGTGTAGAGTATCTGGATGGGAGCCGAGATGATGCCGAGCTTGAGCAGGATCGTGTTGACGATGCCTTCGTTGCGGATGATCTGCAGCACCGCGAAGGTGCGGATCAAAAGGTTGGTCCAGAACGGAATGGTAATCAGGAACAGCCAGAGATCGCGGGTCTTTTCGCTGCGCGTCGCCATGAAATAGGCGGTCGGGAAACCAAGCACCAAAGTGGCGATCGTCGTCACCACCGAGAGCTTGATCGAGCGCAGGAAGATGGTGACGTGGGCGGCGGCGATCGAAAGCGTGTCGTCGAAGATATCGCGTTCCAGAAACACCGATGTCCAGGCTTCCGGCGAGAACTGCCACTTCACGTCGCCATAGGAGCCTGGCGTCAGGAACGAGTAGACGAGCACGATCAGCAAGGGGCCGGTCGCGGCGAGGAAAATGACCAGCAGCGCTGGCGCTGACAAAAGCCAGCGGTCACGGACATCGCGCCGCTCCGCTGCCTTGGCGACTTCTTCCGCGGTCGCCATCGTCAGTCCTTCAGGACCTGAGCGGCATCGCTGCCGATGAGGATGCCGACCGCGTCGCCCTTCTCGAAACCGCAGCCCGCGCTGCGCGTGTTCTGCTGGCGTACGGTGAAGAGTTCGCCGCTGTCGAGATGAACATGGATGTGGGTGTCGGTGCCGAAATAGACGATGTTTTCGACCGTCCCCGACAGTTCGCCCTTGGCCTTGGTCAGCTTGGCGTGTTCGGGCCGAACCACCACCGTGGCATTGGGTTTGGGCTGGAAACCCTGGGCCACGGTCGCCTCGATGGTCGCACCGGATTTGAGCGTGGCGCGCGCCTTGCCGTTGGCCATCTCGCTGATGGCGGCGGTGAGGAAGTTGGTTTCACCGATGAAGTCGGCGACGAAGCGCTCCGCCGGCTTGTCGTAGATATCCCAGGGCGAACCGACCTGCAGGATCTTGCCCGATGACATCACCGCGATGCGGTCTGACATGGTCAGCGCTTCTTCCTGGTCGTGGGTGACGAAGATGAAGGTGATACCGGTCTCGTGCTGCAGCCGTTTCAACTCGATCTGCATCTCCTTGCGCAGCTTGTAGTCAAGCGCCGACAGCGGCTCATCGAGCAAAAGCACCTTCGGCTGCGGCGCCAAAGCGCGGGCCAAAGCCACGCGCTGCTGCTGGCCGCCGGAGATCTGGCTGGTGCGACGACCAGCGAGTGCCTCCATCTTGACCAGCTTCAGCATCTCGGCGACGCGCGCCTTGATCTCCGTCCTCGGCTTGCCCAGCATTTCCAGGCCAAAGCCGATATTGTCGGCGACCGTCATGTGCGGGAACAGCGCATAGGACTGGAAAACGGTGTTGACCGGCCGCTTGAAGGGCGGCAGCGGCGCGATGTCCTGGCCGTAGAGCAGGATTTCACCGGCGGTTGGAAAGTCGAAGCCGGCGATCAGCCTGAGCAACGTCGTCTTGCCGCAGCCGGATGGCCCCAGCAACGTGAAGAATTCGTTCTCGCGGATAGATACCGAGACCGTGTCGAGGGCAGCTACCTGCCCCTCACCTGATCCGAAAATTTTGCTGACGTTTACTACTTCAATCGCATTCCGATCCGGTTTGTCCGGCACGATTACGCCTCACTGTTGACCCCGCTCTTGCTGGCGGAGCTCTTCCCCTGTTCGATGTGACCACATGGCCGGTGGGTTGGCAAGCCCGGCATTGGGTGACAGTTCAATCAGTCATCGAGGCCTGCAAGCCCCATGCCATAGTCAGGCCTGATAGGTGACCTTGCCGCCGCAAATCGTCGTCACCGGCCGCACCTTGTGCAGGTCGGCCGGGGCGGTGTTCTCGATATCCATCGACAAAACCACCAGATCGGCCATGTAGCCTGATTTCAGCGTGCCCTTGCGGTGCTCGGCGAATTCGGCGTAGGCGCCCTCGATCGTGTAACCGGCGATCGCTTCATGCAGTGAGAAACTCTGGTCCGGGTCGCTTTCTGCCCACGGTTTGCGCAACACTGCCGCCTGAATGCCCAGGATCGGATCGATCGGCGACACCGGCCAATCGGATGCGAAGACGACATGCGCGCCGGCATCCTTCAAGGTCCGCCAGGCATAGCTCAGCGGCCAGCGCGCCGGCCCGATGCGCGATACCGTCGGCTCCAGCGGAAAATCCATTGCGCCGGGCGGATGCGGCGGTTGCATGGAGGCAATGACGCCGAGTTCGGCGAAACGCGGCACATCAGCGGTGGTGGTGACCTCGATGTGCTCGACGCGGTGACGGCTGTCGCGCTTGCCGTTCGCCTTCTGCGCCGCCTCATAACCGTCGAGCACCGCGCGGACCGCGCCGTCGCCGATCGAGTGCACGGCGATCTGCAACCCGCGTCTGTCGACCGCGACGGCCAGATCGATGAATTGTTCCGGCGTGAACAGCGGCTCGCCAACCCAGTCCGGGCGGTCGGCATAGGGCTCGACCATGACAGCTGTCCAGGAATCGAGAACGCCGTCGTAGAACACCTTGACCATGCCCGACGACAGCCATTCGCTGTTGTAGCGTTCGGCCATATCGGATGCCTTGTCGAGCATGTCGAGCGTCATGAAATTCTTGTAGTGGAACGGGATCTTGACGCGGCAGGGCAAGCCTTCCTCGGCGTCGATCTCGGCCAGCAGCTCAAGCTGATAGAGATTGCCGTCCATGTTCTGGATCGAGGTGATGCCGTGGCGGGCGCACCAGGCGAGC
Source organism: Mesorhizobium sp. M7A.F.Ca.US.011.01.1.1 (assembly GCF_003998295.1). NCBI lineage: Bacteria > Pseudomonadati > Pseudomonadota > Alphaproteobacteria > Hyphomicrobiales > Phyllobacteriaceae > Mesorhizobium > Mesorhizobium sp. M7A.F.Ca.US.011.01.1.1. Next base: position 192,299 of record NZ_RZRT01000003.1, read on the forward strand.
CCGCGCCGCATGATGTCGCGGTCGGCGTCCCGCTCCGCCGCCGTCGGCATCGGGTCCGGCTCGCCGCCGGTCGACAGCCCCAGCCGAACCCGGCCTTCGCCGGCAAGATCGAGCACCGGACCAAAGGCCTCGCCTTCGCGCAATTCGCCGGCGGCCAGTCCATCGTCACCCATGACGATCTCATTGCCAGGGCCGAGCGTGCGCCCCTGCAGGATGCCGGCCATTTCCAGCGCCTTGGTGTTGGCCCACATGGTGTGATGGTCGGGCGCCGCCATGCAGAACGGGCGATCGGGCAAAATGGCGTCGAGGTGATGGCGCGTCACGCGCTCGCTGCCGAGCACGGTGTAGTCGACGCCTTGGCCGACCAGCATCTTCGCGTCGGGCCGGGTCGGCGCATAGTCGCGGATCGCCTTCTGCAGCGCCTCGAAGCCATGAATACCGGTGAGTTGAAGGTGGGCAAGTTCAGCCCCGCCCGAAAACAGATGCATATGGGCTTCGATGAACCCCGGGACCACCGAACCGCCCTTGGCGTCGATCACCTTGGTGGCCGGTCCCTTGAACTCTTCGATGGAGGCGCGGCTGCCGATGGCGATGATAGCGCCGTCCTTGACGGCGACGGCCTCGGCGGCGGGATTGTCGTCGTCCATGGTCCGTACACGACCGTTGATGACGATCAGATCCGCATTGTGACCCGCACCTGTGACAGACATCGCGACTCCGCGCTTTTGACGACTGACTGGGACCGACAACCCCTCATGTCCAACGACCTGCCACTCCACCGGAGCGGCGCCATGGGACGAAAAAGAATGCCAGCGCGCTGTCTTGGAAATTCCCCTTGTCATCCCAAGAGGCAGCGTGGATAAAGAATGCGACTGATTATTCGCGTTTGTCAACATACCGAATCTGGAATGTATTGTGGACAGCAAGCTCCCACCATGTTGAGACCAGGCGGGGAACGAGGACATCAAGCCGTGAAGCGCAGTCTCGACCGCAAAACCAGGATAGCGCTCGAACCGCGCAAACAGCCGCGGCAACAACGCTCCAGCAAGGTGGTCGACCGGATTCTCGACGCAGCGCTGGTCTTGACGCGCGAGCAAGGAACCAAGACGCCGACGACGCTCGCCATTGCGCAGCGCGCAGGCTTGTCGGTTGGTTCGATCTACCAATACTTTCCCAACAAGGAAGCCATTCTTCTGGACCTCGCCCGGCGCTGGCTGTCATCTTTTCCCGAGGTGATCGCCAAGCGTATCAAGGTCGCCCCGCCCACCAATCGTGAAGAGTTTCGACAGGAAGTGCGCAGGCTCTTCACCGACACGTCCAGGCTCTACCTGGAAAACGCCACCCTGATGCCGGTGATCGAGGCCATTTCAGGCAACGCCGACCTCAGGCCGATCCAGAACGAATATGACGACCAGATCATCGCCCTCTACGCCGCATGGCTGCAGCATGTGAACCCGGCACTTGAAGACAAGATCGCCAGCCGGCTCGGTGTGCTGATGATGGAGGTCGGACACGTTTGCCGGCTTGTGGGGCTGAAAAAGGATCGCAGGACGTTCGACCTCATCGAGGACGATGTGGAAACCATGTGGCTCGCTCTGGTGAGCCCTTATCTCAATCTTGAATCTTGACTGATTTCACACTTCGAGAGGAATTTATGAAGACTGTTTTCTCCCCCCTGCACGCCGGCCATGCCGGCCAAATGGAACTGGTCACATCGGCCATCGTGCCGGGCTTCGAAAAGCCATCGAGGGCCGAATTCATCAAGGCACGGGTCGAAAGCGAGAAACTGGGTCCCATCATCGCGCCGCACGAACATGATCTCGCCGCCGCCAAGCGCATCCACAAATCGGACTATATCGACTTCCTCCCGACAGTCTGGGCGCAATGGCTGGAAGCAGGCCTCACGGGCACGGCGATGCCCTTCACCTGGCCGACGCGCGGCCTGCGCGGCGACGTGCCGCCAAAACGCATCGACGCCCTGCTCGGCTATTATTCCTTCGATGCCGGCGCCACTTTCGTCGAAGGTACCTGGGCGGCGATCAAGTCTTCGTACGACGTGGCGCTGACCGCCGCCGGCCTGGTCAAGGATGGCGAGGCTTCCGCCTTCGCGCTCTGCCGTCCGCCCGGCCACCATGCCGGGGCTGGCTTCATGGGCGGCTATTGCTACATCAACAACGCCGCCGTCGCCGCGCAATGGTTCCGCGACCAGGGCGCCAAACGCATCTCGATCCTCGATGTCGACTATCACCACGGCAACGGCACGCAGGAGATCTTCTACGACCGTGCCGACGTCCAGGTGCTCAATCTGCATGGCGATCCGATGGTCGAGTACCCGTTCTTCCTCGGCCATGCCGACGAACGCGGAGAAGGCGAAGGCGAAGGCTTCAACATCAACTATCCAATGCCCTTCGGCACCGACTGGGATGCATGGAACGCCTCGCTCGAGGATGCCTGCGCCAGGCTCACCGCTTATGCACCGGATGTCGTCATCGTCTCGCTGGGTGTCGATACGTTCGAGAAGGACCCGATCAGCCAGTTCAAGCTGAAGACATCGGATTATCCCAAGATCGGCCGCCGCATCGCCAGGCTCGGCCTGCCGACGCTGTTCGTCATGGAAGGCGGCTATGCCGTCGAGGAGATCGGCATCAACGCGGTCGGCGTGCTGACCGGGTTCGAGGATCGGTAAATGCCTGTCGTCCAGGAGCATCTAGCGATTTTGGGACAACGACAGGCATAAGCAAAGGACCACCGGGACCGGGCGGCAACATCGCCCGGCTCCCACGATCAGGCCAAGGCCCTAGCGGCACCAGCAACCGGCGCGCCCGTCCATTCAAATACTCCCGAGCCTGACGAAATCGACCGGCCGCCGAAATGGCCGGCGAAGATTTTCGCGTCCCTGTCTTCTGTCCGAGGCGCGAAAACCGAGCTCTGAGTCGCACGTGAGTCCATCGGATTCGATTTTGTCAAATCGCGTTTGATGTCAGATTCAACTGCGGGTAGATTAGACCCGAATCAGCCGGTCCTTGGGGGGCGCGGCGACCACCCAAAGTCTCTTGTTCCGGAGCTTTTCCGGCACCAGACGCGGACGGCTTCGCGTTCCCTGAATGGATTCGGATCTGGTTGGTGCAGCCCTGCGCCACGCGTGTGTCTTCGTCAAAGTAATGCGTATTCGGGTTCGGCGGCTGGCTTCCAGCATCCGGACAGCAGAAACGATTCCGGCCAAAAGCAACAAGAATGAGCAGTCCCGCCGCACTTCTTCAATCCGACACATTGGGCTCGCGCCTGACGTCGCGCGGCGATCTCACCAGCTTTTTCATGCAATTGACCGCCGAGATCGGCGCCGACAGCTACATGTTGGTCGCCATTGTCCACGACCAGGACCGCAACGACGCGCGCATCGTCTCCTCCAACTGGATTTTCGATGCCATCGAGTTGATCGGCAAGCGGCTGATCGCCGGGCTCGCGCAGGGCGCGCTCACCGTCGCGCCAGGCATCCGTCCACAGCAGCTGGTGGCATCCCGGGCACCAGAAACAGACGGATTGATCACCGGAGAGGAAGCCCGCCTTCTCGACGTGCTCGGCCATGCCGAAATCTATTCGCTGCGCCTCAATGTCGGTCGCCAGCGCCTGTTCGCCCTGTTCTCTGCGGCGACCGCCGGCAGCATCGACCAGCCGGCGTTGATGCGGGCGCAGCTGAAATGCTGCTACGCGCTCTCGCACATCCCGCAACTGATTGCCGCCGCCGCCATGCAGGATCCGTTGTCGGATCGCGAGCGCGAATGCCTGTTCTGGGTTTCCGAAGGCAAGACCACCGACGAGGTCGCCGTCATCCTTGGCGTCTCCTCCAACACCGTCAACAGCTACATCACCCACGCCATCCAGAAATTCGCGGCCAGCAACCGCGCGATGGCCATCGCCACGGCGATCAGGAGCGGCATCATTTGAAACACGCCGATATCAAGGAAACGGCCGAAGCCCTTTTCAACGAGCAGCGCAACCCGTTCGGAGCCTTCACCCTTGGCTCCGAAACCCATCACGCGGTCACCATTCCCGATGCCGTGCGCCGCTGCCGCTGGATCGCCGTTGACATGAATGCCTCGGCTTTCGGGCTCTTCTTCGTAAGCCCCTCGCCCGAGCGGGCGCGGCTCGTCCCATGCTTTGATTCGGACTATCCCGGCATTGCCGTGGCGACCAAGTTCATCTCAGGCGCCAACGGCGAGGAGATCGTGCGCCACACCCGCATCTCGACCGAACCGCGCTGGTGGACGGATGACGGCGTCCCTGCCATGGCGGAGCTGTTTGGCGATCTCGCCTGGACCGAGCAGATGGCGGCGCTGGTGCCCGGAGCCAGCGGCATCGCTTTTCCCGTTCACGCTGACCGCGGCCAATGCGGCCTTGTCGTGTTCCTCGGCTCGGAGATGACCATGCAGCAGGATGCGCTTTACGAAATACACGCCCGCTGCTTTTCGCTGTTCGCCGCCGTCGCCCGCATCCGTCCGGGCGATACCGGCCGCATGCGCGCAATCTCCAAGCGCGAACTCGAATGCCTGAAGCTGACCGCCAACGGCAACACCAGCGAGGAGATCGCGCGGCTCCTGAAACTGTCGGTGCACACCGCCAACCAGTATCTGACCCAGTCGACCCAGAAGCTCAACGCCGTCAATCGCAACCAGGCCGTTGCCAAGGCGCTGCGGCTGGGCTTGATCGAATAGGGGAATTCGACAGCGCTTCGAAAGGCGACCGACGGTCAGCGATAGGCGAGCGGCTCGACCTTGCGGATACGCGCCTCTTCGATCACCGCCTCGAGCAGCGCCGTATTGTGCTCCGGGTCTTCGCCCGGCTTCTCGAACGACACGTAGTTGACCGTCACCGATGCGCCGAGCTCGCTCAGCGTCAGCTGGAAATAGACGGTGACGCCGGGCGGCCTCAGTTCCAGATCGAGCACGATGCGCGGACTGCCGCTCCAGTCGACATGCGCCTCACCACCATGGCCGAGCCGTAGAGTGCCCGGCATGAAGAACAACTCAACCGCTGAATCGACCAGGTCCGACAGGCACGCGAAATGCTCCAGCCGGATAAAGGCGATGTAGTCGGCGACATCGATCAGCCTGAGTTCCCCCACCACCTGCTCGATGGCGCTGGCGACGATGATCTCGCGAGATTTTGCGTGCGGTTGCCGGTTCATGAAATCTGTCTGCGCTCAGCCTTTTTCGAGTAGACGATCCGCACCAGTTCGGCGACGGCCTGGTAGAATTGTGACGGGATCACACTATCGACCGAAACTTGCTTGTACATGGAGCGGGCGAGCGCCACGTCCTCGAAGACCGGGATGTTGTGTTCCCGCGCGATCTCGCGGATTTTCAGCGCCACCAGATCCTGCCCCTTGGCCAGCACCATGGGTGCCGAGTCCTCGTCGCGCACATATTTCAGCGCGATCGAGAAGTGCGTTGGGTTGGCGATGATCAGCGTCGCGCGCGGCACCGCCGTCATCATCCGCTTGCGCGCCCGGTCGCGCGCCAGCGAGCGCAGCCGCGACTTGACGATCGGGTCGCCCTCGGACTGTTTGAACTCGTCCTTGACCTCCTGCTTGCTCATGCGCAGATCCTGCTTCCAGTGGAAGCGCGACCAGACGATGTCGATTGCCGCGATCAGCCCCATGACGAAGACGATCGCCACCAGGATGTCGACGGCGATGCCGCGGATGACGAGACCGAAGGCGACCGGATTGGTGATCATCCCGGCGAGCAGCTTTCGGTGGTCTTCCGACAGCGTGAAGCTCAGCACGACGATGGCAAACCCGACCTTGCCGAGTGACTTCAGGAACTCGACCCAACCCTGGATGCCGAACAGCCTGTTCCACCCCTTGGCGATCGAAATGCGCGAGAGTTGCGGCCGGACCCGCTCGCCTACGAATTGCGGCATGTTCTGGAACACCGAGGCGCCGACGCCGGCGACGGTCAGCAGCACCATCAGGCTCAGGACGGCGCGGCCAACCTCGAGGAGGACGATTTTGTAGAGCGCGATGACGTCGGTCTCCGTGTCCATCGGCCAGGCTTCCGGCTTCTCCAGGAACATCGACAGGAACATGCCGAGATCAATGATCGCATCCTTGGCGTAGAAGACGGTGAACACCAGTATGGCAACGAACGAGGCAAAGAGCGCTGTCTCCCGCGAATGGGGCAGTTTGCCCTGTTCGATGGTGTCGCGGATCTTCTTTTCCGTCGCCTCTTCGGTTTTCGAATCCTTGTCGACCGCGTCAGCCATGGCGCGGTCTTAGGCGGCGTCTTGGGTCGAGGGTAGTTCGAAGGCACCTTCGCGCGACAGCCGGATCGTCGTCGTAACGATCGTCTTGCGCGCCGCCGTGATGTCGGCGAGAGGGACCCCGTCCGAGCCCTGTCCGAGTTCGGCTTCGATCATGCGCCGCGAGCGGGCGCCGATGGCTGACAGCACCGATTCTGCGAGTGCGGCCGAAGTGCCGCGCAGGGCCAGCGTGACCAACTCCGTCGACAGCCCGTCGAACAGCAGCACCCGCGCTTTCTGGGTGAGCAGCGGCAAATCGTCGAAAGCAAACAGCCGGGCCCTCACACCGTCGAGATCGGGCGTGCCGGCGGCTTCCAGATCCTGCATGACCTCCTCGAGCAGCGGCTTGTCGAGTTCGTTGAGAACGCTGGCGACACGCGCCTGCCCGGCCGAGGTGTCCTTGGTCGAGGTTTCCGCCAGCACGCTGGTGCGCAGCCGGTTTTCGACGATCCTGGCGGCAGCGTCGGGAACATTGGCCATCGTCACCATGCGCTTGATGATTTCTCCACGCATCGGTTTGGTCAGTGTCAGCAGCACGTTGGCCGCCACCTGCGGCGCCAGCTTCGACAACACCATGGCCGCCGTCTGCGGATGCTCACCGGCCAGGAAGGCGCCAAGCCGCGCCGGTTCGAGCTTTTCGAGCTCGGGCCAGATCGGCGGCGGACCTTCCGGTGCGACCTCGAATTTCTTGTCGCCCATGATCGCGCTCATCTCTTCGGGCGAGAGGGATTCGTTGAGGATGGTGTCCATCCTGTCGGCGGAATCGAGCAATCCCGCCCCTTCGGTGAACTCGGCCTCGAACTCGGCGACGATACGTTCGAGATCGCTTTGCGGAATTGTCCGCAGCAGGCGGGCGCCCTCGATCAGGGCCTTCAGTTCTTCCTGCTTGAAGAATTTCAGCAGGCGGCTGGCCGACGGCTTGCCCATCGCCACAAGTATGGCGGCCGCCTTCTGCGCGCGGGTCAAGGTCACCGGCGTCGTCATGCCACTCGCCTCCGCTGCCACCGGCAAGCCCCGCAAACCATGTCTAGGCGCCCTTCGTGCCGGCGATGATTTCGGTCAGCCTGATGCCGAAACGCGACGGATCGCTTTCCAGCACGGTGATCTCGCCGCGCGCGATCTTGCGGCCGTTGACCACGACGTCGACAGGTTCCCCGATGCGGCGATTGAGCGCCACGGTCGACCCTTTTTGCAGCGCCATCAGATCGGAGACCGGCATCTCGGTGCTGCCGAGGATGATCTGGACATCGACGGGGATGTTCATGATCACGCTCGAATTGGCTGATGAGGCCGCCCTGAACGCCGCATCGGGGCGTTGCTCCTCTTCATGCAGGACACCGCGCAACTCTTCGATGGCACGGTCGAGCTGCTCGTCCGGCTGGTCGAGGTCGGCTTCCGCCTTGGTTTTGGCCATGATCGTCTCCAAATGCTCAGGCGCGTCCGGCGGCAGCCGGCATCAGCCCGTCGATAAAGTCCTGCCCGGCGTCGTAAGGATGCCTGATCCGGACGGTGTAATTCTGTCCCAGTTTGCCGAACTCGCATACGAACAGCGTCTTGCCCCGTGCGCTGAGACGCGCCTGGGATTGGGCCGTTTCCTCGAATTCGATGACGTCGCCGATTTCGAAACCGGCGAGATCGCCGAGCGTCAGCCGCGCCAGCGGCATCGTGGCCTCGAGCGCCACGGTGGAGCGCATCACCTCTTCCGAAAAGCGGGCGCGCCAGCTGGGGCCGTGATCGTCGTCGCTGACAGGCACGGCTCCGTCGCGGCTGGCCAGCACGACGCGCTGCGGCATCGTCACCGTGACGGTGCCACTATCGGCCGGCGTCGAGATGCCAAGCACGATACGGATTGCCGCCCCATCGCGCAGCACATACCGCTTCGCCTCGGTGCCGGACATTGCTCGCGGCGCGGGCAGGCGCAGGTCGAGCCAGCGCTTTCCCGATCCGTTGAGGGCCTGCGCGACCTGCTGGAACACCATGGTCGAAACATCGATTTCGATCTGCGACAGATCGCGCTCGATCGGCGATACCGGCAGATCCGGGTCGCCGCCGAACAGCGTGCAGACCATGATCGCGATCGCCGGAGCATCGATCACCAGGGTCATCGCATCGGAGGACGCGGACGAGCCGATCACGGTCATGGCAAACGTGTCGCCGGCACGCGAACGCGCCTCGGGAACGCGGCTGACCTCGATCGCCTTGAGATCGACGACGACCGGAACGCCAAGCTCGCTGGTCAGGCTTTTCTGCAGTAGCGGTACGGCGCGGTCGGCCATGGCGCGGCCGGCGTCAATGACCTGGGCGGCCTCGCCGCTGTCGCCGACCAGACGCTCGATGATCAGCGAGCGCGCTTCCGCTGAACTGCCCAGGCTGGTCATGACAGTGCCGGGACCGATCTGTCGCGCATCGTTCAGGCGGCCTTCTTTTCGACGGTGCCGGTATTCATCGTGCTCTGCTCGACAGCGTCGATCGTCGGCCGTTCATAGGACGAGATCGTCTTGCGGCCGAACTCGATCGCCACCTGCGGCAGCGCGCCGTTCATGTAGGCCAGCAGCGTCTGCTTGACGATGATATAGAGGCGGTTCTTCTTCTCGCGTACTGTCTTGATCTTGGTGGCGACCGGCCCGACCACCGAATAGGACAGGAAGATGCCGAGGAACGTTCCGACAAGTGCGGCACCAATCAAACCGCCGAGGATTTCCGGCGACTGGTCGAGCGCGCCCATCGCCTTGACCACGCCGAGCACGGCGGCGACGATGCCGAGCGCCGGCAAGCCGTCGCCCACCGCCACCATCGCGTGATAGGCCTTCATCTTGTCGGACCTGATGGTCTGGATTTCTTCGTCCATCAGCGCCTCGATCTCGTGCGAGCGGGCATTGCCGATGATGATGATACGGCAGTAGTCGCAGATGAAATGCGTCAGGTCGTGGTTATGCAGCACGGTTGGGAACGCCTGGAAAATCGCCGACTCTTCCGGATTGTCGATATGCGCCTCGACTTCGCTGCGGGATTTCGAGCGCAGCTCGCGCATCAGCGAGTGCAGCACGCCGAGCGTCTCGAGATAGTCCTGTTCCTTCGGCACGGCCTGCTTGAAGGCTTCGAGAATGGCCTTGCCGGTATCCTTGACCGTCTTCATCGGATTGGCGACGAGGAAGGTGCCAAAAGCCGCACCACAGATGATCACGGCTTCCCATGGCTGAATCAGCACATGAAGATGGCCGCCCATGGCCATGAAGCCGCCAAGGACGCAGCCGAGCGTTACCACCAGTCCAATCAGAATGCCCACGACAGGTCCTTCCGCATTTCACATCAGGAGCTAGGGATAGTCCCCGTGCCTTGTGTGAGGCTTGAATCGAGGGCTTGGAAGCGATTCAGTTTCGCGCAAGGAAGTAGGGGTATTGTGCCGGCATAGCTTCGGCCGGAGGCACGTCTTTGCTCAATACCTTTACCAGCTACCAGCTCATCACCAAGGACATTTCAAAATCGATCGACAGGATCGAACAGCAGCCCGTGGTTGATCGCGACACCAAATATTATCTCGCGAATATCACCAAGGTGAAATCGATCGACGATTTTGTCAAAAACGATCGTTTGTTCAAGTATGCCATGAAGGCCTACGGGCTGGAGGACATGGACTACGCCAAGGCCTTCATGGTCAAGGCACTCAAGGAAGGCGTCTCCGATCCCGACAGCTTCGCCAACAAGCTGACTGACAAGCGCTACGCCGAATTCGTCAGCGCCTTCAACTTCGCCGCCTACGGCGCCGATGCGACCATCTACAACAAGACACAGCAGTTGGTGACCAAGAACTATGCCACCCAGGCGCAGATCGCCGGCCTCGATCCCAATTCGGCCTATGTGAAGGGCGAGACGACATACTATCTTGCCAACATCACCAAGGTGAAGTCGATCGATGATCTGATGTCGAACAACCGGCTCTACACATACGCGCTGGCGTCATTCGGTCTCGATTCGGCGACGGAGGACAAGGATCTCATCAAGCGGGTTCTGCAGGGCGGCGTCCGCGACCCCGACAGTGTCGCCAACAAGATGACGGACAAGACCTATGCCGCGCTTGCCTCCGCCTTCAACTTCGAAGCCTATGGCGAAAACACCACCACCATCAATCCGGCGCAGCAGCCGACCGTCGACAAATACATGCGCCAGACCCTCGAAGAGGATGCCGGTCAGACCAACCAGGGCGTGCGGCTGGCGCTTTACTTCGATCGCAAGGCCCCGACCATCACCAGCTGGTATGACGTGCTGGCCGACACCGCGCTTGCCAGTGTCGTACGCACCGTGCTCGGCCTGCCTGATTCCTTCGCCACCGCCGACGTCGACAAGCAGGCGCAGCTGTTCGAGCAAAAACTCGACATCTCGGATTTCTCCGACCCCGAAAAACTCGGCAAGTTCCTGACGCGCTTCACCAGCATGTACGAGATCAACCACCCGACTTCATCGGCCGTCGCCTCGGTCAGCGTGCTGTTTGCCCAGCCACTCACCGTCGGCATCTCCACCGACCTGATGATGGCCATGCAGAAACTGAGGTTCTGAGACCATCATGCGGGATAGCCTGTACGTCGCCCTTTCGTCACAGATCGCGCTCGAGCGGCGCCTCGACACCATCGCCGACAACGTCGCCAACGCCTCGACGATCGGCTTTCGCGCCACCGGGGTGAAGTTCGAGGACGTCGTCTCCGGCACCGGGCAGAAATCGGTATCCTTCGCCTCCCCGGGCAAGACCTACCTTTCCGGCGCCCACGGTGCCTTGAGCGAGACCGGAAATCCCTTCGACTTCGCCATCCAGGGCGATGCCTGGTTCGCCATAGAGACGCCGGTCGGCACCGTCATGACCCGCGACGGCCGCTTTTCAATGAACGAGAACGGCGAGCTGATGTCGATCGAGGGCCACCCGGTGCTCGATGCGGGCGGCTCGCCGATCCAGCTTGACCCCCGCAACGGTCCGCCCAAGGCCGGGGCTGATGGTTCGTTGCGCCAGAACGATCAGCTTGTCGGCTCGATCGGTCTCTACAATTTCGATCCGGGCGCGAACTTCGTCCGCTACGGCAATTCCGGCATCGTTCCGGCACGCACCCCGGAGCCTGTCACCGATCGCTCGGATATCGGCGTTGCCCAGGGCTTTCTCGAAGAGTCCAATGTCAATCCGGTGCTGGAGATCACCAGGCTGATCATGGTCCAGCGCGCCTTCGAGAACACCGCCGCCCTGATGCGGCAGACCGACTCGTCCACCGACGAGGCGATCAAGACGCTCGGCTCGAAATAATCCATGTCGCTCGACCAGCCATCCCTGCGCGCACCCGAAAGACAACTCCAGCCGGCGCCGGAAGACCGGCTTGCCGCGCTGGAAAGGGTCTGGCGGCGTTTCGCCGACGCCGAGGCCCTGCTCAAGCGCGGCGGCCGCGTCATCGAAGTCACGCCCACGCACTACAAGGTGCACGGCCTTTCCGGCTTCGCCAGGCTGGGCGACATCGTCGAGCAGCGCGGCCATGCCGGTGCGCGCCGCGGCGAGATCGTCAAGATAGGCCGCGACGAGGCCGTCGTGGCGCCCTTCGAACGCAGCGCCGATTCCGGCATCGGGGATGCCGTGTTCCGCCGCGGTCCGCTCGTGGTGGCGCCGCATGCCTCGTGGCGCGGCCGCACCATCGACGCGCTCACCAGGGTCATCGATGGCGGCCCGCCGCTCGCCCGGGGAGACGACACGACGCGCAGCGCCCAGACGACGCCGGGAGCCATGGCGCGGCAACGCGTCGGCACTGCCTTCATGACCGGCGTCAAGGTCATCGACATCTTCACGCCGCTCTGCTTCGGCCAGCGCCTCGGCATCTTTGCCGGCTCCGGCGTCGGCAAGTCGACGCTGCTCGCCATGCTCGCCGGCGCCGACGCATTCGATACCGTCGTGGTGGCGCTCATCGGCGAACGCGGCCGCGAAGTCCGTGAATTCCTCGAGGACACGATCGGCGACAGCATGGCCAAGACCGTCGCCGTCGTCGCCACCAGCGACGAAAGCGCCATGATGCGCCGGCGTGCGCCGGACACCGCCATGCGCGTCGCCGAGCATTTTCGCGACCAGGGGCATCGCGTTTTGCTGGTGCTGGATTCGATCACCCGCTTCGCCCACGCCCTGCGTGAGGTGGCGACGGGGACCGGCGAGCCGCCGGTCGCGCGCGGCTACCCGGCCTCGGTGTTCACCGAACTGCCGAAGCTGCTCGAACGCGCCGGGCCGGGTACGGAAGGCAAGGGATCGATCACCGCCATCATTTCCGTGCTGGTCGACGGCGACGACCACAACGACCCGGTCGCCGATTCCGTGCGCGGCATCCTCGACGGCCATGTCGTGCTCGATCGCACGATCGCCGAACAGGGTCGCTATCCCCCCGTCAACCCGCTGTCGTCCATATCGCGGTTGGCCGGAAAGGCCTGGAGCGTCGAACAGCGCGCGCTGGTGACAAGGCTGAAGTCGATGATCTCGCGCTTCGAGGACACGCGCGATATCCGGTTGCTTGGGAACTATCAGGGGGGCGTCGATGCCGAACTCGACATCGCCGTGCGCCAGGTGCCGCTGATCTACGAGGCGCTGGCGCAAGCGCCGAAGGACCGCCCGTCAGCCGATCCGTTCTCCGACCTCGCCCGCCACCTCAAAAGCAAGCTGAATGCCGATGCCGGAGACTGAACGCCAGTACACCGAGCGCGTCCTGCGCGACATGATCGCCGAAGCCAAGGCCGCCCAGGAGACCGAGGCCAGCCGCGACTCGGCCATCAACGACCTGTTTTCGCCGCGGAAATGGCAGCAGTCTTCCGGGCACGAATGGCCGCAGCCGCCAAAGGCGCAGTTTCCCAGGCTGAAGAAAAAATCCGACCGACGCAGCGATTTCGTCATAGCCGCGCTCGGCATCACGCTCGGCCTGATCTGCGCCCTGTTTCCCTGGTACATCTTCTTCAACCAGGACCAGTTTGGCGTCCAGGCGATGAAGTTCGGCGGCACCGGCTCCAATTCCGGGCGAGCGGGCGGCGGCGTGGTCGCCGAACGCAGCGCGCCGCTGACGGCAAAGGATATTCCCGCGGCCAATCTCGATCTTCTTGCCACCGGGACGGTGCGGGATGATGCCAATCCCGCAGCTGCACCCGACGAGCAACCGTTTCCGGCCGACACGGCGAAATTCCGCATGGTTCATGTCGCCAACGGCCGTGCCATGATCCAGGACGACGCTGGCCTCTGGATCGTCCAGCGCGGCTCGATACTGCCTGACTCCAGCCAGGTGTCCTCCATCGAGCAGCGCAATGGCAAATGGGTCATGGTCACCAGTGCCGACCGGGTAATCGAACTCTCCAGATAAACGATCTCCGGCTTCCGGTCATCCGCAAGGCCCGCGCAAGACTGGCGGCCTAGTCTCTGGGTACCTGCTCGGAGATTCCCATGGAGCCCGTTTCCCTTTTCGACCTCGCCGCCAAGCAAGCGCAATGGCTGGCCGTGCGCCAGTCGGCAGTCGCCGGCAACATCGCCAATGCCAACACGCCGGGTTATACGGCAAACGACGTCGAGCCATTCGAAAAGGTGCTCGACCGCGCCGCCGTATCGCTGCAGACCACCCAGGCCGGCCATCTCGGCAATGCAGCGACCAATGCCGGCTTCACCATCAAGCCGCAGGAGGATGACGGCGTCGTCATGCCGTCCAAGAACTCGGTCGTTCTGGAAGACCAGTTGCTGAAAGCCGGCGAGGTGCGCCGCTCCTTCGAACTCAACACGGCGATCGTCAAGGCGTTTCATACGATGATGATGATGGCGGTGAAGAGCTGACCATGGACGCACTGACCGCAGCCCTCAAAGTCGCAGCATCCGGCCTCGGCGCCCAGTCGGAGCGCCTGCGCGTGGTTTCCGAAAACCTCGCCAACGCCCAGTCGACCGGCACCGCGCCCGGCTCCGATCCTTATCGCCGCAAGACCATCAGCTTCGCCTCCGAGCTTGACCGGGCCTCCGGCAGTTCAACTGTTGCAGTGAACTCGATCGATCGAGATCCCAGTGACTTTCCAGTCGAGTTCCAGCCCGGCAACGAGGCCGCCGACGAGAAGGGCTACGTCAAGATGCCCAACGTCAACGTGCTGATCGAAATGGCCGACATGACCGAGGCCAATCGCTCCTACGAGGCCAACCTTCAGGTGGTCAAGCAGGCCCGCGACCTGATTTCCATGACCATCGACCTGATGAGGAACCAGTAATGATCAGCGGTATCGGAGCCCTTCAGTTCAAGCCGTCGATCGGCGGCGACGACGCGGCCACAAGCCTGCTCCAGGGCGGCGCGGCACCCTCGGCCGGCGGCAATGTCGGCACCTCCTTCGCCGAGGCGCTGAGCCAGGCAGCCTCCAAGACCGTCGACACGCTGCAGAATGCCGAGCAGGTATCGTTGCAGGCGCTCAAGGGCGACGCCGACACCCGTCAGGTGGTCGACGCCGTGATGAGCGCGCAGCAGGCGCTTCAGACCGCCGTCGCCATCCGCGACAAGGTGGTTTCCGCCTATCTCGAAGTCAGTCGAATGGGCATCTGAGGAATTCCGCCATGAAAGCACTCGCCATCGCCGCCACCGGCATGAATGCCCAGCAGACAAATCTGGAAGTCATCGCCAACAACATCGCCAACATCAACACCACCGGCTACAAGCGCGCCCGTGCCGAATTCTCCGACCTGCTCTATCAGGTCGACCGCACGCAAGGCGTGCCCAACCGCTCCAACGCCTCGCTGGTGCCGGAGGGCGTCTCGATCGGCCTCGGCGTCAAGACGACGGCCGTGCGCAACGTGCACACCCAGGGCGAACTGACCAGCACCGGCAACAGTTTCGACCTGGCGCTGACCGGCAGGGGCTGGTTTCAGATCGAGGGTGCCGACGGCGGTACGCTCTACAGCCGCGCCGGCGCTCTCAACACCAACGCCACCGGCCAGCTGGTGACGGTTGACGGCGCTGCCGTCATTCCGGCAATCAACGTCCCCGTGGATGCTGTCGAGGTCATCGTCAACAAGACCGGCCAGGTCTTCGCCCGCATCGACGGCCAGACCGACCTGCAGAACCTCGGTCAGCTTCAGATCGCCAATTTCGCCAACGAGGCCGGCCTGGCGCCGCTCGGCGACAATCTGTTCCAGGAAACCACAGCTTCGGGGCCGGCGAATGTCGGGGTGCCTGGCGATCCCGGCTTTGCCACCATCCAGCAGGGCTATCTCGAAGCCTCCAACGTCGACCCGGTCAAGGAAATCACCGAGCTGATCTCGGCGCAGCGCGCCTATGAGATGAACTCCAAGGTCATCCAGGCCGCCGACGACATGGCCTCCGTGGTCTCCAAGAACATCAGGTAACGCATGATGTCGACGCCCGGCCTCCTGTCCGCATTCCGCCACACCGCGCTCGTCCTTGCGCTGGTGACCGGCGGCATGCCGGCTTTTGCCCAGGAGTCGGCCACCCGGATCGCCAGCAATCAAGCTGTCGGCGAGGTGGTGCTTATTCCGAGCCGGGTTATCTATCCCGGCGAGACCATCAACCTGGCTGCCCTGAAACAGGTCACCCTTATCGTCGGCAAGCACAAGCCAGAGGCGGTCGCCACACGGGTCGAGGAACTGGATGGCAAAGTCGCCAAGCGCACGTTGCTGCCCGGCCGCTACATTCCCTCCACCGCCATCCGCGAGGCCTGGCTGGTCGAACAGGGTGCTTCAGTGCAGATCTTCTTCATCGCCGGCGGGCTGACGATCTCGGCCACCGCCGTGACGCTGCAGCCGGGAGCCGCGGGCGACCTCGTCAAGGTTCGCAACATCGACAGCGGCAAAGTCCTGTCCGGCACCGTGATGGCGGATGGAACCATCCAGGTCAGCGCTTCATGATGCGCGGGCTTACCCTGATACTGGCAGCCGTGCTTGGCCTGCAGCCGGCGCTGGCCGACGGCTTGACGCCGAAGGCCAAGCGCGAGCTCGCCGCCAAGAATGGCGGCGTCTACAACGATCCCGAATATGATCCGGCCACCACCAGCCGCATGTTCCGGGTTTCGACCGGGCCGAGTTCGCTGCCGCCGGGCCAGGTTGCCTCGCGCATCAAGGACATCGCCCAGCTGCAGAGTTCGCGCGACAATCAGCTCGTCGGCTACGGCCTGGTCATCGGCCTTGCCGGATCGGGCGACAGCCTGCGCAACTCGCCATTTACCGAACAGTCGATCCGCGCGATGCTCGAAAATCTCGGCATCGCCACCGAAGGCGGCAGCGCGCGCGCCAAGAATGTCGCCGCCGTCATCGTCACCGCCAACATGCCGCCATACGTGCAGTCGGGCGCCCGCATCGACATCGACGTCTCCTCGATGGGCGACGCGACCTCGCTTTCCGGCGGCACGCTGATCATGACGCCGCTGAAGGCGGCGGACGGCGAGATCTATGCCGTCGGCCAGGGCTCGGTCATCGTGTCCGGCTTTACCGCCCAGGGACAGGCCGAGCAACTGACGCAAGGCGTGCCGACCTCCGGCCGCGTGCCGAACGGCGCTATCGTCGAGCGTGCTGTCCAGGCCGAGTTCGACGATCAGGCGATCCTGACGCTGCAACTGCGCAATCCCGATTTCTCGACCGCTATCCGCATCGCGGACGCCATCAACGACTACACCGGCCAGCGCTTCGGCATGCGGGTGGCGGCGGAGCGCGATTCGCGCACCGTGCAGATCAAGAGGCCGAAAGGTGTATCGGCGGCGCGCTTTTATGCCGAGATCGAGAACCTGGTGGTCGAATCCGACACGCCGGCTCGTGTCGTCATCGACGAGCGCACCGGCACCATCGTCATCGGCAATGACGTCAAGATCTCACGGGTCGCCATCAGCCACGGCACGCTCACCGTGCGCATCACCGAAGCGCCGCGCGTCGTCCAGCCCGAGCCCTTCTCCAAGGGCGAGACCGCCATCGAACCGTTCACCGCCATCGACGCCAGCCGGCCCGACGCCCGCGTTGCCGTGCTTGACGGACCCGATCTCCAGACCCTCGTTTCCGGCCTCAACCGCCTCGGCGTCAAGCCGGACGGCATCATCGCCATTTTGCAGGGCATCAAGTCGGCCGGGGCCCTGCAGGCCGACCTGGTTTTGCAATAGGCGATGCCGATGACGCGCTCCTTCCCACGCCATGACGGCAGACACCGCAAAGCCGCGATCCTGCTCGCGACCGCCATCGTCGCGGCTCTGCCCTTTGTCGGCGACACAGCACGCGGCGAGGAGACGGTCCGCCAGGTCCTGCCGGGAGCACCGGTGGCAGCGCCGCCGCGGCAATTGACACGGGAAAAGGCGCCGGACCAAAGCGAGATCGAGCGCTTCTGCTCAAATATCGCCGACGCCGCCCGCGACCGCCGCTATGTCCTGCAGGCGGAGGAACTGAAGCAGCTCCAGGCCGGCATTGACGAGCGCATGAAAGCTCTCGATGCAAAGAAAGCTGAATACGAGACCTGGCTGAAGCGGCGCGAGGTTTTCCTGGCCCGGGCCGAGGACGGCGTCGTCCAGATCTACGCCGGCATGAAACCCGACGCCGCCGCCGAGCGGCTGGCCATCGTCAACGCCGATCTGGCTGCGGCCATATTGATGAAGCTCGATTCACGCAAGGCGAGCGTCATCCTCAACGAAATGGACCAGAAGGCGGCGGCGACGCTCACCGGCATTATGGCCAGCGCAGCCCGAAGGGTAGATCCGTCATGATCCGGAAAATGCTTGTCCTGTGCGCGGTCACCGTGCTGTCGGGTTGCGGAACCAACCTCAAGGAGGTCGGCAGGGAGCCGGCCCTGTCCCCGGTCGGCTCCGGCATCGATGGCGGCAGCACTGGCTCCCTCTATCGCTATCCGCAAACGCCGCCCGCGCCGGTCAAGAAATTCTCGTTGTGGGACGACCGCCAGAGCCGGCTGTTCACCGACCCGCGGGCGCTGTCCCAGGGCGACATCCTGACGGTCAAGATCAAGATCAACGATCGGGCCAACTTCAAGAACCAGAACGACAGGAGCCGCACCGCCAATCGCAAGCTCGGTTACGACCTCAGCGCGCAGTGGGACAAGTGGAGCACCGCCGGCAAGGGCGCTGGGGCTCTCAGCTCCACCACGGACACGACTGCCGACGGCGAGATCAAGCGCTCGGAGACGCTTGAGCTCAATGTCGCGGCGATCGTCACCGATGTGCTGCCCAACGGCAATCTGATGATCACCGGATCCCAGGAAGTGCGCGTCAACGCCGAGCTCAGGGTGCTGACGCTCGCCGGCATCGTGCGGCCGGCCGATATCGGCGCCGAAAACACCATCCCCTACGAACGCATCGCCGAGGCCCGCATCTCCTACGGCGGACGCGGTCGCATCACCGAGGTCCAGCAGCCTGCCTACGGCCAGCAGATTCTCGACCAGGTTCTTCCGTTCTAGGATCGGAGCAGGGCGCCGTGGCAAATATCGAACAGGTTCAGCCACGCAAGGGTCCCTCCCCTGCCATCCAGGCCGGCCTGCTGCTGCTTGTGACGGCGGCCGCCATTGGCATGGGCTGGATGTCCGGCGGTTATCTCAAAGGCGTCGGCGCACCGGCGTCAGTACCGGTCGCACCTGAGAACGAAGGCAAGATCATGCAGCCCGCCGCGGCCGAGCAGCCAGGCCTGGGGCCGATGCTTGTCGTGCTGGCGCCGATCACCACCAACATCGCCTCGCCTGCCGGCACCTGGATCAGGATGGAGGTGTCCATCGTCTATGACGCGCCGCAGCCACAGGCAATGTCGGATGACATCCATCAGGACCTTCTGGCCCTGGTGCGCACGTTGAAGATGCATCAGATCGAGGGGGCCAGCGGCTACCAGCACCTGAAGGCCGACCTCGAGGAACGCGCCGCGATCCGCAGCCAGGGTCACGCCAAACAGGTACTCATCAGGACATTGCTGCTCGAATGAGAAAGTTCCTTCTCGCCACGGCCATGATCGCCGCCGCCACCTCCATCGCGACGGCCCAGCAGCTTGATCTCGGCGGCATCGGCAAGGCTGACGGCACCACCGTCGGCTACATCATCCAGATGTTCGGCCTGCTGACCGTTCTGTCGGTGGCGCCAGGCCTGCTGATCATGGTGACCAGCTTCACCCGTTTCGTCATCGCCTTCTCGATCCTGCGCGCCGGCATCGGCCTGCAGTCGACACCGGCAAACCTCATCCTGATTTCGCTGTCGCTGTTCATGACCTTCTATGTCATGGCGCCGACCTTCGATCAGGCCTGGAACACCGGCGTGAAGCCGCTGATGGACAACCAGATCACCCAGACCGAAGCCTTCGACAAGATTTCGGACCCGTTCCGCACCTTCATGCTGCACAATGTGCGTGACAAGGATTTCGACCTCTTCGCCGACCTCGCCCGCGAGCGCGGCCAGACCGTTTCGCGTGACACCGTCGACCTGCGCATCCTGGTGCCGGCCTTCATGATCTCGGAGATCCGGCGCGGTTTCGAGATCGGCTTCCTGATCGTGCTGCCATTCCTGGTCATCGACCTGATCGTCGCCACGATCACCATGGCGATGGGCATGATGATGCTGCCGCCGACAGTGGTGTCGCTGCCGTTCAAGATCCTGTTCTTCGTCCTGATCGACGGCTGGAACCTGCTTGTCGGCAGCCTGGTGCGCTCCTTCAACTGACCCTGCCGCGCCGGCTCGAAATCCCAGCAATATATTTTCGATTAACCGTTCGGTTTAGCCCTTTGGTAGGGACTTGCCCGCATATTCGCTCGCAGATGGCGGGTGATCGATTTTGAGAGATCATGGGCATGATGCCGCACCGTCATACCGGTAGAGCCGGTATGTAAAAAATACCTGTAAAATCAAGGTCCGAGTACCATGTCCAGCATCATGACGAACAGCGCCGCATTGACGGCTCTGCAGAGCCTCAACGCAACCAACAAATCCCTCACCGACACCCAGGCCCGCATTTCGACCGGCTACAAGGTCTCGCAGGCTTCGGACAACGCCGCCTATTGGTCGATCGCCACCACGATGCGTTCCGACAACAAGGCTCTGTCGACCGTGCAGGATTCGCTCGGCCTCGGCGCCTCGAAGGTCGACACCGCCTACACCGGCATGAACGCCGCGATCGCCACCATCGACTCGATCAAGCAGAAGCTGACCTCTTCTTATGGTCAGACGGATGCCGCCAAGGAAAAGACCCAGGTCGAAATCGCCGCCCTTCAGGCGCAGCTGAAGGGTTACGCCGACGGCGCGACTTTCTCCGGCACCAACATGCTGTCCGTCAACAGCGGCGCGACAGCCACGACGGCGGCCGATGTGAAGATCGTTTCGGCGTTCAACCGCAACTCCGCCGGCGCGGCTTCGATCTCGACGATCGACGTCAACGTGGAAAGCATCAAGCTGTATGAATCCGGTGCCGCGGCGACCAGCAAGGGCATTTTGGACGCCAATCGCCTCGGCACCACCGGTGCTGAGGTTGCCACGGCCTCGGCACCGACGTTGGGCGCTGTCGCAGCGGCCACCGACACCTATTCGGTCGCCACGCTGACCATCTTCTCGGGTGGCACGGCCGCCAGCGATAGCCAGATCGCCCAGCAGATGAACGTCGTCGACGCCGCGCTCAAGGATATGACCAACGCCGCCACCAAGCTCGGCGCCGCCAAGAGCAGTATCGACCTGCAGAAGACCTTCACGCAGGATCTGATGGACTCCATCGATCGCGGTGTCGGCCAGCTCGTCGATGCGGACATGAACAAGGAATCGACCCGTCTGCAGGCCCTGCAGGTCCAGCAGCAGCTCGGCATCCAGGCGCTGTCGATCGCCAACGGTTCGTCGCAGTCGATCCTGTCGCTCTTCCGCGGCTAATCGCCTTCGCTCAACCACAGTTCGCACTAAAAAATCGGGCCGCGCCAAAAGCGCGGCCCGATTTGCGTTTTGCTCCAGCCCCACGCAACCCTCGATCCTTAACTCTCAAAAGCCAGCTTTTAACAGGCTGTTAACCATGCCGCGCTAGTTATGGTTAACCAATAGCTTACGACAGTGGCGAATCGGTCCGACCGGCACGATGCCACCCGTTGAACAGGCCCATCCGGCATGTCTGAGCATGTCGGCTTTTGAGAAGGAGCGACTTTCTTGGCGAGCATCATGACCAACGCTTCGGCGTTAACCGCACTTCAAAGCCTCAGCGCCACCAACAAGTCGCTCGAACAGACGCAGGCCCGCATATCGACCGGTTACCGGGTCTCGCAGGCCTCGGACAACGCCGCCTACTGGTCGATCGCCACTACGATGCGCTCCGACAACGCGGCCCTGTCGACCGTGCAGGATGCACTCGGCCTCGGCGCCTCGAAGGTCGACGCCGCTTACACCGGCATGAACAATGTGCTGACAACGATCGGGCAGATCAAGACCAAGGTGCTGTCCATGGTCGGCCAGACGGATGCCGCCAAGGCAAAAACCCAGACCGAGATCAAGGCGCTTCAGACGCAGATGAAGTCTTTCGCCGATGCGGCGACCTTCTCCGGCTCGAATTTCCTGGCGGTGACCTCCAAGCAGACTGCCGCCCCTAATGATGGCGTCCAGCCCGACTCGCAGATCGTGTCCTCATTCAATCGCTCCTCATCCGGCGCAGTGTCGATCGGAACGATCAACATCGATGTCGAGGGCACCAAGCTTTTCGACTACGGCCTCGCCGCCGAGGTCAAGAATTCCGGAACCCTCGATCGCAAAACCTCCATCTATTCCACGGGCGCCGCCCAGACCCTGTACGACAACGCCTATGCGGGCGTGATCGCGGGCGGAGGAACGGATATCGCCGCGAACACCGCCGGCCAGACGGCGGCGGGAGCGGTCGCCAAGGTCGACAATATTTCCGCCTATAACCTCGACATCACGGCCCCAGGGGTAACCGACGACATCATCACGCAGATGGTAACCAGGATGGACAAGGTCATGGCTCAGCTGACCGACTCCGCCACCATCCTCGGCTCGGCCAAGAGCAGCATCGACCTGCAGAAGACCTTTACCCAGAGCTTGATGGACTCCATCGACCGCGGCGTCGGCCAGCTCGTCGATGCCGACATGAACAAGGAATCGACCCGTCTCCAGGCCCTGCAGGTGCAGCAGCAGCTCGGCATCCAGGCATTGTCGATCGCCAACGCCGCCTCGCAGTCGATCTTGTCTCTGTTCAAGAGCTGATCACGGGCGCCACCAGCGCCCACCTTCCCATCAGATAATCGGGCCGCGCCGCAAGCGCGGCCCGATTTCATTTTCGCACAAGCTTCGAAGACTAGAGTTCCAGCGGACAATCATGCTGGGAGTCGTTGAACCGTGCCGGAACAGATCCAGAGCATCATCTCGAATCTCCGCGGGTTTGGCGTGAAGCGCCTCGCCATGCTGGCGGGCATCGCCGTTCTGGTGATGGGCGTCATCGGCATCGCCTCGGTCTATCTCAACCGCCCCGCCTACGACACGCTCTATGTGGGACTCGACCGCGCCGACGTGAACCAGATCGGCCTGGTGCTGGGCGAAGCCGGTATCGGCTTCGATGTCGGCGCCGATGGAACCTCGGTTCTGGTGCCGGCCGGCACCACCGCTCAGGCCCGCATGCTGCTCGCCGAAAAGGGCCTGCCGACCAGCGCCAATGCCGGCTACGAATTGTTCGACAATGTCGGCTCGCTCGGCCTCACCTCCTTCATGCAGCAGATCACCCGCGTGCGCGCGCTGGAAGGCGAGATCGCCCGCACCATCCAGTCCATATCGGGCATCAAGGCTGCGCGGGTCCACATCGTCATGTCCGAACGGGCCAATTTCCGCCGCGACGAGCAGCAGCCCTCGGCCTCCGTGGTCATCCGCTACGCCGGCATCGATGCCGAGAAAAGCGCCATGTCCATCCGCCATCTCGTCGCCGCCGCCGTTCCCGGCCTGTCGGCCGACAAGGTGACGGTTCTCGATTCCAGCGGCAATCTGCTGGCCGCGGGCGACGACCCTTCCAACACCAGCGCCGCCCGCACGCTCGGCGTCGAGCAGACCGTCGAGGCGCAGATCGGAGACAACATCCGCCGTGCGCTGACGGCCTATCTCGGCCCCGACAATTTCCGCGCCAGCGTCAAGGCCGAGGTCAACACCGACACCCGCCAGACGGAAGAGACCATCTTCGATCCGAATTCCCGCGTCGAACGCTCGGTGCAGTCGGTGCGGGCCAACGAGAACAACAACCAGAAGCAGGCTTCCACTCCGGCCAGCGTCGAGCAGAACCTGCCCGAGACCCAGGCAACCGCCACCGATGGTCCGCAATCCTCCTCGCAGAACGACCGCAGGGAAGAGATCACCAACTACGAGATCAATTCCAAGAAGATCGCCACGGTCTCCAACGGTTACACCGTCACCAAGATGTCGATTGCCGTGGTTGTCAACCAGCAGCGGCTGACGGCCATCCTCGGCAAGGATGCCACGCCGGAGCAGATCGCCAAGCGCGTCGCCGAGATCCAGAAGATGGTCGCGTCCGCCACCGGCCTGGACGAAAAGCGCGGCGACATCATCGACGTCTCGGCGGTCGAGTTCATCGACGGCCTGGATGGCGAGGCGATCCCGCAGGCGGGAATGCTCGATTCTATCGGCCAGCATGCCGGCACGATGATCAATGCCGGTGCCTTCATCGTCGTGGTGTTCCTGGTCGCCTTCTTCGGCCTGAGGCCGATGGCCGCGGCGCTGACGGCAAAGGCTACTCCGGCCCTGGCAGGTCCCAGCTTCGACGACGTCCAGCGCTCGCTGCCGACGCCGGAGGCAATGGCGGCCACCGACAGTGCCGCGATCGGGACCTTGCCAGGCACACGCCCAGGCCCCACGCCGCTCGACGATCTTCGCCAGAAGATCCGGCCGGCGCCGCAGGACAGGCTTGCCAGGATGGTCGATCTCAACGAGGAGCGCACCGCGCAGATCCTGCGCAAATGGGCTGCCCAGGAAGTGGCGGTGTAAACCATGCCCTCCGTAGCCCTCTTCGACCTTCTGCCCGATTTCGGGACGCGCGCGCAACGCGCCGGCCAGCCCCGGGCAGCAGTCGGTCCCGACCACAAGCCCGAGACGCCGGCGCCGCAGGCCGATATCGGCACGCTGATCGCCGAGGCGGTTGCCCAGGCGGAGGCAGCGCTGGAGGTCCGCCTGTCGGCTGCGCATGACGCCGCGCTCGAAGCCGAACGCCAGGCCAATGCCGAGGAAGCAAGGATATTTCTCGAAAGCCTCGGCGACGATGTCGGCAAGGCGGTCTCGTTGCGCATCGATGCGATGGAGGCGCGCGTGACCGGACTTGTCGCCGCCACGGTCGCCCGCATCATCGGCAGCATCGTCAGCGACGATCTGCAGAAACGTTCGATCGAGGCATTGGCCGGCGCCATCCGCGAAGCGGTCGGCGATGCCGAAGCGGTGCGTATCGTCGTGCGCGGCCCTCTCTCGATGTTCGAAACACTGAAGGCGTCGCTCGGACCCCGCGCCGCCAATCTCGATTTTGTCGAGGCGCCAGGCTTCGACCTGACCGTCGCCATCGACGAGGCGGTGTTCGAGACGCGCATGGCCGAATGGTCGACGGTCCTCTCGGAGGTCCTGGCATGAGCGTCGCAGACGCCGACCACGGCCGCCACGAGATCATCATCGTGCGGCGCAGCCATGACGACCATGACGAAGCCCACCATGGCGGCGTCTGGAAGATCGCCTTCGCCGACTTCATGACGGCCATGATGTGCTTCTTCCTGGTCATGTGGCTGATCAACGCCGCCAACGAGCAGACCAAGGCAGCCGTCGCCAGCTACTTCAACCCGGTCAAGCTGGTCGACCGAAATTCGAGCCGCAAGGGCCTGGAGGATCTCGGTGACGGCCCGCGCGCCATGGGGCTGACGGCAGACGATCCGCAAGAGGCGACCAGCAAAGCCGGACAGAATGGCAATGCCGGCGCGGGCGCGTCGGACCGCAAGCAGGACAAGCAGGAGCCGCAGCAGGCGGAACGCACCGACGATCATCTCTTCGCCGACCCCTACGCGGTGCTTTCGGAAATCGCCACCGACACCGGCGTCATGCAGAATGTCAGCCAGAAAGGCGACGGCGGCGTGCAGGCAGCCGGACCGGCTACCGGCGCCTCCGGTGGCGCCTCCTACCGCGATCCCTTCGAGCCGGATTTCTGGTCGCAGCAGGTCGCGGCGCCCGGCGCCGAGGCCAGCGCCGAGCGCACCAAGATCGAGGGCGATCCGGCCAAGCCCGGCGACAAGACCGCCGAAACGCAAGTGCTCAAAGTCAAAGCCGTGCCGCCTGTCGCCGCACCGCTCGAGCCGCTGGCTAAGGACGCGACCGGCAAGCAGGCCGCGAACCCTGCCACGGCAATGGCCGGCGAGACCAAACCGGACGGCACCACGGTCGCGGGCGGAGCGAAAGCTGAGACGCAAAACGCCACCAAGCCCGACGTCGGCGAGAAGGCGCCAACCGCGGCTGCCGTCAAGGCAGCGGCCGACGTCAAGCGGCAGCTGGCCGATGCCTTCAAGCCCGGCGACAAGCTGCACGACGGCGTCTCGGTCGAAGCCACCGACAAGGGGGTCGTCATCTCGATCACCGATCAGCTCGACTTCGGCATGTTCGAGGTCGGCTCGGCATTGCCGAGACGCGAACTGGTGCTGGCGATGGAGAAGATCGGCCGCATCATCAACAGCCAGAAGGGCACCATCAGCATCAACGGCCACACCGACGCCCGGCCGTTCCGCGGCGACAGCTACGACAATTGGCGGCTGTCGACGGCACGCGCGCATTCCGCCTATTACATGCTGGTGCGCGGCGGCGTCGACGAACGCCGCATCACCGAGGTCGCCGGCTTCGCCGACCGCCAGCCGAAAATAGCAGCCGATCCATTGGCGGCCGCGAACCGCCGCATCGAGATCCTGATGGCGACCGGCGGATGAAGCGAGCGGCCGTCACCCGCCGGTTGATTGGCCTGTTGCTGCTGGCCGGCGGACACCCGTCGACCGGTTTCGCCCAGGATACGCTGCAGCCGTATCAGTTGGTGCGCTCGCTGCAACTCATCCAGGACCGCATAGCCGCCGGCGATCATGCCGCCCTGCCGATGCAAGCCAAGCTGCTGGAGATGGCGGATGCGCGCCTGCGCGCGGCGAATGCCGAGGACTACAAGGATCCCAAGAACTTTCGGGCCCTGCTTGTCTACGGCATGAGCGGCGGCAACCCGGTGACCGTCGAAGCGGCCACGTCGCGCGCCACGACGGACCCGCAAAGCCTTGCCATCGCCAAAGGCGTGATTGATTACCTCAACGGCCGGCCCGGCGAGGCTATCGAAGCCTTGAGGCCGATCGATCCCATGACGCTGCCTCCGGATCTCGGCGCCTTCCTCGCCCTGGTCAAAGGCTCACTGCTTGCCGGCGATCAACCGGCGACCGCACTCCGTCTGCTCGACGAGGCAAGATTGCTCAGCCCCGGCACGCTGGTCGAGGAAGCGGCACTTCGCCGTTCGGTTGGCCTTGCAGTCGCGCAAGGCAACGCGGCACGCTTCGCCCTTGCTTCCACCCAATATGTCGAGCGCTATCTCTATTCGCCCTATGCCAGCCAGTTCGCCGACTCCTTCGTCTCCGGCGTCATCACGCTGCACATGTCGATCAGCCAGGACAAGCTGGGCGACATCACCTCGATGATGGATCCCGAGCGCGAGAAGGTGATCTATCTGCGCATCGCCCGCCGGGCCGCGATAGACGGCCTGAACGACTTGTCGGCCTTCGCTTCGGCGCGGGCGGAACAGGGCCGCGACGGCAACGCCAATCAGGACGATCCACGCGCCCTGCTCTATGCCAGCCTTTCCACCGTCACCTCGGGTACAATCGAGGACGTTCGTGCCAAGCTCGGCAAGATCGACCGCAGCCGGCTGTCGGAGGGCGACCGCGCTTTGCTCGACGCCGCGCAGGCCATTGCCGGCGAGGTCGTCGCGCCGCCCACCGCCCTTCCGGCGGAAAAGCCTGCCCCAGTTCCTGCCGCCGCGGCGCAGCCGGTGCCCGAGATCGCCACGGCGCAAGGCGCCGATGACAGTGGCCTGCCACCGGTCGAAGGCGCCATCTCGGAGCAACCCGCCGTCACCGCGGCCTCCGGCGGACCAGCCGCCAATGCGCCGGACATGGCAGCAGCGGTATCCGCCGAGCCTGCGACTGTCATGCCGGCGTCGGCACTGTCGCCCGCAGCCGGTGAAGAGCCCGCCGATCCGACCGACGCCGCCATGACCAGAACACGTCGACAGCTCGACCTCATCGACCAGATGCTTGGAGCCGCCCCAAAATGACCACCAGCCTCGGCTCGGCCTTGCCAGGATTTGCCTCCACGCGCGCGACGTCGGAGCAGCCGGCCGCGAACGGCAGGAACGATGACGCCGGCTTCGGCAAGATGCTGCGCGACGATGCCGGTGCTGCCCGCCCGGAACGGCAGCCGTCAACAGAGGCGGGATCGCGCGACCAGCGCTGGAGCAAGCTCGCTGCCGGCCTTGCCGGGCATGACGCCAAGGCCGAACCGGCATCGGCCGAGCCCCGAAGGACCATCTCGGCCAAAGTGGCAAACGTGAAAACCGGCAAGGACGATTTGGAAGCAAACGCGAAGGCCGACGCTGAAGAGACGGCGCCGGATGCCGGGCCGCTTCAGGACGACCTGCCGCTGCTGATGGCGTTTCATGACCTGCGGCATTTCGCGACAACGGCCAAGGCAGCCGGGGGCAATACGGCCACCGGCGAGAATCCGTCGGACCCGGCGCTCGATGGGCAGGCTTCACTGCCAAAGACCTACCGGCCAAAAGCCGCGGGCGGACGCGAAGCACTCGAAACCATGTCGAAGCCGGAGCAGGCGTCGATCGTCGACGGACCTTTGACGGCGCTTGACGGTCAGTCGCCGAGCGCTGCCTCCAGCGCGCCAAAACGCGACGCCGCAGCGGCGGCCCAGAAGCTGTCGGACGCGCCGGCTGCCGATGTGCCCGGCGTGCGGTCGAAGCCCGCCGCGAATGCGATGAAGAGCATCGAGGATGTCCAGTCCTCGATGCGTCCAGAAGCGGGAAAACAGTCCCTGTCCACTGCGCGCATCGACGTGGTGTCGGAACGGAGTTTCCCCGCACCGCCGCAGAGTCCCATCAGCCAGGCGGCCCTCAATGTGATCAACGCCATAGCCGCCGACGCCGGGCCGCAAAAAGCGCTTTCAGCCTCACCCACGACCACCCATCTGGCCAGCTCTGTTGCCGTTCCGACACATGTGTTGAAGATCGAACTCCACCCCGCCGAACTCGGCATGGTGACGGCCAATCTTCGCCTCTCCGGGGAACAGCTTTCGATTGAGCTGAAGCCTGAAACGCACGACGCCTATCGTCGGCTGTCGGCCGACAGCGAGGCCATCGTCAAGTCGCTGCGCGGGCTCGGCTTCGAAGTTGACAAGGTCACGATACTGCAACCTTCGGTAGCAGTTCCCGCTACAACCCGGACGGATGCAACCGCTCCTTTGGCGGCGGCAACAGGCCGCGATCCAGCATCCTTCCAACCGGGGAATTCGGGCAGCGGCAATGGTGGAGCCGGCGGCCAGCAACCGGGCCGGCAATCCTCAGGGAAACGCAACGATGACGCGCAGGACTACGGCCGCGGCACTTCGCCTGCTCGCGAGCGCGCTGGCGGTGATATCTTTATCTAGCGCGGCAAACGCCGCCGCAGCCGCGGCCAACCCATGCGAGCCGGAGATCCTGCGCGCCGCCGATCGTTATGGCGTGCCCGCCGGCATCCTCTATGCCGTTGGCTTGACGGAGACCGGAAACAAGGGCAGCCTTCAACCCAACGCCTTGAATATAGAAGGAAAAGCAGTCTTTCCAAGGAGCCGGACCGAGGCCCTTGCCGCCTTCGCCAATGCCCGGCGCGAGGGCAAAACCCTGATAGATCTGGGCTGCATGCAGATCAACCACCACTACCATGCATCGCATTTTCGCAGCGTCGAGGACATGCTCGACCCACGCCAGAACGTCGACTATGCGGCGCGCTTCCTGGCCAGCCTCCATGCCCGCCACGAGACCTGGTCGATGGCCGTGGCCCGCTATCATGCCGGTCCCGACAACGACCCGGCGCAGAAGATCTATGTCTGCCGCGTCATTGCCAACATGGTCGCCACCGGCTTTGGAAAATGGACCGCGAACGCCCGTGGCTTCTGCAACCCGTAAGCGCATTTCCCGCTTCTAATAGACAAACCGTACAACCCGGAATTGTTGGCTGGACTTGGTCAGAGCTTGCCACCGAAAGCATATCTGGTTGCACGCTAATGCAACCGATACGATTCCAGACTCCCAAGAAACTAGCTACAAGAAATGACGGTTGTTCAGGATTCCCGCCAGCGGATACGCCTCTCTTCACGGGGCAAATGATTTGATTCGGAAGGCGGGGCCGATGATTGTGATCGTTGACGAGCGCGAGCTCGTAACAGAGGGATACAATTCACTTTTCGATCGTGAGGGCATCGCCTGTGCAGGCTTTGCATCCGGCGAATTCGGTGAGTGGGTGAATTCGGCCGCCGACACCGATCTGCGCTCGGTCAGGGCCTTCCTCATCGGCGATTGTCGCGAGGGTTCCATCTCTCCGCGCCAGATCCGCGACCGCACCGGCGCTCCGGTGATTGCGCTCAGCGAACAGCATTCCCTGGAGAACACGCTGCGGTTGTTCGAGAGCGGCGTCGACGACGTCATTCGCAAGCCCGTCCATATCCGCGAGATCCTGGCCCGCATCACCGCGATCCGCCGCCGCGCCCAGGAAGACGTCGCCTACACCGAGATCGGCGCCATGCGCATCTTCATGGACGGTCGCGACCCCGAGATCGACGGTCAGCCCCTCCCCCTGCCGCGCCGCGAGCGCCGCATCCTCGAATATCTGGCGAGCAATCGCGGGCGCCGCGTCACCAAGACCCAGGTTTTCAACGCCATCTACGGCATCTTCGACGAAGAGGTCGAAGAGAACGTGGTGGAAAGCCACATCAGCAAACTGCGCAAGAAGCTGCGCGAGAAGCTGGGCACCGACCCGATCGATTCCAAGCGTTTCCTCGGCTACCGGCTCGTCTTCTGATGCAGCGCTGCGCCAGCCTCGCGCAAGAAAACATGCGTAGCCTCGTAGCCAGCAGCATGGACACAGCGGAGACGTTTCGATGAGCCTCTACGGAATGATGCGGACCGGCGTTTCCGGCATGAACGCCCAGGCAAACCGCCTATCGACGGTCGCCGACAACATCGCCAATTCCGACACCACCGGCTACAAGCGCTCCTCCGCCGAATTCTCGACGCTGGTCATGCCGTCGACCGGCGGTGCCTACAATTCCGGCGGCGTCACCACGACGATCCGTCAGGCGGTCAGCGATCCGGGTGTGCTTCAATACACGACCTCGGTTTCCGACCTTGCCGTCAGCGGCGATGGCTTCTTTGTCGTTCAGGATCCGAGCGGCACCCCTTACCTGACCCGCGCCGGCGCCTTCGTTCCCGATGGGCAGGGCAGGCTGGTCAATTCGGCCGGCTTCCAGCTGATGGCCTACAGCTACGAGAATGGCGTGCCGGCAGCGACGGTCAATGGTTTTGAGGGACTGGTTCCCGTTGTCATCTCCGACCAGGGAATGACCGCAACGCCGAGCACCGAGGGTACCTATGCCGGCAACCTGCCGGCGGGCGCGACACCGGTCGCGGCGGGTAATCTGCCCACCACAAATGCCGTCGGCGCGCAGTACACCTCGAAATCCTCGATGGTTGCCTACGATAATCTCGGCAACAAGAAGCTGCTCGACGTCTATTTCACCAACACCGGCGCCGGCACCTGGCAGGTTTCGGTCTTCGACCAGTCGAAGGCCACCGCCGGAACAGCATTCCCTTATACCGGCGGCGCGCTTGGCTCGGCCAACCTGACCTTCGACACCACCACTGGCAAGCTCACCGGCGCCGTCGACAGCGTCTCCCTCACCGTGCCCAACGGCGCCGCCTTTTCGCTCGATCTGTCTGCGCTGACCCAGCTTGGCACCGGCTTCACGGTTTCCGACGCCCAGGTCAACGGCAACGCGCCGAGCACCATCGACAAGGTCCAGATCAGCAAGGACGGCACCATCTACGCCCAGTACAAAGACGGCTCCACCAAGCCGCTCTACAAGATCCCGCTCGCCGACGTACAGAGCCCGGACCAGCTCAAGGCGCTGCCTGGCAACGTCTATTCGCAGGGCACCGAGTCCGGTGCGGTTCGTGTCGGCTTTGCCAATGAAGGCAAGCTCGGCTCCATCATCTCCGGCGCGCTCGAGAATTCCAACGTCGATATCGCCGAAGAACTGACCAACATGATCGCGGCACAGCGCAGCTACACCGCCAATTCGAAAGTCTTCCAGACCGGTTCCGATCTGATGGACGTCCTTGTCAACCTGAAGAGATAAGACGGGCGTCGCCCGCGAAAGACCCGCATGTCACTGTCTACCGCATTGAGTATCGCCCAGTCGGCGCTTATGAACACCGCGCGACAGACCAGCGTTGTCTCGCGCAACGTCGCCGACGCCTCCAACCCGGACTATTCGCGACGCCAGGCCGTCGTCACCAGCACGGCGCCGGGCGCGCGTTCGGTCGATATCCAGCGCGCAGCCAACGAGCTTTTGTTTCGCCAGAATCTCGGCGCGCTGTCGGCCTGGAGCGGCCAGAGCGCGGTCTACAGCGGCATGGATCAGCTGGGCGTTGCGGTCAATGGCGTCGACAATGCGTCCTCGCCCTCGACCGCGATCGCCGACCTGCAGCAGGCGCTCCAACTCTACGCCACCTCGCCGTCGAACCAAAACCTCGGCGCCTCGGTCATCGACGCCGCCAAGCAGGTCGTGCGCTCGCTCAATGAGGGCTCCAGGGCAGTCCAGGATTTCCGCACCCAGACCGACGGCCAGATCGCCACCGCCGTCGATGACCTGAACTCGCTGCTCAGCCAGTTCCAGGATGCCAACACGGCGGTCATGTCCGGAACCCGTTCCGGCACCGACGTTTCCGATGCGCTCGACCAGCGCGACGCACTTTTGAAGAAGATTTCGAACTATGTCCCGGTGTCGACCTTCACGCGAGGCGACAATGACATGGTCATCACCACCGGTGACGGCACGACTTTGTTCGAGACGATACCGCGCACGGTCACCTTCGCGGCGTCGGCAGGCTATACCGCGGGTGCCGCCGGCAATGCCGTTTACATCGACAACGTGCCGATCTCGGCGGGAGCCGGCGGCAACACCAGCGCCAGCGGCACGCTTGCCGGCTTGCTGCAATTGCGCGACGGCGTCGCCTCGACCATGCAGAGCCAGCTCGACGAGACGGCGCGTGGCCTGATCACCGCCTTTGCCGAGACCGCACCCTCGATGGCCAATGCCGCCGGCCTGTTCACCTGGTCGGGAGCGCCGGCCGTGCCGGCCGCCGGCACGCTGGTCACCGGCCTTGCCGCGTCCATCAGCGTCAATGCAGCGATGGACCCGAGCACCGGCGGCAACCCGACGCTGCTGCGCGACGGCGGCGCCAACGGTGCGGCCTATGTCGCCAACACGGGCGGCGGCGCATCCTATTCCACCCTTCTCGTTGCCTATGGCGACCGGCTCGACCAGCCGATGACTTTCGACCCCGCCGCCGGCGTTTCGGCAACCTCCAGCGTATCCGACTACGCCGCCAGTTCGATCGGTTGGTTCGAGAGCGTGCGCCAGCAGGCTTCGACCGCCTCCGACGCCAAGGAAGCACTGGCATCGCGCAGCGCCGAGGCGCTGTCCAACGCGACCGGGGTCAATGTCGACCAGGAAATGTCGCTGCTGCTCGACCTCGAACACACCTACCAGGCATCGGCCCGGATGATGAAAACCGTCGACGACATGTTGACGGCCTTGCTCAACGCGGTGGGATAATTCCATGACTTCAGTCTCCTCGGCCGCAATCTCCAATGCCATGCGCTCCCAGCAGATGCGCATGCAGGCCGAACTCGTCAAAGCCACCAAAGAATCCTCGACGGGCCGGGTCGCCGACGTCGGCCTGGCTCTCGGTGGGCGCACCACCCAGGCCGTCACCTTTCAGCGCGACCTTGACCGGCTCAACGTCATCATCGATTCCAACGGCCTTGTCGGCGCACGGCTTTCCTCGACGCAGACCTCGCTTGGACAGCTCTCCACCGCCGCGCAGACCTTTCTGTCCGCCCTGACCACCGCTTCCTCGAGCGACTCGTCCAACAGCCTCACCCGGGACTCCGGCAAGGCGACCATCCAGCAGCTGACCTCGATCCTCAACACCAGCGTCAATGGTGAATATCTGTTTGCCGGCACCAACACAGACGTCAAGCCGATCAACGATTTCACCGCTGCCGGCTCTCCTGCCAAGGCTGCATTCGATACCGCTTTCCTCACCAATTTCGGTTTCACCCAGGACGACCCGGCAGCGGCCAACATCACGGCTGCCCAGATAGACGATTTCATCACCAATGATGTCGCGCCGCAGTTCACCGGTGCGGGTTGGCAAGGCAACTGGTCGAACGCCACCGACCAGCAGATCGTCAGCCGCATCGCACTCAACGAAACCACACCGACTTCGACCAGCGCCAACAGCGATGGCATTCAGAAACTCGCCATGGCCGCAGCCATGGTCAGCAGCCTGATGTCCAGCAACATCAGCCAGGCGGCGAAGAATACGGTTGTCAGCCGCTCCACCACACTGGTTGGCGAAGCGCTGAGCGGCATTGGCCAGCTTCAATCCGAGACCGGCATCGTCCAGAAGCGGGTTTCCGATGCCAACGATCGGATGAAAACGCAGGTCGACCTTTTCGAACGGCACATTCTCGATCTGGAAGCCGTCGATCCGGCTGAAGCCGCGACACGGGTCGCGGACCTGACACAGCACATCGAAACGTCTTTCGCGTTGACCGCACGCCTGCAGCAGCTCAGCCTGTTGAATTACCTGACCTGACAACGCTTAACGGAACGGTAGAGCCCCAACGATGTACCAATTCTCCTACGCCGACATCCAGAGCAACTCCGTTGCCGACGCGAAGGACCGCGAGCGGGAGCTTCTGACCCGCTCGATCGACATGCTCGCGGCGGCAGCTGCGGCCGGCCACGATTCGATGGAGGCGATCGAGGCGCTTCACTTCACCAACCGCGTCTGGACCGCCTTCGTCGAGGATCTTGGCTCCAGCGACAACGCCCTGCCCAAGGAACTGCGCGCCAACCTCATTTCCATCGGCCTGTGGCTGCTGCGCGAGGCGGAGGACATCCGTCAGGGCCGCACCAACAATTTCGAAGGGTTGATCGAGGTGTCCCAGATCATCAGGGACGGCATTCAATGACCAACACGCTGAAGATATCGCTCAAGCCGAACGAAAAGATCTACATCAACGGCGCCGTCATCCGGGTCGACCGCAAGGTCACTGTCGAATTGATGAACGACGTCCAGTTCCTGCTCGAAAGCCACGTGATTCAGGCCGACGATGCCTCGACACCGCTCAAGCAGCTCTATTTCATCCTGCAGGTCATGCTGATGAACCCGGCGGGCGCCGCCGCCGCGCGCGACATGTTCCGCCGTTCGCTGCCGCTGCTTCTGGAAAGCTTCGAGGACACCCAGATCTGCAGCGCGCTGAAACAGATCGACCGCATGGTCGGCGAGGATCATATCTACGAGGCGCTGAAGGCGATCCGCGCGCTTTATCCGCTCGAACGCCGCGCGCTGGGTGGTAATGACGATGTTTCGGGTGCCGAGCGCCCGCTGGCCGTGGGAGCACGATACTGATGAACGTGGACATGACGACGACGATTCCGACAGGCGCCAATCAGGCCACGGCGTCGACCTCGAAGACAGCGGTCGACTACCAGTCCTTCCTGAAGCTTCTGATCGCCGAGATGAAGAACCAGGATCCGACCAAGCCGATGGATTCGACGCAATATGTCGCCCAGCTCGCCACCTTCTCTCAGGTCGAGCAGTCGGTGCAGACCAACACCAAGCTCAATCAGATCATGCAGTCCTCGGCGCTGTCGCAGGCCGACGCACTGATCGGGCGCTCGATCACCTCCGCCGACGGCCTGACGACGGGCACCGTGGCTTCGGTGCGCCTCGCCAGCAACGGTCTCATCGCCGTGCTGCAGAACGGCACCGAAGTCGCGGTCGGTCCGGGAGTTTCGGTCAAGGCAGCTAGCTGACGCTTTCGGCAGAGAGCAGTCCCATGAATGAGGCCGACGCTCTCGACATCGTCCAGTACGCGGTGTGGACGGTGCTCGTCGCGTCCGCTCCGGTGGTGCTGGTCGCCATGGCGGTCGGCATCGGCATCGCCCTCATCCAGGCGCTGACGCAGGTGCAGGAGATCACCTTGACATTCGTGCCGAAGATCGTCGCCATCATGCTGGTGGTGGCGTTGACCGGCCCCTTCATCGGCAGCCAGATATCGGCCTTCACCAACGTCATCTTCGAGCGCATCCAGAACGGGTTCTGAACCTGTTCCAGGAAGGTGTGCCCGCGACATGCCGTTCACCCTGTCTGAAGCCAGACGCCACTGATCCCAGCGGCACCTCCGGATCCACGGCAGACAAGGCCTGGACCGCCTCTATCCCATTGTTGGACCATGAGCTTTTTTGCCCTTTGCGGCGCCATGCCCTACTTTCGGCAAACGGTCTGCGCAAACGGATTGTCTGACGAGCAGGCACGACATGGCAGGAACCCAAATGATTGACGAAAAGCCGGACAGCGAGAGCGTCTCGGCGCTGGCGCCCTTCCGTCACGGCATTTTCCGAGCCGTGTGGGGCGCAAGTCTCGTCTCGAATTTCGGTGGCTTGATCCAGGGTGTCGGCGCCGCCTGGATGATGACCACGATCGCCACCTCGCCCTATCAGGTGGCCTTGGTCCAGGCTTCGACCACCTTGCCGATCATGCTGTTTGCACTCGTCGCCGGCGCCATCGCCGACAGTTTCGACCGGCGCAAGGTGATGCTGGTCGCCCAGACCTTCATGCTGGCGGTGTCGGTGCTTCTGACCCTGTTCACCTATTCAGGCCTGATCACGCCGTGGACGCTGCTCGCCTTCACCTTCCTGATCGACAGCGGCACGGCGCTCAACAACCCGTCATGGCAGGCCTCCGTCGGCGACATCGTCCCCCGCAACAAGGTGCCGGCGGCCGTCGCGCTCAATTCCCTGGGTTTCAATCTGACACGCAGCGTCGGTCCGGCGATCGGCGGCATCATCGTCGCCGCGGCCGGTGCGGCGGCCGCCTTCGCGGCGAATGCGGTGAGCTATATCGGCCTGATCGTCGTGCTGGCGCGCTGGAAGCCGGACGTGCCGGAATCGACCTTGCCGCGCGAATCGCTGGGGGCCGCCATGGGCGCCGGCCTGCGCTATGTCGCCATGTCGCCCAACATCGGCAAGGTGCTGGTCAGAGGTGCTGCGTTCGGCTTCAGTGCAGGCGCTGTGCTTGCGTTGCTGCCTCTGGTGGCGCGCGATGTCGTCAAGGGCGATGCGCTGACCTATGGCATCATGCTCGGCGCCTTCGGCATCGGCGCGGTCGGCGGCGCCTTGATCAGCGTCAGGCTGCGGCAGTTGCTGTCCAGCGAGACGATGGTGCGCTGTGCTTTTGCCGGCTTCGCTGTCTGCGCCTTCAATGCCGCCGTCAGCCAGCATGCCTGGCAGACGTCGCTCGGCCTGCTTGTCGGCGGCGCCTGCTGGGTGATCGCGCTTTCGCATTTCAACGTCACGGTGCAGATGGCGACGCCGCGCTGGGTGGTCGGCCGGGTGCTGTCGGTCTACCAGACCGCGACTTTCGGCGGCATCGCGCTCGGCAGCTGGATCTGGGGTGTCGTCGCCGATGCGCACGGCGCCGAAACCGCGCTGATCGCAGCCAGCGTCGCCATGCTGGCCGGCGGCGCCATCGGTCTTTTGCTCCCGCTGCCGCAACAGCAGGTGCTCAACCTCGACCCGCTCAATCGCTTCAAGGAACCGCACCTTGCGCTTGACCTGAAGCCGCGCAGTGGTCCCATCGCCATCATGATCGAGTATGTGATCCGGCACGAGGACGAACCGGAGTTCCTCGCCATCATGGCCGAACGCGGCCGCATCCGCCGTCGTGACGGCGCCCGCAACTGGACGCTGGCGCGCGATCTCGAGAATCCCACCGTATGGATCGAGCATTATCACACGCCGACCTGGATCGAATATATCAGGCACAATGGACGCATCACCCATGCCGACGCTGTCATCGGCGAACGCGTGCGGGCCCTGCACAGCGGCGACGAACCGCCGCGGGTGCGACGCATGATCGAGCGCCCGACCACCGCCGGCACGGCCCTGGTGATGGCCAAGGGACCGATCGAGCATTAGGGCTCCGCAACCGCGCCCCCTGCCGCAGGCACCCCGCTTGGCCCTCCCGTCACCCCTCGCCCGACAGGTCCCGGCGCGCCTTGTCGAGTTCCTCGGCATAGCGCCGCATCAGATGGCCTTCGGTCAACAGGCCCAGCACAATGTGGTCGGTGAAATCCTCGACGACAGCGAGTTCTTCGGCGCCCGCCCGCTGGAATGTTTCCGCGGCGGCCTGCACGTTCATGCTCGGCACCAGCACCGCGTCCTTGTATTTGGCAAGATCGCGCACCGGGACCTCGCCGCCGGAAGGATCGCTGTGCAGTTCGGCTACGATCAGCACGCCGACATAGTGGTCTCCCGCGTCGACGGCGATGACGCGCTGGGCAGAGCCGAGCGGCACTTGCTTGCGGAAGGCTGCCAGCGTCGTCGAGGCATAGATGGTCTTGATGTCCTTGCGCATCATCGAGCCGACTGTGAGGCTGCGCATCCAGCCAACATCGTGGGCGCTGCGGATGGTCTCGCCGCGCAAATGGAAGCGCCATGTCGAGAACGAGTAGCCGAAGGTCTCGCGCACCAGGATCGCCGACATGATCGAGGCCGCCAGCACAACGCCGGTCAGCGTCAGGTCGCGGGTCGATTCCAGCGCCAGGAAGGTCATCGTCAGCGGACCGCCGACGACACCGACTGCGAGCGACGTCATGCCGACGACGGCGGCAACGGCAGGGTCGATGCCGGTTGCCGGCGAGACGACAATCATCACATCCGCGAATGCCTTGCCGAGCAGCGCGCCGAGGAACAGCGAGGCGAAGAACAATCCGCCGCGAAAACCCGACCCCAGCGACACCGCCGACGCCGTCAGCTTGAGCACGAAGACGCTCGCCACCACGGCCAGCCCGTAATTCATCGAGAATTCGCGATGCAGCGCGCCATGGCCGCTGGACAGCACTTGCGGGGTGATAAGACCCAGCAGCCCGACGATGACGCCACCGATGACGGGGCGCAGCGCCGCATCGATCGACAGTCTGGCAAAACCACGTTCGATCAGCGTCACCAGATGCATGATGGCGATCGAGGCGGCACCGCCGAGCAGGCCGAGCAGCAGGAACGGCACATACTGGCTGGCGGTGAGCGCCGGCAGGCCCGAAAGCTCGAGCGGAAACGGCACGCTACCGAACATTTCGGCGGTCAGCGAGGCGCAGATCGCGGCTGTCAAGACCGGCGCGACATTGGCGACAGAGTAGATGCCGATGACCAATTCGAAGCCGTAGAAGGCGCCGGTCAGCGGTGCATCGAAGGCGGCGGCGATGGCGCCGGCCGCACCACAGCCGACCAGGATGCGGACATCGTTGCGGCGCAGCCTGAAGATGCCCGCCAGCCGCGATGCCAGCCCGGAGCCAACCTGCGTATAGCCGGCTTCCAGCCCGACCGAGGCGCCAAAACCGCTGGAGATCATCGTCTGGCCGGCGATGATGAAGGTGTCGGTCAGCGACATGCGCCCGCCATAGAGCGCATTGGCTTCGATCGGGTCGATCGGCGTGCGGAATTTCCGTATCCTGAGCCAGACCACCGTCAGCCCCAGCAGCATGCCGCCGATTGCCGGTATCAGCGCCTGCATCGGATTGGCGAGCGAGAACATGCCGGAAAGCCGGCCGCCTGGCTGAACGCCGAACAGCAGCCCGTGCAGGTCCTGCACGATCTGGCTCATCGCCGTGACCAATATGCCAGCCATCACGCCTACGACACCTGCGAGGATGACCACCACGATGCCGCGTGCCTCGAGCAGAGGCAATGACCTGACCAGCACCGCGCGCAGCCGGCGGGCGTAGACTTCGCTGTGGTTTCTGGAAAGCACCGGGGCGGCTCGCCGATATCGAAAGGCAGTGGAAAGCCAGCCTGATACGCCCGGCGGCACGGCATGGCAACCACTATGCCGACAGACACCACATTGGCGACAGCGGGCGCGATATCGATCGGCTGGCGGACCGTTCAGGTCGGCATGGGCACGCCGGCTTCATAGAGCACGAGGTTGCGCTCGCCTATGCCAAGCGCCGGCCAGCTCGCACGCCAGTCCGCAATGTGCGGCGAGCGGAAATGCGCGTCAAGCGCTGCCCTGTCACTCCAGACTTCCGTGACCCGGATGAGCCCGGCATCGAAAACATCCTGCGCATAGGAATATTCGAGACAGCCGGGTTCCGCGCGGCTGCCGGAAACCATCCGCTGCATGGCGGGCTTTGCCTCCTCAAGCTTATCGGGCGGCAGGCGGATTGTGCCAATGATCAGCAGCATGCGATTCCTTTCGAAGACGCGGACCAAGGCGCAGTAGCCAGTCTCCCACCCTCGCGCAAGCTTGGCGGGCTACCCTCACAGGGCTGTCGCGCGCGCTCGACAGTCTATGGGGTTTGAGGACGATATGGCGATCAGCGAAAGCATTCAGCCCGGCGCGGTGGCCAAGAACGGCCGCGACGTCTTCTTCGCCATCGGCATCGTCATCATCCTGGCCGTGCTGTTCCTGCCGATTCCGGCCTTTCTCATCGACATCGGCCTCGCCTTCTCGATCGCGCTTTCGGTGCTGATCCTGATGGTGGCGCTGTGGATCCAGCGGCCGCTCGATTTCTCGTCGTTCCCGACCGTGCTGCTGATCGCCACCATGCTGCGGCTGTCGCTCAACATCGCCACCACGCGCATGATCCTGTCGCATGGCAATGAGGGCACGCATGCCGCCGGCTATGTCATCGCCGGCTTCTCCAAGCTGGTGATGGCCAGCGACTTCGTCATCGGCCTGATCGTCTTCATGATCCTGATCGTGGTGAACTTCATCGTCATCACCAAGGGCGCCACGCGTATCGCCGAAGTCGGCGCGCGCTTCACCCTCGATGCCATCCCCGGCAAGCAGATGTCGATCGACGCCGACCTCTCCGCCGGCATGATCGACGACAAGACCGCGCAGCTGCGCCGCCGTGAACTGGAAGAGGAATCTTCTTTCTTCGGCTCAATGGACGGCGCCTCGAAATTCGTGCGCGGCGACGCCATCGCCGGCCTCATCATCACCGCCATCAACATCGTCGGCGGCATTGCCATCGGCTACATCAGGCACGGCATGGGCATGGGCGAAGCCGCCGACGTGTTCATCAAGCTGTCGGTCGGCGACGGCCTCGTCACCCAGATCCCGGCACTGATCGTGTCGCTCGCCGCCGGCCTGCTCGTCTCCAAGGGCGGCACCCGCGGCTCGACCAACCAGGCGGTGTTCGGCCAACTCGGCGCCCACCCACGCGCGCTCTATGTCGCGGCATCGCTGCTGGTCCTGCTCGGCCTGATGCCCGGCCTGCCGCTGTTCCCGTTCTTTGCGCTGGCCGCCGGCATGGCCGGCCTCGGCTACGTCATCCCGATGCGCGCCAACCGCGCCGTCGCCGAAGCCGAGGCGATCAAGGACCAGGAAAAGGCGACCAAGGTCGAGGAGGAGAAGAACTCGGTCAAGGCCTCGCTCGCCACCGCCGAGATCGAGCTTCTGATAGGCAAGCAGCTGTCGACAAGGCTGCTGACGTCGCATCAGGAACTGGTTTTTCGCATGGGCAAGATGCGCAAGAAATTCGCCACCCAGTACGGCTTCGTGGTGCCGGAAGTGCGTGTCGCCGACGATTTCGCCATCCCGCCGAAGAGCTACCAGATCAAGGTGCACGGCACCGTGGTGGCCGAGTATCAGATGCGTGTCGGCGAGATCATGGTGCTGCTCGGCAACCGCGACGTCCCCGAGATACCGGGCGAGGAAATCCGTGAGCCGGCCTTCGGCATGCGCGCCTATTCCGTCGTCGAAGCCTTTGTCGAGGATCTGAAGCGCGAGAACTACACCTTCGCCGACAATATGTCGGTGTTGCTCACCCATCTCTCCGAGGTCATCCGCAACAACCTGCCGCAGCTTCTGTCCTATAAGGACATGAAGGCCTTGCTCGAACGCCAGGACCAGGAATACCGCAAGCTCGCCGACGAGATCTGCACCACGCACATCTCCTATCCCGGCCTGCAGGCGGTGCTGAAGCTGCTGCTGGCTGAGCGCGTCTCGATCCGCAATCTGCACCTGATCATCGAGGCGATCGCCGAGATCGCGCCGCATGTGCGCCGCACCGAGCAGATCGTCGAGCATGTCCGCATCCGCATGGCCCAGCAGATCTGCGGCGACCTCTCCGAGGGCGGCGTGCTGAAGGTGCTTCGCCTCGGCAACCGCTGGGACCTCGCCTTCCACCAGAGTCTCAAACGCGACGCCAAGGGCGAGGTGCGCGAATTCGACATCGACCCGCGCCAGCTCGAGGAGTTCGGCCAGGACGCGACCAAGGCGATCAAGAAATATCTGGAAGCCGGCGAGCGTTTCGTCCTCGTCACCGCGCCCGACGCCCGCCCCTATGTGCGCATGATCATCGAGCGCCTGTTCACCACGCTGCCGGTGCTCAGCCATGTTGAAATCGCCAAGGGCGTCGAGATCAAGGTGCTCGGAACCATATCGTGAGCGTGCTGTCGCAAGGCGTCGTCATCGCGGCGTTCCTCGCCTTCTGCCGCATCGGCGCCTGTTTCATGCTGATGCCGGGCCTCTCCAGCGCCCGCGTCCCGGTCCAGGTCAGGCTGTTCGTGGCGGTCGCCGCCACCGGCGGCCTGCTCGCCTTCCTGTGGGACAAGATCTTTCCTTTCGTCGACCCGCGCCCGCAGATCCTGGTGCCGATGATCATCTCGGAACTTCTGGTCGGCGGCCTGATCGGCGCCATGACCAGGCTCTACATGGAAGCCCTGCGCTTCATGGGCTCGGCCATCGCCATGCTGGTGGGCTATGGCGGCAGCGGCGGACCGGCGATCGAGGAGCCCGAACCCCAGGCAGCCCTTGCCGCCATCATCTCGTTCTCGGCGCTTTTGATGCTGTTCGTCTTCGATTTCGACCACGAGATAATACGCGCGCTGGTTTCCTCCTACACGGTCGCGCCGGTCAACATCTTCTTCAACCCACAGGCAGCCCTTGTCGATGTCACCGACACGGTGTCGGACACCTTCTTCCTGGTCATCCGCCTCGGCAGCCCGTTCGTCGCCTATGCCATTCTCGTCAATCTGACGATCGGCTTCGTCAACAAGCTGACCCCGCAGATCCCCATCTATTTCATCTCCCAGCCCTTCATCATCGCCGGAGGCATGATCATCTTCTATTTCGCCGTCGGCACCATGCTGTCGCTGTTCGTCGACGGCTTCGTCGACCTGACATTGGCGAGGTAGAAATGAGCACGCGCAAGGACCGCCTCAAGAAGCTGGTCAAGGTGCAGGAACAGCTGAAGGCGCTGCACGAAACCCGCCACGCCACCTTCCTTGCGGCGGCCAGTGCCGCCGAGGCCGAGGCCAAGGAACTGGTCGGCCATTTCGACCAGGCCGATTCGCTCTCCGCCCTGTTTCCCGATCTCTACCATCGCCGCATTGCCCAGGCGGTCGTGCGCCAGGAAGCGAACCTGGCGAGCGCCAGGCAGGAAGCCAACCTCATCGCCGCGGCGACCGCCCGCACCAACATGGTCGAGCGCGCCTACAAGGACGTACGCAACCGCGACGAACGCGAACGCTCCGACCGCGAGCGGCTCGATATCATCGCGCAGAAGCAGGGCGAGGAGTAGCTGCTGGTGTTCTGCTATCGAGCCAACGGTGAGCGTCATTGTCCAGGTTGCGAATGGCTGCAATCGCGGTCACTGGGGCGGGCATGGCGGCTTCCTGAGAGCGGACATTGCAGGCTGCGCATCGAGGTCCTGCTCGCGCCGTGAGTCGATGCTTCGGTCTGGAAGCGGCCGTTGAGCAGACGTTCATTGCACGGCGGCGGCCGCCGTGAAGATATAGCCAACGCCATAGACGACCTTGATCGGCGCCGGCAAGCTGATGTGTTCCTCCAGTTTGCGCCGTAGCCGGCTGACGACGGCGTCGAGATGCCTGTTGTCGAAGTTCGACCTGGGACGGGCGACAAGCTCCACCAGATCCTCGCGCTGGCAGATTTCACCGCTACGGTTGCAGAGCACGTTCATGAAGGCGAACTCGGCCGCCGTCAGTTTAAGCGAACGGTGATTGGGCGCAATCAGCATCCAGTTCGTACCGTCCAGCACCCACTGATCGCTGCTGCCGTTCGCAGAGTCGGGCGGGGCTCCCGTCCGTCGCAGCAGGCTGCGAATTGCGGCGTCGATCTCGCGCAGCGTGCTGTGCTTGACCAGGTAGATGTCGGCGCCGCTCTCAAAGCCACGGATACGGTCGTCGCTGTCACCGAGCGCCGTCAGCATGATGATGCCGCAGGCATGTGATTTGCGGATTTCGGTTGCCAGATCGAACCCATTCCCATCGGGCAGCCCGACATCGAGGATGATGACAGCGGGCGAACTGCCGTTGGCTAGCGTCTGGCGCAATTCCGCTGCGGTCGCGACGCCTTCGGCCGTGAAGCCCGTCAGTTCCAGGAAATCCGCCAGATCCTTGCGCAGCCGGGGCTCGTCCTCGACGATCAGAATATGCGTCATGCGGTCAGTTCCTG
Organism: Mesorhizobium sp. M7A.F.Ca.US.011.01.1.1; assembly: GCF_003998295.1. NCBI lineage: Bacteria > Pseudomonadati > Pseudomonadota > Alphaproteobacteria > Hyphomicrobiales > Phyllobacteriaceae > Mesorhizobium > Mesorhizobium sp. M7A.F.Ca.US.011.01.1.1. Next base: position 236,442 of record NZ_RZRT01000003.1, read on the forward strand.
CGGCGAAAGTCGATCCGTTGCCTCGCCTGCCAGAGGCAGGCTGACGATCGACGTAATGCCCTGGTCGTCGTTGGCGAGCAACTGCAGCTTGCCGCCGTGATAGGCCAGCAATTTGCGCGAAGAATAGAGGCCGAGCCCGGTTCCGGTTCCCGCCATCGTATTGGAGGCCCGGAAGAAGCGCCTGCCGATCTTGTGAAGCTCGGCCTGTGGAATGCCGATACCACGGTCACGGACCCGAATGACCACACTTCGACCATCGCTGCGCACATCGATATCGACTGGCTGGTCCTCTGACGAATATTTGAGCGCGTTGTCGATGAGGTTGATCAGGACGGTCGCCAGCATCTCGGGATCGGCGACAAGCGAAACCGCGTCGTCATCGGCCGTAAAGATCAGGCGCTCGCCGCGCCCGGTCATCCCGAAATGCAGCCGCACATCGGCAATAAGCAAACCGACGCGTATCGTCTCCGGCTGAAACCCGCTGTCGCGGTCATTGGCCATGAAGCGGTCGATCAGGGAAAACAGGCGATCGAGCGCCTCGCCAATGCCGGCGATCCGTTCTCGTGTCGCTTCGGGCGACTTGTTGCCGACAAGGCCGATCATGTCGACCGCGTTGCGGATGATGGCGAGCGGGGTGCGAAACTCGTGGCTGACGACGCGCATGAAGTCCGCCTGCTCGTCGCGAAGCACGCGTTCGGCCGCCAGGCTCGCGTTCAACCGGCTTTCCAGCCGTCGTCGTTCCCGTACCTCCCGCGACAGGGCGATGTTTTTCTCGAGCAGCGCGGAGGACAGCCGCGAACTGACCATGAACAGCAGGCAGCCGAAAAAAGCGATCAGGAACAGCGCACCCTGCAGCAGATACCAAGCGTTGCGGTCGGCCAGAACCGAGGCGCCTTGAAAATCGACCGGCAGCCGGTATTCGATGATGCTCTGGAGAACGCTGGCCGCGATATACTCGGCAAGCACACCGATCGTGATCCAGCGCAGGAGGGATGGTTGCGTCCGGTCCCGCATCAGCCCAAGACACATCACCGACATCATGACGACCGTAAAGAAGGTCGATGCGTGAATGCGGATAGCAATGTCGCCCGGATCAATCGCGAGGACGGCACTCCACACGACAATTTGGAAAATCAGCAGTGAAATGCTGATCCAGGTATAGCGTGGCTGCCCCAGAAAGCGCGCCAGACCCTCGGCCAGCAGCACCAGGCCCAGCTTGATGATCGTGTTGTGGAGCACGATGGCCCAGGCCGCCGGCTGCTCCCCGCGCAGGAGAATCAACAGCACCCCAGCCGCGATAGCGACGAAGCCGGCCGCAAGAAACTTCAACTCATAGAGACGGCGCCACGCCAGCCACACAAACAACCAGGTGACGGCCTGCAGGCTTGCGGTTGCGAACGTGACAACCAGAACGGTCTTTAGATCAAGCATGGTCGAGCATTCGCACGGGGTTCCCCTGCCGCACCCCCCGATGCGCCGAATGTTGAATCTCGCAGGAGTTGTGCGAGGAGGCAAGCGCGATCCGCGCGTGCAAGAATTGGTCAGAATTCAATAGAATTGATCGGTGGAATTGTCGGGAGAGGACGTCTTATCATCGACCGCGATCGTCTCGGTGGTTCGCTGGGCGGATTGTGAGGAAGCGGTCGGGGCGGTGTGCGTGGCGGACGCATGCGAACCGACGCAGCGGCAAGCGATGATTTTCGCAGGACGCCCGGCGATCGGGCGAGCCGCGGAGTCGTTGCTTGCGGCACACGAGGGGGAATTCCATGACAATTCGCAGACGCCGCTCGCTTGTGCGCCCGCTTGTACTTTTGTGCTCCACGGCACTCGCGGGGTCGTTGCTGCTGCCAGTCGTCCTGACGGCGCCGGCGCATGCACAGGCTCTTTATGGTGCGACCGGAGGCCAGGGTGGCGACGTAAGCAGCAACGGTGGCGATGGTGGCGATGCGGGTGACGCCGGCGTCGCGGGCAACGGTCCGGATGCAGGGACCGGTGGGGCGGCCGGCACGCAGGCCATTCCAGACGGTGGAAATGGCGAGAACGGCGGCTCCAGTGGCGGTGGCGGCGGCGGCGGCGGCGGCGGTGGTGGTTACAGCAATATCATTGCTGGCGATATTTCCGCGCCCCTCACTGGCGGCAATGGAGGCAATGGCGGCGGCGGCGGCTTGTTGGACGGAGGCGATGGCGGCGGCGGCGCTGGTGGCGATGGCGTGCGTAATGCAGAGGCGAACCCGGCAATTTCCGTGACGGCTGATGTTCATGGCGGCTATGGCGGCGATAGCGATGACCATGGTCTGCAAGCCGGCGGCGGCGGCGGGGGCGCCGGCATGGTGCTTTTGAACAACGGCACCATCACTGTTGAGAGCTCGGCCACCGTTGCGGGCGGAAACGGTGGCAATCCTGGTCCCGGTGCCGGTGGTGGTGGTGGTGCGGGCATTGTTTTGAACAACGGCGGTGGCTTGACCAACCACGGCGATGTCCTTGGTGGCACGGGCGGGAATTTAGCCACCGGCGGAACAGCCATTGTGATGGGAGATCTTGGCAGTATCGTCAACGACGGTCGCATTGCCGGTGGTCAGGGCGGGCTTTCCGCATCCGCCGGCGCGGCGATCGATCTCAGAAATGGTGGGACGATCATTAACGGCGGGATGATCATTGGCGGCGAGGGCGACCATAGCGTTAGCGGCGGCACTAACGGCGTTGCAGGCGGAACCGGCAGTGGCGGCGCCCCCGGCTATATTCCCCTGACGCCCAGTAGCGGAACCGGTGGTACCGGCATCATCGGGGCCAATTTGGCGGTGCTCAATGGCGGGGTGATTACTGGGGGAGATTCTTTCTTTGGCCGGGCTAACGCCATCACCTTCACCGGCGGCGCCAACGCGCTTTCCCTGCGAAACGGCTCGATTATCACCGGCAATGTCGTGGTGGAGAGTGGTGCGACCGGCTCATTGATGCTCGGGGACTATGACACGCTGCCTTCCACACCGGCCTTCGATGTCTCGAAGCTCGTGAATACGGCCACGGTCGGCGCGAGTGACGAGTTCGTCGGCTTCACGAGCTTTAAAAAGACCGGGACTAATACTGTAACCCTGACCGGCACGGGTGCGCAGGACTGGACCATCGATCAAGGCACCTTGGTCGGCGACACCAACAGCTTCGGCGGCAATCTCACCTTCTCAGGCGTGAACAGCGGCATCGTCGTCTTCGACCAGGCGAGCGACGGTACCTATGCCGGGACCATTGCCGGCCCCGGCCATTTCGCCAAGACCGGCGCCGGTACGCTGACGCTGTCGGGCGACGCTTCCGACCTCGCGGGCAACCTGGGCGTCGTGGGAGGCACGCTCGACATCGACACACAGCTCACCTCTTTTACCGGGATCATTGCTACTGACGGAACTGATCCGGACGAGTGGGCAACCGCAAGAGTTTCAGGGTCGGCCACCTGGACTGCCAGCGTCCTTAGGGTCGGGGATTCCAATGGGGATTCCAAAGGGAAAGGGAGCTTGATCGTCGAGAATGGCGGTCAGGTTTTCAACGGTTCGGGAGTTGTGGCGTATGGCGCGGGCAGCACTGGCTCGGCGGTGATTTCCGGAAATGATTCGGGTTGGACACTCGATGATGCCCTCGCAGTTGGTCTCCTTGGCAATGGATCGCTCAGCATTGAAGATGGCGGGCAGGTTTCCAACGGCAACAACGCCACTGTTGGTTGGGATGCTCAAGCCACCGGAATTGTGAATATTACGGGCCCCGGGTCGGTTTGGACAGGCGACACCATCATTGCCGTTGGCGTCTTGGGCAAGGGCACGCTGACTGTGTCGGAGGGCGGGCAGGTTTCGGTTGCTGGGGGCCCTGCTATCGTTGGGTTGGCGGCCCAGGCAGGATCATTCGGAACGCTCAACATCGGTGCGGCAAGTGGGGACGTGGCGAAGGCCGCCGGCACGGTTGATGCGACATCGATAGCTTTTGGCGCTGGCACAGGCACGGTTGTGTTCAATCATCTGGGAAATCCCGATGGGTCCGATCTGATTTTCAGCCCTTCCCTGACCGGCTTGGGGACCATCCTCCATGAAAGCGGCACGACCGTTTTGGCTGCGGACAGTTCCAGCTTCATCGGCACCACCACTGTTGCAGGCGGGACGCTGCTGGTGGGCGATCATGGCGGCAGTGGCTCGCTTGGCGGAACTATAAGCGTGCTCTCCGGCGCCACCCTGGGTGGCTCGGGCACGGTGGGCACAACGACGGTTGCCGATGGCGGGCATATCGCGCCGGGCAATTCGGTGGGCGCGCTGACGGTTGCCGGAAATATGGGCCTCTCTTCAGGCTCAATCCTCGATTACGAATTCGGTGGGCCGGGCGGTTCAGCCGGCGCCCCGGGAATAAGCGACCGCATCGACGTGACCGGCAACCTGACGCTCGACGGTACGCTCAATCTTGCGCAGAGCGGCGACGGGGCCGATGGCACGGCGGGCCTCGGCTATTACCGGCTGATGACCTATGGTGGCAGCCTCACCGACAACGGCCTGGGGATCGGCACGAAGCCGGCGCTCTCCGATCCGGCCGCCTATGAGATCCAGGCGGGCGGCGGCAATGTCGATCTCTTCATCGGAGCGGCCGGCGACGATACGCTGCAGCACTGGCAGGGCGGCGACGGCACCTGGAACGCCACGGACGAAAAATGGCTGAACCAGGGAAGCGCCGTTCTGGTCCCTTGGGCCGGCAACCACGCGGTGTTCAAGAACGAGCCGGGCGGCTTCGACGGCGGCACGATCGCGGTCGAAGGTACGCAAGGCTTCAAGGGGCTGCAATTCGTCGACAACGACTATCGCCTGGAAGGCCCAGGCACACTTGACGTGGACGGCTCCGACAGCGCCGATGGCAATGCGGAAATCCGCGTGCTGGCAGGCACGGCAGCCACGATCGCGACGACGATTACCGGCGCGGGCGGGGTCACCAAGACGCAAGGCGGCACGCTCGTCCTGGAAGGCAGCAACAGCTATCAGGGCGGCACGCGGTTTCTGGGCGGGATTGTTTCCGTTTCTTCCGATGCCAATCTCGGCGCCGCAAGCGGCGGCCTGACGTTCAATGGCGGTACGCTGCGGAACACGGCGACGTTCGCGACGGCGCGCAACGTCACCCTGGATGCTGGCGGTGGGACGTTCCAGACCGATGCCGACCTGACGGCGAACGGCGTCATCTCCGGGACCGGCGCGCTCACCAAGACCGGGGCCGGCGGGCTGGTGCTTTCGAACGCCAACAGCTACGCCGGTGGGACGACTGTTTCGGCAGGATCCATCGCCGCGGCAACGACAGGCGCGCTCGGCAGCGGACCGGTGAATGTCGCATGGGGTGCTGACCTCCGCTTCATCAATGATGCAAGCGCCGAAAGCCTCCACATCGCCTTGGCAAACAACGCAGCGATGCGCTTCGATGACACTGCGTCGGCGGGAACGGCGACGATCATCAATGCCCGGGGCCGCATGAACTTCGGCGACAACACATCGGCCGGTGCGGCTTCGATCACCGGCGATGGTGGCAGGACGTCCTTCAGCGGCAATTCGAGCGCCGCCAATGCCACGATTGGCGTTACAAGCAATGGGACGCTCGACTTCTACGACACCGCGTCCGCCGGCAGCGCCGTCATCACTAGCAAGGGCAGCTTCGTTGGTTTCCATGGCGCCAGCACGGCGGATGGCGCCACGATCATCAACGATACGGGTGGAAAGGTCGACATTTCCGGCCTTACGTCCGACGGTATCGCGATCGGCTCGCTTTCGGGCGATGGTATCGTCTTTCTCGGCTCGAAGGCGCTGACGCTCGGCGGATTGGATAAGAACGACACGATTGGAGGTGTCATCCAGGATGGCAGCACTGGCATCGGAGGGAGCTTCGTCAAGACAGGCGCCGGCACGCTGACGCTGAACGGCGCCAGTACCTACACCGGTCTGACCACCATCGGCGGCGGCAAGCTCGTTGTCGGCGACGACAGCCATTCCGGGGCAAGCATTGCCGGCGCCATTGCGGTTGCAGCCGGCGGCACCCTCGGCGGTTCGGGAACGGTGGGTACGACCACGATTGCCTCTGGCGGCACGATTACGCCGGGCAACTCGATCGGTACGCTGAATGTGTCAGGCGATTACACACAGGAGATAGGCTCGACTTACGAAGCCGAGATCGATCCGGCCGGCAATTCCGACCTGATCGACGTGACGGGCAAAGCCACCATCCAGGGTGGCACCGTCTTCGCGCTCAAGGCGCCGGGCGGCTACAGTGCCGGAACCCGCTACACGATCCTGAGCGCGGATCAGGGCGTGACCGGCATCTATGATGCGTTCGACCAGAACGCCCCGTTTGTCGATCTGGCACTCGCCTATGACGCCAGTAATGTCTATCTCGACGTTGCCCGCAATGACGTGTCGTTCTGCGACGTGGCCAGCACCCGCAACCAGTGTGCCACCGCCAATGGCGCCGAAAGCGCCGGGCCGGGCAACCCGATCTACGACGCAATCGCCGGCCTGCCGGACGACGAAACCGCACGTGAAGCCTTCGATGCGCTGTCCGGCGAGATCCATGCGTCCGCCAGATCGGTGCTGATCGAGGACAGCCATTTTGTCCGCGATGCCATCAATGACCGCCTGCGCGGGGCCTTCGAAGGGATAGGGACCCCGGCAACGCCGGTGTTGGCCTACGGCGAAGGCGGTCCGGTACTGGCGCCTGCCACCACCGATCGCTTTGCCGCCTGGGGCACGGCGTTCGGTTCATGGGGCTCCTTCGACGGTGACGGCAATGCCGCTGCCCTCGATACCTCCACCGGCGGCTTTCTTACCGGCATCGACGGCCTCGTTGCCGAGAATGTGCGGCTTGGCATCATGACCGGCTACAGCCACACGAGCTTCGATGCCGATGGCCGATCCTCGTCAGGCTCGAGCGACAATTATCATCTCGGCCTTTATGGTGGCACGCAGCGGGGCGCTCTCGCCTTCCGCTCCGGGCTTGCCTATACGTGGCATGACATCGAGACATCGCGCTCGGTGTCCATGCCCGGCTTTGCCGACAGCCTGAGCGGCGACTACGACGCTGGCACCTTCCAGGCGTTCGGGGAACTCGGCTATCGCATCGATACGCCAGCCGCGGCCTTCGAGCCCTTTGCCAACCTCGCTTATGTCAACCTGCATACGGACGGCTTCACGGAAAAGGGCGGTGCGGCGGCATTGACCAGTGCAAGCCAGACCACCGACGCCACCTTCACCACGCTTGGTCTCAGAGCCTCCGCCGGCTTCACCCTCGGCGCCATCGATGCCACAGCGCGCGGCATGCTGGGCTGGCGCCATGCCTATGGCGACATCATACCGACCAGCACACATGCCTTCTCTGCCGGTGATGCCTTCACAATCGCTGGCGTACCGATCGCCAAGGACAGTGCCGCCATCGAAGCGGGGCTCGATCTCAATCTGACCGATGCCGCAACCCTCAGCGTCGCCTATCAGGGTCAGTTCGGCTCCGGCGTCCAGCAGAACGGCTTCAATGCAAAGCTCAACGTGGAATTCTAAGCGGGAAGGATCGTTCCGGAATGCCTGCCCTCACGAAAAGCCATTCGAATATCACTAGGACCGCTTATCGCATCGCCCAGGCGGTCGTACGCCGGGAGGCGAACCTGGCGAGCGCCAGGCAGGAAGCCAGCCTTGTCGCCGCCGGCCGGAGCGAGCCCACAAGAACTTGCGCAACCGCGATGAACGCGAAGGCTCCGACCGCAGGCGGCTGGACCTGATCGCCCAGAAGCGGACGCAGGAGTAGCTGGGAGGATTGTGTGGCGCGAAGCGGCCCCTCCAAGGTTCGGCTTTCCCGTAAACGCTTTACAGCCCGGTTTGGTAGCGCTACCGTTTCGGCCTAGCGTGAGCCTGGGAGGAGCCAGGGCTGTCGCTGGCGGAAGCGTTGTTCCTTCGACGACGTCGCGGGAATTGTTGGGAGGACCGATGGCGTCTGTCGCAATTGGCGAAGTCTATAAATCATTCGGCGCTGTCGAGATCCTGCACGGGGTCAGCGTGAACATCGAGGACGGCGAGTTCGTCACTCTGGTCGGACCGTCGGGCTGCGGAAAATCAACCCTTCTCAGAATGATCGCCGGCCTGGAAAAGATTTCACGCGGCCAGATCGCGATTGGCGAACGTGTCGTCAACAACGTTGCGCCCAAGGAGCGCGACGTCGCCATGGTCTTCCAGAACTATGCGCTCTATCCACACATGACCGTCGCCGAGAACATGGCGTTCTCGCTGATGCTCAAAGGAGTTTCCAAGCCAGAGAGCGATGCAGGCGTGCGCCGCGCGGCCGAAATCCTTGGGCTGGTGCCGTTGCTGGCGCGCTATCCTCGGCAGCTTTCCGGCGGCCAGCGCCAGCGCGTCGCGATGGGCCGCGCGATCGTGCGTGATCCGGCGGTGTTTCTCTTCGACGAACCGCTGTCCAATCTCGACGCCAAACTCAGGGTGCAGATGCGCGCCGAGATCAAGGAACTGCACCAGCGCCTCAAGACCACGACAGTCTACGTCACGCACGATCAGATCGAAGCCATGACTATGGCTGACAAGATCGTGGTCATGCATGACGGCATCGTCGAGCAGATAGGGCCGCCGCTGGAACTTTATGACCGGCCGAACAATCTTTTTGTCGCCAGCTTTATCGGCTCGCCGGCCATGAATTTGCTGAGGGGCGAGATCGCTACCGACGGCTCACCCTCGTTCCGCGGCGCCGGGGGGATTTCGGTCCCGTTGGCCTCGGCACTTTCCATCCGCAATGGCGAGCCTGTGGTGCTGGGAATAAGGCCCGAGCATTTGCGGCTGTCCGACGAGCAGGGCATTCCGGTCACCGTCGCGGTGGTTGAACCAACCGGGTCCGAAGTGCAACTCATCGGCAGGACAGCCGGCGGCGAAGAGATCGTCGCGAATTTCCGGGAACGACATTCCTTTACGCCGGGCGAAACCATCCGGCTTACGGCCGAGCCCAGCCTCATTCATCTCTTTCACGCAGAAACCGGACAGAGGTTCCAAACACGTACCGATCAGTAGGACCACAGGCAAGGACAACAAACAGGAGGAAACGAGCATGAAGTTCACCAGACGCGACGTGATCCGCACCACCGCCGGCGCGGCGGCGGGTGCCTTGGGAAGTCGGTTCATCAGCTCTCCGGCCCTTGCCCAGGACGGACCGAAATACAAACCCGAGGATGGCGCCAAGCTTAGACTGCTGCGCTGGTCGCCTTTCGTCCAGGGCGACGAGGACCAATGGCTGGCCAACACCAAACGCTTCACCGAGGCGACAGGTGTCGAGGTTCGCGTCGACAAGGAAAGCTGGGAGGACATTCGTCCCAAGGCGGCGGTCGCCGCCAATGTCGGCTCCGGCCCCGACCTGATGTTCGTCTGGTTCGACGACCCGCACCAATATCCCGACAAGCTGCACGACGTGAGCGAACTGGGCGAGTATCTCGGCTCGAAATACGGCGGCTGGCATGATGGACCAAAGCAATATGCGACCCGGGAAGGCAAATTCATCGGCCTGCCACTGGCCACGATCGGAAATGCCATCGTCTATCGGGAAAGCTGGGTGAAAGAGGCCGGCTTTTCGGAGTTTCCAAAGGACACGAAAGGCTTCCTGGAACTTTGCAAGGCCTTGCAAGCGAAGGGACATCCGGCCGGCTTCACGCATGGCCATGGCGTCGGCGACGGCAACAACTATGCTCATTGGCTGCTGTGGAGCCATGGCGGCCAGATGGTCGACGAGGGCGGCAAGGTAACGATCAACAGCCCCGAGACCCTCAAGGCGATCGAATACGCGCAGGAGCTCTACAAGACCTTCATTCCAGGCACCGAAAGCTGGCTCGACGTCAACAACAACCGCGCCTTCCTGGCCGGCGAACTGGGGGTGATCGCCAATGGAATTTCCGCCTACAACACGGCCAAGATCAACAAGGACAAAGATCCAAAGCTGGCTGAAATCGCCAAGGACATACGCACGACCAACCTGCCCATCGGTCCTGTCGGCAAATCCGTCGAATTGTTCCAGGTGACCACGGCTGTCATCTTCAATTACACGCCCTACCCCAACGCGGCCAAGGCGTATTTGCAGTTCATGTTCGAGGAACCGCAAATGAAGGACTGGATCACCTCCTCGGCCGGATATTGCTGCCAGACACTGAAGGCATTCGACAACAACCCCGTATGGACCGCCGATCCCAACAACGCCGCTTACGCCAAGGCTTCGGCTACTCTGCGGCCTAACGGCTATGCCGGGCCGCTCGGCTATGCCTCGGCGGCAACCATGGCCGACTACGTGCTGGTCGACATGTTCGCCAAAGCGGTGACCGGCCAGGCGACGCCGCAAGAGGCAATGGAAGAGGCCGAGAAGCGGGCAAATCGCTATTATCGCGTTTGATCCGGCTCAGCCGGGCAGCGCGGCTGCCCGGCTGGCTTCGGATGCGTCGCGGCCGATCCGGCCTATCAATGAGACCTCAGCAGGAGCCAACCCATGGCCGTGCCGTCAGCTGCCATCCAGCCGCGACCTTCGATCTTCTCACGGATTCTGTCGCGCTGGAGCGAAAGTCGGAACGCACTTGGCTTCGGCTTCATGCTTCCGGCGGCTGCACTGCTGCTTGTCTTCCTGACCTATCCGCTGGGGCTCGGCGTCTGGCTCGGCTTCACCGATGCCCGCATCGGCCGCCCCGGCATCTTCATCGGCATCGAAAACTATGAATATCTGTGGAGCGACGCCGTCTTCTGGCTCTCCGTCTTCAATACCTTGCTCTATACGATCAGCGCTTCGATCCTCAAATTCGCGCTCGGCCTCTGGCTAGCGCTCCTCCTCAACCAGAACCTTCCCTTCAAATCGTTCTTCCGCGCGATTGTCCTGCTGCCGTGGGTGGTGCCGACGGTGCTCTCGGCCATCGCCTTCTGGTGGATCTACGATTCGCAGTTCTCCATCCTGTCGTGGGCGCTCATGGAAATGGGACTGATCGATCACCGCATCAATTTCCTTGGCGATCCGGAGAACGCACGCGCCTCGGTGATCGCTGCCAATGTCTGGCGCGGCATTCCTTTCGTGGCCATCACGCTGCTGGCCGGCCTGCAGACGATTCCCCAATCGCTTTACGAGGCCGGGACGCTCGACGGCGCCAGCCGTTGGCAGTTGTTCCGCTATGTGACGCTGCCGCTGCTGACGCCGATCATCGCCATCACCATGACCTTTTCGGTCCTGTTCACCTTCACCGATTTCCAGCTGATCTATGTGCTGACTCGCGGCGGGCCGGTGAATGCCACCCATCTGATGGCAACGCTCTCGTTCCAGCGCGGCATTTCCGGCGGCCAGCTTGGCGAGGGAGCCGCGATCGCGGTGGCGATGATCCCGTTCCTGCTAGCGGCGATCCTTTTCAGCTATTTCGGCTTGCAACGTCGTAAATGGCAGCAGGGCGGTGGAGACTGACATGGCCGCGATCGAAACGAACAATCGTCCGAACACGGATGAAGGCGGCATGGGCTATCTCCAGAGCCTGCCCCGGCGCGTGGTCACCGTTTATCTGCCGCTCCTGATCTTCATCATCGTGCTGCTGTTCCCGTTCTACTGGATGACGATCACGGCGGTGAAACCCAATCTCGAGATGACGGATTATGCCAATTTCAACCCGTTCTGGGTCGTCCATCCGACGCTCGAGCATATTCGATATCTGCTCTTCGACACGTCCTATCCGGGTTGGCTTCTCAACACGATCATCATCTCGACCGCCGCAACTTTCCTGTCGCTGCTGGCGGCGGTTTTCGCTGCCTATGCGATCGAACGCTTGAGGTTTTCCGGGGCGCGGCAGGTCGGCTTGGCGATCTTCCTGGCCTACCTCGTGCCGCCCTCGATTCTGTTCATTCCCCTGTCGGTAATGGTGTTCAACCTCGGCCTTTACGACACGCCGTTCGCACTGATCCTCACCTATCCGACGTTCCTCATTCCATTCTGCACGTGGCTCTTGATGGGCTACTTCCGCTCGATACCCTTCGAACTGGAAGAATGCGCGCTGATCGACGGAGCGAGCCGCTGGCAAATCCTGACCAAGATAGTTCTGCCGCTGTCGGTGCCTGGCCTGATTTCCGCCGGCATCTTCGCTTTCACCCTGTCATGGAACGAATTCATCTACGCCTTGACCTTTATCCAGTCGTCCGAAAACAAGACCGTGCCGGTCGGCGTGCTTACCGAGCTCGTACGTTCGGACGTCTATGAATGGGGAGCCCTGATGGCAGGCGCGCTGATCGGCTCCCTGCCGGTGGTGGTGCTCTATTCATTCTTTGTCGAGCACTATGTCTCCTCGATGACGGGGGCGGTCAAGGAGTGAATCTGAGGCGGAAATCCCACCCAAGCGCCCATCCGCTTGTTGCGGGAATTGTCGGCCGACGTCCATGCTTACTTCGGTGACCAGCTTGCGGCGAAGGGCCATGGCGTAGTCGTTTGGTCCCTTCGGCGTTATGACGAAGGCTTGCGAACCGCCAATGACCGATTTGGCAAAGTAGGATGCCAACGGTTGATCGGGATTCTCATCTTGCGTTGGAATGGCGATCGCGTTGATCGTATACCCCTTGGCAATGGCGTTCAGCCTGCTCGGTTGAACAGGAAGCCCATCGTTGTTCTCGCCATTGGAAGAGATGTCGATTACTTTCTTGGCCGCCTTTCCAGGAAACTGGTCGAGCAGAAGACTTCCAACGTCGATGGCTGAGGAAACGGATGTTCCGCTTCGCCCTCTGCGAATATTGCCGGTATCGCCTTTCTTGCTGATCACCGACGCGGCCGCTCTGGCATCTTCCAGCCCGCAGATGCTTGTCCACGGCAGCACAATGCGTGTGTGCCCGGGACTCGACCATTCAAAGTAGGCCACGCTGATGCAGCCAACGTAGTTGCGCGTGATGGCAGCGATGATCTCTGGCGATGTGAGTGCCGCGGCATGACCCTCGCGCTGTAGATCGGCAACCTCTTGATCGATCGAGGACGAGAAGTCGACAGCAAATACAACGGCAACATCAACGTCGGCTGCGTGTGCCTGCAGTCCCCAAAACACCGAAGCTGCAAGTGTCCCCGCCAGCATCAGGAATGAACTGGCACGCTTTGCCGGCCCTCCGGCCGATCGCTCTGTCGGCGGTGTCGGAATGCCCCTGCGTGTCGCACGCACCTGCCCGCGAAAGGAGGCCGCTGCAGATAAGGCACCTACGTCCTGACGCACACTTCCCAACATGTTATTCTCCATCTCCGCAACGGACCATTTTCAAAGCGGTCATTTTCAACATGTGGAAATTTGGCGAAGAGTCCTGCCCCCCACGCCGAGCAGCAGCAGATCGGCTTTGGTCCACAAAAGGTAACAGCCGAGCAAGGTCAGTTGCATGGCGAGCGCCGCGAAGGACCCGCCCGACCAGAGCTGCGGCAAGGTTCCACCGAGGGCGACGGTTGTCGCCAGCACTGCCGGCAACCGGCTGGCGAGCACCGCGCTGCGGAAGGGATCGGGCCAGGCGGCCGGCCACCGCGGAACCGGCATACCCGGCCTCTGGAAGGTGCTGCCGAATTTGCCCAGCGCATGCAGCAGTCCGGACGTCGCCGCAAGCAGCGGGTCGCCGAGCAGCAACAGGGCAATGCCGAGCCCGATCGCGCCTATGCCTGACAGGAAGTCGCCAAGACGGTTGAGGGCGGGATCGGGAGCATTGGGCCTTGCCCATGCCCGGTGATAGGCCTCGCCGCCCCAGAAGAAGACCAGGGTAGCCAGGGTCAGCGCAACAGTGCCATGGCTGCCGGCGAAATAGTCGATCACCGCCGTGGTGACGCCGCTTCTCTCATGCAAACCGACAGGCGTGGTGGCAATCTGGATAGCAAGACCTACGATGAGGCCGAGCGCGTTACCGCTATTGTAGTAGCCGCCGGGTCCCTTCATGCGGGCGCGAAGCGCCGATACCAAAGATGCGAGCGGAATTGCCCGCGCGGTCATCGCAGAGACCTCGCGACACGTTCGCTCGCCATCGACACGGCGACCGCTGCCGGGCCGATCGGAGCCGTCGGCGCCATCCCGGGCGGCGGTCGTGTTGGGAACAAGTTCGCATCACCGGCAAGGGTCATCATATTCCTCCAATGGACCTGAATTGAGGGCGGGACGGTTCCCCGCCCAGGTTGCAGGCACAGCCGCAAAAGGCGCCGCGTCGAAGGGAATCGGACCGGCCAGCAAGGGCGTTCGTGCCTGTGGCGTTCGGTTCGACATTGCGACCGACAGGATCGCGCCGAGAATGATCGCAGCACCCAGTGCGCCCGCGGGTGAGTTCCGCTCGCCGAGGAAGATCGCCGCGCCCAACGCCCCGAAGACGCTTTCGGCACTGACGATCACGGCGGCATGACTGGCCGGGGTGAAGCGCTGGGCGGCAATCTGTATGCCGAATGCGATTGCGGTGGAGAACACGCCAAGGACTGCGAGTTCTGGGCCGGCCGCAAGTGCAGCGGCCAGCGACAGGTTGCCTTGCAGTGCCCCGAGCGGCAGGGCAAAGGCGGCGGCGCCGAGGAACTGTGTCGCCGCGGCAGTGAACGGGCGCGCATGGGCCTGCATGTGCCGGCCAAGCTCGACCATCCAGAGCGCATAGCAGGCAGCCGACAGGATGGCGGTGAGATCGCCGCTGCTGAGACCGGCGATCCCGCCGGACAAGAGCAGGGCACCGATCACGGTCAGCCCGGCGGCGGCGGTGAGGCTCGCTGTCGGACGTTCGCCGATGAGCACCCAGGCGGCCAGTGGTGTCATCACCGTTGCCGTGCTCACCAGGAAGCTCGCATTTGTGACCGTGGCGCCGAGATAGCAGAGCTGCTGAAGCATGATGGAGATGGCAAACAGAACGCCACCCTGGCCAGGCTGGAAAGATAGCCCGGCCCGGCGGGCAGTCGCCTTTCGGTCAAGACGAAAGGCAGCACAAGCAGCCCACCGATCAGGCAGCGCAGGCCGACGGCACTCAGCGCGTCGAGATGAGAAAGCACCGTCTTTTGCGCGACATTGCCGAGGCCCCACAAAGCGGCTGCAAACAGCAGCAGCAAATTGGCTCTAGTCTTGGACACCCGCCACCCCCTCGAGCCAAAGCCTTTTGCTGACTCGGTCGCCGCCTTAATTCAGCGAAGCCTAATTGACCTTGCGTCACGACAGCGCTTGAGTGCGGTGGGCTACAGTTTGCGAAGCGTTAGTTTTGAGTTAGAATTTCGTCAGGCTGGAAGAGCAAATGCGAAATGAGGATAGCGGCGCCACAAATAGAATCTCACTCTTCGGTGGTTTCCGGATCGAAAATGAAACGACGGATCCGTTCCGGCTGACAGGGAAACGGGGGCCCGCGATCATTGCCTATCTGGCCCGGTGTCCGGGCATGGTGGCGACACGGGAGAGACTGGCTGATCTGTTTTGGGGTGACAGCGATAGCGAACACTCGCGCAATAGCCTGCGGCAAACCCCCTCAGCGTCCTGCGCCGGGACCTGTCGCGAGCAGGTGTGGATCTTGTCCATTCCCGCGGGGAATTGATCGGCCTTGCGCCGGACGCGGTTCGGGTTGACGTGGAGGAGTTCGAAGCAGGCCTCTCGGCCCGCTCCGCGCCGGAGCTCGAAAAGGCTCTGGCGAACTATACCGGGCCATTCCTCGACGGGCTTTATCTGGGAAGCAATGGGTTCGATGACTGGGTCGCATCCGAGCGCGACAGGCTGCTGAGCCGCGCACTTGAGGGCTTCGAAAAATTGGCCCGCCTCGTCGACGCGGAAACCGGGGTCATCCTGGTCGATCGCGTTCTGGCCATGGAACCGACACGGGAAGAATCCTATCGGCTCAAGATGGAATTGCTCCTGGCATGTGGCCAACGCGACAGGGCGATCAGGACATACGAGGCTTGCAGAAGCATGCTGAAGAAGGAGTTCGGGGTCAAAGCCGGGCCGGAGACGCGAGCGCTTTGGCAATCCATGCTGTCTGCAGCCGACACGGCGTCAAATGTGCAGTCGGCAAAAGCTGTGCCAGCCAGCCAGCGCCTCGGGCGCCCATCGATCAGCGTTGCCGATTTCATCAATCTGACCGGAAAGCAAGGCGACGACTTTTTCGCCAAGGGACTCGTCCAGGACATCACCACGGCCCTCTCCGAGGTGGCCGATTATGTCGTGCTCTCCGCGCTTCCACCCGTGGAGAGAACCCTGCCGAAGAAGCCAAAAGCCCGGGAATGCTGCGGGCGCGATACGTGCTCAGCGGCAGTGTCCAGAGATCCGGCAACGAGTTGAGGGTGAACATCCAGCTTGTCGATGCCGCCGGCGGCCACAACGTCTGGGCCCAGAAGTTCGACGGCCACTCCGAGAACGCGCTCGAATTCCAGGACAGGATCGCACAGTCTGTTGTGCTGGCAGTGATCCTCGACCTTCAACTGACCAACTGGAAAGTCCGCGACAAGAGCCCGCCCGGCCCCCCTGAAGTGCGCAGGTTGGTGAACGAAGCTCTCATGAAGTATTTTGAGATGACCCGGGACTCCCTGCTGGCCGGGATAGAGCTTGCCGAGAAGGCTGCCTCGATAGGTCCCGACAACGCTCGTGCGAAGCGGACGCTCTCGATCACAATTTCCATGGGCGTAGCGTTTGGCTCGCTGCCCCGGGAGCCGGGGCAGATCGAGCGTGCGGTCGAGCTTGCGGAAGCAGCGGTACGGGCGGTGCCTGACGACGAAATTGCCCGCTGCATCCTGTCATTCGCTCTCGAAAGTTCCGGCCGCATCGACGAGGCGATCGCCGAATGCCAATATGCGATCAGCCTCAACCCGAGCTATCCGACCGGCCACGGCGACATTTCGATGCTCTTTGCGTTGCGTGGACAGGTCAGCGAAGCAGTGCGTGAGGCCAACGAGGCAATCCGGCTCGGAACGCATGACGTCATCGACTTCTGGCGTCACCATGGCTTGGTTGTTGCACTGTTCGCCGGCGGAGATGATCGGCGGGCGCTCGAAGTCGCCCGCAAGGTGGTCAGGACAAAGCCGGGATTCGTTCGCGGCGCCCTTTATTGGGCTGCGGCCGCGTCGGCAACTGGGAACAACGAAGAGGCCTCGCGGGCCATCCATCATTGCCTGTCGCAACTTCCACATCTCAACATGGCTAATGTCTGCCCCGGCTTTGTGCCGCGCTATGTGAAGGATCATCATCACGCGAGATTCCTTGAAATGCTGTCGAGGGCTGGCCTACCTGCTTCTTAGTGGAACCTGGCTACGCACCCGGGATCCGGAGAAACCATATCAAGCCCGCCGCTTGGCAAGCCTGCCACAAGCTTGTTGAGGCATGGTCTGGCTAAGGAAAACCGACAAAAGGCGGACTTTCTTGGCGATTTCTCCACCCAGCGACATCGTTATGGATGTGGCCCGAGCCGTCGATCCGACAGACATCGAGGCCGCCCGCGCCGCGCTGACAAAGCGGGCCGGCGGTGCCGCGGGCGCGTTTTCGGTCGACAGCGCCGGTTCGCTAGATGCCGCCGCTTCGGTCGATGCCGGCTCGGTCCTGTCGCGCGCCACCGCCGACAAGGCCGCCGCTTCAACCGACCCCGCCAAGAAATTCAAGAAGTTCGAGGCGATGGTGCTGCAGACCTTCATCCAGAACATGCTGCCCAAGGACACCGAAGGCGTCTACGGCAAGGGCTTGGCCGGCGACATGTGGAAATCGCAGCTTGCCGAGCGCGTGGCCGACGTCATGGCCGAACGCGGTGGCATCGGCATCGCCAAATCGATGCTCGCCGACCACTATGTCGAAGGCAAGCGCATAGTGCCGGTCGGTCCGGTTTCGGGCGGACCGGAAAAGACCGAGATCGATCAACAGAGCAGCCTGTCGACCTCGCTGGTCCACGAGTTGCAGCGCAGGGCGGCGCGGTCGATCACCGGTGACGAGACCACCGTCAAGACAGACATCAAGATCTAGGGCATAGGCCCCGAACCGGGAAACGGTTCTGGGGAGGATCATGCTCACCAAGCAGATAGTGCGTATCCGAGTTCAATCTAACCAGACCGGGATTTCTCATGGCCGACTTTTCGGAATCCACCTCCAACCTGCCAGCACGCACGACCGCGTCGGAAGCGCCGATCCCGTTCGCGCGGCCCGGCAACCTCGCCGCCATCATCGGTCGCATCGAGGAAGTGGTCGAGGAAGAGACCGCCGGCATCCGCAACGCGACCAACTATGATCTCAAGGCATCGAACGCCCGCAAGAGCCGCTACCTCTACGAGTTGACCCGCGCCATGAAGGGCGGCAGCGAAGCAGAATTCCTCGAACAGCACCGCGAGGGCCTGACCCGGCTGCGCCAGAAGCTGGCGAAGAACGAAGCGGCGATCCTGGCGCATCTCAGCGCGGTCAACGAAGTCGCCAGCCTGCTGCGGCACGCCATCCAGCGCGCCGAGACCGACGGCACCTACTCCGCCGGCGAGTTCGGCTGGATGAAGGCATGATGCCGAACACGAGCGACACATCGGAGATACTGCCGAAGCAACGGCGCAGTGCCGCGTCGCCTTCGCAAGGGACTGATCAAGGGACTGACAAGAGCCGATGATCAAGGTCATCGCCATCGCCGTCTGGATTTGCGCCGCAACCCTCGGCGCCGTGTTCTATTCGTTTCAGGCGGCCGGCGAGCGCGGTGTCGGCGAAACGCCGAAGCCGATGCTGGGCGGTCTCGACTACGTCAAGACCGACATCATTTCGGTGCCGCTGATCCGCGATTCTGAGATCGGCGGCTATTTCCTGACCAAGCTCGTCTACACCGTCGAGCCCGAGCAGATAAAGAAGCTGTCCATTCCGGCCGAAGCGCTGATCACCGACCAGGTCTATTCCTACCTCTATTCCAATCCGCAGATCGACTTCACCAACAAGGCGACGATCGATCTCGATGCTTTCCGCGCCGCCATCCGCGATACCGTCAACGCGCGTGTTGGCGCGCCTTTGGTGCATGAGGTTCTGATCGACCAGGTCAATTTCCTGTCGAAGGACGAAATCCGCGACAACTGGCTGCGCCGCAAGAAAAGCGAAACGGCGACCGAAATGACCAAGGCGTTCAAGGAACACTGAGTTGCCCTGCTCACAGGCCCGGTCACATCGAGCCTCGTCTGCCGCAAGGGCAGGAACCAGCCACCCGAATCCGCGTTGACGTAAACGTCAACCCAAAGCTATATGCGGCAGCGACCGTGATCGCGAAACCGCGGCATGGGCTTCGGCTGGATCGAAGCGCCGTTGCGAGACAGATGCAACCAGACAAGGAGAACAGCGTGAGCGTTCAGGAGATTGCCGAGAAGATCAAGTCGCGGGTGGCCAGCAGCGGGTTCGATCGTTCCGTGAAATTCGACACCGGCAGCGACGGCGTCATCGTCATCGACGGCGCAACCGTCTCGAACACCGATGCACCCACCGACTGCACCATCAAGCTCTCACTCGAGGATCTGGATTCGCTGATCGCTGGCGACCTGAACCCGACAATGGCGTTCATGACCGGCAAGATAAAGGTCGAAGGCGACATGACCGTCGCCATGGCGCTCAGCCAGCTGATCGGCTGAAGGCATCCAGCCGCCCAGGCGGCGGCACCCACCAATTGCGAAAAAACGCCGCCTTTTTCGGGCGGCGTTTTTGCATGAAATGCTGGCGGCTTCGTGTCAGGCCGCCGATATCAGCTCCTGCGCCTTCAGCTTGCGACCGGCCGCCTTCAGCGTGCCGTGCACGCCGTCAAGCGCGCCTTCCACCAGTTCCAGCGCCAGCAGGCGGTGCCGCTCATAGGGTCCTGGCATGGCAAGTGAACCGGTCTTCTCGGCCGAGAAGCCGAAGCGCGCGTAATAGGGCGCATCGCCGACCAAAAGGATAGCGGCATGGCCGAGACGCGCCGCTTCGGCGATGGCATGGCGCATCAGCGCCGAGCCGATGCCGGCATTCTTGAGCGACGGGTCGACGGCAAGCGGGCCAAGCAGCAGCGCGGCCGCACCGCCCTCGCCCAACCTGACATCCCACAGCCGCACGGTGCCGGCCACGCCGCCCGAAGCATCGCGGGCGACGAAGGCCAGGCCTTCCGAGGGCCGCCGGCCACGCCGCAACTTCTCCGACGACTTTTTCCTGCGCTTCGGCCCCATGGCCCGATCGAGCAACGCCTCGCGCGCCGCAACATCGGCGGCGGCTTCGGCGACCATCCCAAAGGCCGGTGCGTGGCCCCCAATTTCAACTGGCATTTCCATTTCAACTGACATTTCCATTTCCGCAATCCCTGGCGAGCGGAGATCTGTTCCACAGGCGAGCCCGGGTGGACGACAGGCGCCCACCTGGGATGATCTGATCGGCTCTCTCAGCGCATTTTCAGGCGAAGTTGTGTCCGGTTGGCCGTCCGAAAATGCGCTGAGGAAGCGCCGTCAGATCACGTAGGATCGGAGAGGCTCGAAGCCGTTGAAGGCGACCGCCGAGTAGGTGGTCGTGTAGGCGCCGGTGCCTTCGATCAGCACCTCGTCGCCGATCGTCAGCGACAAAGGCAGCGGATAGGGCGTCTTCTCGTACATCACGTCGGCCGAATCGCAGGTCGGGCCGGCGAGCACGCAAGGTGCGGTCTCCGTGCCGTCATGCGCGGTGACGATGGGGTAGCGGATCGCCTCGTCCATCGTCTCAGCCAGGCCGCCGAACTTGCCGATGTCGAGGAACACCCAGCGCACATTGTCGTTGGCCGCCTTCTTCGAGATCAGAACGACTTCCGACTTGATGACGCCGGCATTGCCGACCATGCCACGGCCCGGCTCGATGATGGTCTCCGGAATGGCATTGCCGAAATGCTTGCGCAACGCCGAGAAGATCGCCTGGCCATAGGCCTGGGCGGCCGGCACGTCACGCAGATAGCGCGTCGGGAAACCACCGCCCATGTTGACCATCTTCAAGACGATGCCTTCCTCGGCGAGCGTCGCGAACACCACCTTGGCGTCGGCCAGCGCACGGTCCCAGGCGGTCAGGTCGGTCTGCTGCGAGCCGACATGGAACGACACGCCATAGGCGTCGAGGCCGAGCCCCTTGGCATGGCGCAGCACGTCGACGGCCATCGCCGGCACGCAGCCGAACTTGCGCGACAGCGGCCATTCCGCGCCCTCGCCATCGGTCAGCACGCGGCAGAACACGCGCGCGCCTGGAGCGACGCGAGCGATCTTCTCGACCTCTTCGACGCAGTCGACGGCGAACAGGCGGATGCCGAGCTGGTAGGCGCGTGCGATGTCACGCTCCTTCTTGATGGTGTTGCCGAAGGAGATGCGGTCCGCCGGCGCACCAGCGTCCATCGCCATCTCGACTTCGGCAACGGAAGCGGTGTCGAAGGACGAGCCCATCGCAGCAAGCAGGCGCAGGATTTCCGGCGCCGGGTTTGCTTTCACCGCATAGTAGATCTTGGAATCAGGCAGCGCCTTCTCGAAGGCGCGGAAATTGTCGCGCACGACATCGAGGTCGACGACGAGGCAGGGGCCGGTCGGACGTCGGGTGGCGAGAAAGTCAAGAATGCGCTGGGTGGCCATCGGGGTCTCTCCATCAGCGCCTTTCGGCGCGCAATAAGGCTGCGGGACGCGGGCTGTCGGCCTCGCGAACTCGCGGTGGACAAAGGCGGGACGGAAATCCATGGAACCAGCCGGTGGAGACCCCGGAACCATGAAGCGCCGTCTCGCGGCGGTGAACCTTGGCCTTGCCCGGCCTCGGTTCGCTTTGTCTGCCTTGGCTTGGATGGGAGACCCGTCCGCACTGCCGGCAATGAAGGTGTGCCTCTTCAGTAACCCCGGTTTTTGGACAACCGGCAGAACACCAGAAAGGCCCGCACCGTCGTTGCTTCAAGGTGTCCTCGGGCTGGCGGTTGGCCGCTAGACCGACTGGAGGGGTTGGCTCCAGTTACCTTACCGATTTCCCTCACCATTCGAGGATCGGCGGACACCCACAGGCACGTGCGACTTTGGGCAAGCGCGATATAAGGGCGAAGACTTTCACAATCAATAAAAATCGTATCGGAGGTTGTAAAATTTCTGGCGTCGAACAATGTTGCGGCAACCGTATCCGGATATCGAACGATGACAGGCACGCACGGCCCTCTCAACGCCTTTCTCGATCTTCGCCAGATGCCAGTGGCACATGCCCAGCTCGGCCCGCTGGCCGGCCTGCGGCTGGCCGTCAAGGACATCTACGACGTCGCCGGCTACCGCACCGGTTGCGGCAATTTGCAAAAATTCGCCGAAAGCCACGCAGCTTCGCGCACCGCACCCGCCGTGCAGATGATCCTCGATGCCGGCGCACGCTTCGTCGGCAAGACGCAGACCGACGAGCTTGCCTTCGCGCTGTTCGGCCAGAATGCGCATTTCTCGTTTCCGGTGAACCCGGCGGCACCCGACCGCGTCACTGGCGGCTCCTCATCGGGATCGGCGGCGGCGGTGGCGGGCAGGCTGGCCGATATCGCCACCGGCTCCGACACCGGCGGCTCGATCCGCGCCCCGGCCAGCTTTTGCGGACTGATCGGGCTGCGCACCACGCATGGCCGCATTTCGCTGGACGGCACGATGAAGCTGGCGCCGAGCCTCGACACGTTCGGCTGGTTCGCCGACGACATCGAGACCTACGAGACCGTCGGCAAGCTGCTGCTCGGCCGCGATCCGCACCAGCATGTGTTGGACCGGCCGCTGGCACTGGATTGGCTGGATGGATTGGTCGCCCGCCCGGCGCTTGCCGAATATGGTGAAATGAAGGGGCTGGCGGGCAAGGTCTTCGGCGCGCCGATGACGCCGGGAGTGCGCTTCTCCTCATCTCCCGATGAACTCTACTGGTGCTTTCGCCGGCTGCAGGCCAGGGAGGCCTGGGCGGTGCATGGCGAATGGATCACCAGCGGCGAGCGCGGCCTTGGCCCCGGCGTCGAGGAGCGTTTCGGCTTTGGCCGCGCCGTCGACGACAAGACAGCCCAGGCCGAGAAGGTGCGACGTCTGACCTTTCGCGGCGAACTGAGCGCCCTGCTCGGCAAGAACGGCTTCCTTGTCCTGCCGACGGTGCCTGGTCCGGCGCCTTACGTGGACAGCACGCCGGAGCAGTTCCAGGCCTATCGCGAACGGGCGCTCCAACTTCTGTGCCTGGCCGGCCTGTCCGGTTTTCCACAGATCACACTGCCCGTCGGCTCGGTCGCCGGCGCCCCGTTCGGCCTGTCGCTGCTTGGCCCTTCCGGCAGCGACATTGCCCTGATACGGCTCGGCCGGAAACTTCTCGACGCGGCACGAAAGGCCTGACCATGGACACACTGACGCGCATGCGTGCCTTCATCGACGTGGTCGAGGCCGAGGGCTTTTCGGCGGCGGCGCGCAAGATCGGCCGCTCCAAGGCCTTGCTGTCCAAATATGTGCGCGAGTTGGAGGACGAACTCGGCGCTTTGCTGCTCAACCGCACCACGCGCCAGTTCTCGATGACAGAGGCCGGCCACACCTATTACCGGCGCGCCTCGGAAATCGTGCGCGAGGTCGACAGCCTGGCCGACGCGGTGCGTGAATCCTCCGGTGACGTGCGCGGCCGGATCAAGCTGTCGGCGCCGCGCACCTTCGCCGATGCGCCGATCGGCCAGTCGCTGATCGACTTCGCCAAGCAGCATCCCGACATCGTGCTCGACATCCAGCTCGACGACCGCTTCGTCGATCTGGTCGAGGAGGGCTTCGACCTCGCGGTGCGCATCTCGCGGCTGGAGAACTCGTCGCTGATCGCCAGGCGGCTGGCGCCGTTTTCGATAAAGCTCTGTGCCTCCCCCGAACTGATCACCAAGCATGGCATGCCGACAAGGCCGCAGGATCTCAGCCGCATGCCTTGCATCGTCGACACCAATGGCCGCGGACTGAACAACTGGCCGTTCAAGGGCGACAATGGCGATCCGGTGAGCGTTTCGGTGTCCGGTCCGGTCGAGGTCAACAGCCCGATGACGGCGAGAGCCGCGGCCGTGGCGGGCCTCGGATTTACCGTCCTGCCGGATTTCATCGCCGCGCCCGACCTCGCGAGCGGCCGGCTGGTGGCGGTGATGGATGACCGTATCCTGTCGGGCGGCGGTATCTTCGCCGTCTACCCGCACCGTCGCTATCTGCCGGCGAAAGTCCGCGTCTTCGTCGACTTTTTGGTGCAGTGGTTCAGGACGCGCGAGGCTGGCTGACCGGCGTCGATAGTCTCGCGGTCCCAATTTCGCCCCCTTTCTGGTAACTCTCGGCAACTCTTCCGAGGCCTATGGAATCGCGACCGAGAATGCACCTGAAACGGCACGCAATCATGCTGGCTTCGGCCTTGGCGGCTAGCTTTGCCGCCACTGGACCGGCTTACGTGCATCCGCATGTCTTCGCCGAGGCCCGCCTCGATGTGATTCTCTCCCCGGATCACCAAAGCGTGAAGGCTCTGCGTCATCTCTGGCGCTTCGACGATCTGTTTTCCTCGACCGTGATGATGGAGTTCGACAAGAACTCCGACCTGAAGCTCGACGACAAGGAGCTGAAGGAAGTCGCCGACACCGTTCATGCCTCGCTGGCCGAGTTCAATTACTTCCAGCTCGTCACCGTTGACGGCAAGGACGTGGCGATGACGCCGCCGCCGCATCTGATGGCCAATTTCGACAACGATCAGCTGATCATCCTGTTCGAGTCCGAACCGAAGGTGCCGATCAAGCTCAACGGCAAGATCGATATCGGCGTCTACGATCCGACATTCTACACGGCGATCGACTTCACCGAGGACTCCAACATCACGGTTGAAGGCCTGCCCTCGAACTGCACCAGCAAGGTGGTCCGTCCGGACCCGGACGAGGCCATCAAGGAAAACCAGAAGACCCTCACCGATGCCTTTTTCAACGATCCGACGGGCACCGATATGAGCAAGATCTTCGCCACCAAGCTCGAACTGACCTGTCAGCCAGAAGGATGAAGCCGGTGACGAAACCGTCCCTGCGTTTGGCATTCGGCCTGTTGGCCCTCACTGTCGCCATGATGCATGTCGCCGACGCCGCTCATGCCCAGAGTTCGCTCGGCATCGGCGTCAATGATGGCATGGCGCCCACCACCGGCCCGTTCGCCCACATCCTGATGTGGATCAATCTCAGGCAGCAGGAATTCTACCGCGCGCTGGCGACGGCGATGAAGGCGATGCGCCAGGACGGCAGCAAGATCTGGGTACTCGTCGGCCTGTCCTTCGCCTACGGTATTTTCCATGCGGCCGGCCCCGGCCACGGCAAGGCGGTGATCTCGTCCTACATGGTGGCCAATGAGGTGGCGTTGCGGCGCGGCATCCTCTTGTCCTTCGTCTCGGCGCTGCTGCAGGGCCTGACCGCGGTCGCGGTGATGGGGGTCGCCTATTTCGTCCTGCGCGGCACCTCCGTCTCGATGACGGACGCAGCCTGGTTCATGGAGATCATGAGCTTTGTCTTCGTCACCCTGTTCGGCGCCTGGCTGCTGTGGCGCAAGCTCGGCCCTTCCATCCTCCGTCTGTTCGGAAGAGGCCCGGCCTACAGCCTGTCGGCGGCTCATGCCGGCCATTCTCACGGTGGTCATTCTCATGGGGGTCATTCGCACGGCGCGCATTCGCATGCCGGTCATTCCCATGCAGCTCACAGCCATTCGGCGCATGCTCATGCGCACGCGCCACACGCGCATGACCATGTGCACGGCCCTTCGCACGATCATCACGATCATGCCGAACACGATCATGAACACCACGATCACGCGGCGGGCGAAGTCTGCGACACCTGCGGCCATTCGCACGCACCCGATCCGGCGCTGCTGTCGGGCGATCGCTTCGACTGGCGCACGGCGTGGACGGCGGTGGCGGCGGTCGGCATCCGCCCCTGCTCCGGCGCGCTGATCGTGCTCAGCTTCGCCCTGCTCAACGGGCTCTGGCTCGGCGGTTTGCTGTCGGTGCTGGCGATGTCGCTGGGAACGGCGATCACCGTATCGGCACTGGCCACACTGGCGGTGACCGCCAAGAACTGGGCGGTCTATTTCGCCGGCGACGGCCGCATGGGCAACCGCATCCACTCGATCGTCGAGATCGGCGGCGCCGCCTTCGTGTTCCTGTTCGGACTGCTGCTGCTGTCGGCAAGCCTGGCGGCAGGCGGATGATGCCCGACGCAGCGAGCCTCGGAGTTTAACCCGCGATCTTGCCGCCGAGCTCATCTTCGATATGAGCGCGGATGATCTCGTCAAAACTCTTTTCGGCGCTGAAGCCGAGCTCCCGTGACCGCCGCGCCTCGAAGCGTGTCGGCCAGCCCTTGACGATCGCCCAGATCGTCTCGTCCGGAACCTCGCGGATCAGGCTTACCGCCTTCGGCCCGGCGATGCGTTCCAGCGCCTCGATCTGCTCGCCGACGGTGACGGCGACGCCAGGCATCGTCAGGTTGCGGCGTGGCCCGACAGCGCTGCCGTCGATCCCCGCCGCATGGATCAGGAAATTGACCGCCGAGCGCGGGCTGGCATGCGTGTGCACGACCGAGCGCGGCACCGGCAGGATCGCTTCGTGGCCGCTCAACGGCTCGCGGATGATGCCAGAGAAGAAGCCGGACGCCGCCTTGTTCGGCTTGCCCGGCCGCACGCAGATCGTCGGCAGCCGAATGCCGATACCGTCGAAGAACCCGCGCCTGGAATAGTCGGCCAGCAGCGCTTCGCTCATCTGTTTCTGCGTGCCGTAGGAGGTCAGCGGCGTCGGATGGAATTCATCGGGAATGACATCCGGGAACGGCGCGCCGAACACCGCGATCGACGAGGTGAAGACGACGCGCGGCGCAAAGCCCGCCAGCCGGATGGCATCGAACAGGGCGCGCGTGCCGTCGAGATTGACGCGGTAGCCGAGATCGAAATTGGCTTCCGCCTCGCCCGATACGATGCCCGCGAGATGAAAGACGACATCGGGACGCGATGCGACCAGGCGCTCAGTGGCTCCTGCTTCGGCGAGATCGCCGGTGTGCAGCGTGACGCTGACGCCATCCAGGCTCGGCGCCTGTGGCGGCACGATATCGTGTAAATCGAGCGCGGTGATCTTGCGGCCGCGCAGCGTCCCGTCCTTCGCCAGCCGGGCGATGAGCTTGCGGCCGACCATGCCCGCGGCGCCAGTGATCAGAATGCGCATATCGAAAATCCCTTGCCTATTTACCTTGGTTTTTGCGCTGGTTGCGGGCGCGCAGCCAGAACACCGAGAAGAACGCCAGCACGAAGACGATGCCAAAGGCGCCGGCCAGCACGGTCGAAAGGCTGCCGAGAGCCAGCATTACGGTCGGCAGGTAGTAGGCGCCGATACCGAACAGAAGCATGATCCACACCGCGGCGATAAGAGCATTTCTGGTGTCGCGGTCCATCACCACTTTGCCCCGGTGTGGCCAGGATCAGCCGCGTGCGGATTCAATGCCATGAAATTCCTGTGTCCGTGAGAGTAGCGTTGATGCGGCACCGCATCATCCGCCTTGCGACGATGCATGCCCGTCAATCTCAAAGATGGCCTTTTCAAGATAGCCAGGAATGCGGTTTGCCCGGTG
Source organism: Mesorhizobium sp. M7A.F.Ca.US.011.01.1.1 (assembly GCF_003998295.1). Classification (NCBI taxonomy): domain Bacteria; kingdom Pseudomonadati; phylum Pseudomonadota; class Alphaproteobacteria; order Hyphomicrobiales; family Phyllobacteriaceae; genus Mesorhizobium; species Mesorhizobium sp. M7A.F.Ca.US.011.01.1.1. Next base: position 263,972 of record NZ_RZRT01000003.1, read on the forward strand.
GATAATTTGACCATTTTTGACGCGTGCGATCAGGCGAAAATTTCTCGACCCGTTATCGCGGATGATCAACTCGTCGACCAGTGGCGAGACACGCGCAAGATTATCCATCACCTTATCGAAGCGCCTGGCAATGTCCTCGGCCGGAATACTATGGCCACCTTCCAACACGCGGTCGGCAACACGCGCGGCCGATAGAGCAGCACTTCCAATCCCAATGAACTCCATTTTCACAATAAAACCCGCCGCCCTGGCTGCTTCCATGTCTCGCATGGCCTGTTGACCGGAGAAGGTGGTTTCCACCGTAAATGACTTGCCTTGCTCGATGTGCTCTTTAATCATCTGGCGTGCCGCCCTGCCCACGGTCATGCCGGTGGATTCCGGTGCCTTAAGTCGTATCTGTTTTGCAATTGCATCGGGATCAATCCGCGTTCCCACGCTGTTTTTTCCAGCAAATGTAGTTTTGCCCGACCCATTAGGACCGGCAACAACAAGGAATACCGGTTTGCCGGTCGGCGGGCTCAACGCAGCGCGTCTGGAAGAGGCTTAACCGTCTCGACTCGCCACGCCTTCTTATTGGCCAACCATTCAATTTTTAGGAGACATCGTTTGCCATCCGGAAATTCGCGAACGATATGGTCCGCTGGTGTATTCGCGTCGCCATAGCTGATCGGAAAACCGGCTTCGAGCCGGTCGAGAGCCGCCTGGCCATAGCCATTTGCCGTAAGTTTGACACGATTGAGCTTGACCGGCCTCAACCGGTCCAACGTCGTGACAAGGTCCTTGGTCACCTCGACCTGCTTGGGAACACTTGCCTTTTTTAGTTCCGCATGCGACATCCGTTTTCCCCGTATTCATCTGGAAGTATAGCGCGCCGCCATTCTTCCGTCGACAATGCCGAAATTCCTGCGTCAGTGGAAATGGCCAGGATGCTGAAGCGCTTCGCGTTGGTGCCCGTGCTCGTCGCCATCGTCGGCGCACTGGCCGAATTCCGGTTCCACGGTGGCATGGCTGATGCCGTGCTCGCTGGCAAGCCGCTTCTTGACGGCACTCACCGCCTGATGCGCATCGACGCCCTCGTCGAGACAGGCATGCAGCGTCGCCATGTTGCTCGTCCCGTCGAGCGACCAGACATGCATGTGGTGCACTTCGCGCACGCCCTGGATGGTCGCCTCGATATCCCTGGCGATCAGATCGCGGTCGAGGCTTGGCGGCACGCCCTCGAGCAGGACATGGGCGGCTTCTCGCATCAGCGACCACGCCGTGTAGAGGATCAGCAGCGAAACCAGGACCGACAGGATCGGGTCGACCGGCGTCCAGCCGGTCGCCAGGATGACCAACGCCGCAACGATGGCCGCAGCCGAGCCGAGCAGGTCGCCAAGCACATGCAGGATGGCGCCACGCATGTTCAGGCTCTCGCGATCGCCGCCATGCAGCACGAAGAACGCGCTGATGTTCACCAGCAGGCCGAGGATCGCCACCACCAGCATTGGCCCGCCAAGCACCGGTGCCGGCGCCTGCAGGCGCTCCCAGGCCTCGTAGACGATCCACAGGGCGATGACGAAGATGGCGATGCCGTTGGTATAGGCCACCAGCGTCTTGACCCGCCCGAAGCCATAGGTGAGGCGAACGGTCGCCGGGCGGCTAGCCAGATGGAAGGCATACCAGGCAAGGCCGAGCGCGATCGAGTCGGCGAGCATGTGGCCGGCATCGGCCAGCAGCGCCAGAGATCCGGTGAGAATGCCGCCAAGGGCTTCGGCGACCATGAAGCCGCCGGTCAGGCAGGCTGCGATCAGAACGCGTTTCTTGTCGGTCGAGCCGTGCACATGGCCAGGCCCATGATCGTGCCCAGTGTGATCATGCCCGCTGTGATCGTTTGTATGTGCCAATGGCGAACTCCTAAGCGCCGAATTCCGCGCGACAATCCTCGAGCCGTCGCTTCTGCTGGCCGTCGCCATCGAAATTGGCCGGATCGAGCCACGCCTCATAGGCACTGCGCAGCGCCGGCCACTCCTTGTCGATGATCGAATACCACGCGGTGTCGCGGTTTTCACCCTTGACGATCAGATGCTGGCGGAAAATGCCTTCGAACTTGAAGCCGAACCGTTCGGCCGCCCGCTTCGAGGGCTCGTTGCGGTCGTTGCACTTCCATTCGTAGCGGCGGTAGCCGAGTTCGTCGAAGATGTATTTCATGAACAGGAACTGCGCTTCGGTTGCTCCCGGCTTGCGCGAGATGAGCGGCCCCCAATAGATGTTGCCGATCTCGATGACGCCGTAAGCCGGATCGATGCGCATCAGCGTCTGGCGCCCGGCGACCTTGCCGCTGGCCTTGTCGATGACGGTGAAGAACAGCGGATCCTCGCTGGCCTCGACCTTGTCCAGCCATGGCTGGAAGGCGGCGCGGGTCTCCGGCGGATAATCGGGCAACCAGGCGAAGCGGCCGTCGATGTCGGACACGGAGGATGCTTCATAGAGGCCGTCGCCGTGTTTTGCAGCACTCAGCGGCTCAAGCCGGACAGTGCTTCCGTCGATGGTCTTGCGTTCGGGCCGCGGGCGCGGTTGCCAATCCCTGAGATTTTCCGACACCGAAAGCTCCAATCCGTTTGACTTTTGCCAGCCGAAGCTCACAAAAACGCGACCCAACAGCAAGAACCACACGGACGGGAAAAATGCTCCACACGATTTCGGCCTTCGACCGCCTTGGCGAGGAAAACGCCTTTGCCGTGCTCGCGAGGGCCACAGCACTTGCCCAACAAGGCCGCGACATCGTCAATCTCGGCATCGGCCAGCCCGACTTCAAGACGCCGCAGCACATCGTCGAGGCGGCGATCAAGGCGCTGCGCGACGGCCATCACGGCTACACGCCGGCCAACGGCCTGCTGGCGACGCGCGAGGCGGTGGTGCGGCGCACGCTGAGCACCACCGGTGTCGAAGTATCGCCCGAAACGGTGATGATCCTGCCCGGCGGCAAGCCGACCATGTTCGCGGCGATCCTGATGTTCGGCGAACCTGGCGCCGAGATCCTCTATCCCGACCCCGGCTTCCCCATTTACCGTTCGATGATCGAGTTCACCGGTGCGGCCCCTATTCCGGTGCCGATGCGCGAGGAGAACGGCTTTGCCTTCTCCGCCGAGGAGACGCTGGCCCTGATCACCTCGAAGACCAGGCTGCTGATCCTCAACTCACCCGCCAATCCGACCGGTGGCGTCACGCCGCGTGCCGAGATCGAGAAACTGGTCAAGGGGCTGGAGGCGCATCCGCACGTCGCCATCCTCTCCGACGAGATCTACGACGTCATGACCTATGATGGCGAGACGCATTGCTCGCTGCTCGGCTTTCCCGAGATCCGCGACCGGCTGATCGTGCTCAATGGCTGGTCGAAAACCTGGGCGATGACCGGCTGGCGCATGGGCTGGTCGATCTGGCCGAATGGCGACAAGGGCGCCCATCTCTACGACAAGGTGCGCAAGCTGGCGGTCAACTGCTGGTCCTGCGTCAACGCGCCGAGCCAATTCGCCGGCATCGCGGCAATCGACGGCCCGCAGGACGATGTCGCCAATATGATGCGCGCCTTCGACCGCCGCCGGAAGATCGTCGTCGAGGGACTGAACGCCCTGCCTGACATCTCCTGCATCACGCCCAAGGGCGCGTTCTACGCTTTCCCCAACGTCTCGAAGACCGGCTGGAAGGCCAAGAAGCTGGCCTCGGCGCTGCTCGACGATGCCGGCGTGGCGCTGATCGGCGGCCCCGATTTCGGCATTCTCGGCGAAGGCTATATCAGGCTCTCCTACGCCAATTCCGAGGAGAACATCTTGCGGGCGCTGGAACGGATCGGGGCCTTCCTGGCGAAGTAAGCTTGAAAGCGGCCCGCTGTCCTCTTCCGGACAATTGCGGCTGTGGCATGACGGTGTCATGAGCCGTCCGGAGGCGCGCGGCCAAGACTGGGCGTGCATGTCGAGAACGGCTACGGTCCTCGGATCAGGATCGAAGTGGGGTGACATCGGATGTTCTATGCAATCCTTGCCTATCATGTGGAAGACGCAATCAAAGCGCTGACGCCGCAGGAAGATACGGCGCTGATGGCTGACTTGCTCAAGATCCATGAATGGCTCTATGTCGACGGCAGCCTTGGCCCGTCGGCGCGGCTTGGCGCGACACAATCGGCCTGCACCTTGCGCGACGGCATGATCGTCGACGGCCCCTTCGCCGAAACCAAGGAACAGCTTCTCGGCCTCTATGTCGTCGACTGCCCGACGCGGGACGATGCCATCGCTATCGCGCGCGAGTTTCGTCGCGTCAATCCGACCGCCGTCTACGAGATCCGTCCTATCGCGCTCTATCTGCCCGGCGCAGAGCTACCGGGAGAATAACTACCCACGCCCGACAAACGGCATCTTGGTCGCCATGACGGTCATGAACAGCACGTTGGCCTCGAGCGGCAGGCTGGCCATGTGGACGACGGCGTCGGCGACGCGCTGAACATCCATCACCGCTTCGGCTGATATCGAGCCGTTGGCCTGCGGCACGCCGACCGTCATCGGCTGCGCCATATCGGTCAGCGCATTGCCGATATCGATCTGGCCGCAGGCGATGTCATAGGGCCGGCCGTCGAGCGCCAGCGTCTTGGTCAGCCCGGTGATGGCATGCTTGGTCGCCGTGTAGGGCACCGAGCCCGGGCGCGGCGCATAGGCCGACACCGAACCGTTGTTGATGATGCGGCCACCCATCGGCTTCTGCTTGCGCATGGCGCCAAAGGCGGCACGGGCACACAGGAACGAACCGGTGAGGTTGACGCCGACGATATCGTTCCACACTTCGACCGGTATCTCGTCGATCGGCGTCGATTTGTAGCCCATGCCGGCATTGTTGAAGAGCAGGTCGACACGGCCGAAGGCCGCCGCCACGGTCTCGAACAGATCGTCGACCTCGCCTGCCTTGCTGATATCGCAGGCAACCGCCAGGGCCTTGGCATCGGTGGGCCCGGCCTCAGCCACGGCTGCATCCAGCACGGATTTGCGGCGTCCGCAGAACACCGTGTTCCAGCCGGCCTTGAGCAGCGCCGTGGCGACACTCTTGCCGATGCCCGTGCCGGCCCCGGTGACGATGGCGGTTCTTTGCTCGGTCATGGCTGTTGTCCTCCGGCAGCGCTGCGCTTGCTCGACTGATTTTCGGGGTTTGGCTCGAAAAAGGAAGGCATCGCAAATGACGGCGGCGATGGCAAGCGTGTCCATCCGATCGGGCCGACAAAAAGGGCGGCCATTGGCGACCGCCCCTGATCTGAACCGGGCTTGGGAGGAGGAAAAGCCGATCCGACTGTGTTGAATGATGCGCTTGCTGGGTTAACGAAAGGTTAACCCGGAAAGTGCCTCCTGTGCCGTTTTGGCCTACCAGCGCGGATTGGGTGATGTCCCGGCCTTGGCCGGCACCTTGGCCGCCGAAACCGTTGCCTCGACATGGTCGACCAGCGCGTCCGGCAGGCCGAGCCGGCCTGCAAGCAGGTCGAGATAGCCACGCTCGGCGCGGGTGTCGGGATCGATGGTCAGGCGCGACGCCGTGTAGAGTTCGAGCTTCTGCGCGTCGGTCTTGGCGCCGGCGACCAGCGTGTCGAGGTCAAGCGGGCTTGCCAGCTCCGCCATCAGGAACTTTTCGGCATCGGAGTCTATGCCGGCCAGGCTGAGCTTGCCGGCGATCTTCTGGCGCTCTTCATCGTCGATATGGCCATCGGCCTTCGCCGCCGAGATCATCGCCCGTATCAAGGTCAGCGTGAATTCGTCCTCGCCTTGCGGCGCCTGCGACGGGTGGAAGGCGGTGTCCTTGGGCGGCGGCAGCAATTCCGGTTCGCCAGCTGCCGGCGCCTCGGCCGGGGTGTTGCCGGCCTTGTAATTCTGGTAGGCCTTGTAGGCGAGGCCGCCGATGGCAGCCAGTCCGCCAAGCTTCACCGCGGCGCCCGTCACGTTACGACCGGCGCCAGTCCCAAGCAGCACGGCGGCCAGTGCGCCGGCGGCCAGCGGATTGTCCTTGGCCATCTGCACGGCCTGCCCCGCCTTGTCGCGAACGGTGCCGTTGGTGCCGGGGATTTGCGAGCCGAGCAGATCGTCGAGAAGCTTCTTGGGATCGAACATTCAGTGCCTCCAGGATTTGCCCGGCCGAACGGGCTGGTTTCGAACGTCGAAGACGTAGGTCCCGAAACTTGACATTGCAATGACAGCGGCCGCTTTGCAGCAGCTCGATGCCTGGATCAGGAGCCGATATGCGGCTCTCTGCCCCGCGCCTGCGCAAGCTCGACCTGGCGCTGGCGCTCGGCATAACGCTGGCGGTCCTCGTCCGAACGCGCATCGACACAATGCGGGCAGGAAATACCGGCGGCGAATTTGGGCGACGTCAGGTCGCCCGGTGTCAGCGGGTGGCGGCAGGCCCGGCACAGTTCCGCTTCGCCCTCCGCGAGGCCGTGCGACACCGAAACCCGTTCGTCGAAGACGAAGCACTCGCCTTGCCACAGGCTCTGTTCGGACGGAACCTCCTCGAGGTATTTGAGGATGCCGCCCTTGAGGTGGAACACGTCCTCGAAGCCGAGCGATTTGACATAGGCGGTTGCCTTCTCGCAGCGTATGCCGCCGGTGCAGAACATCGCCACCTTGCGGCCTTCGAGCTCCGCCCGGTGCGCTTCCACCCAGGCCGGAAACTCGCGAAAGCTTGCGGTGGCCGGATCGATCGCACCCCTGAATGTGCCGATCGACACCTCGTAGGCGTTGCGCGTGTCGATGATGACAGTGTCAGGCTGCGATATCAGCGCGTTCCAGTCGGCCGGCGCGACATAGGTGCCGGCACTTTTTGAAGGATCGATGTCATCGACACCCATGGTGACGATCTCGCGCTTCAGCCGCACCTTCATGCGGTGGAACGGCATGTCCGCGGCTTCGCTGTACTTGACCTCGAGGCCCGCCAGCCCTTCGATGGCTTCAAGGTACAGGATCAGTTCGGCAATTGCGGTCTCGCTGCCGGCGACGGTGCCGTTGATGCCTTCATGCGCCAGCAGCAGCGTGCCCTTGATGCCGCGCCCGCAGCAGAAGGCGGCGAGCGGCGCGCGCAGTTCTTCGAAAGCGTCGAGCCGGGCAAAACGGTAGAGCGCTGCGACGCGGAAGGGTGGAAGTGATGTCATTGCCGAAGCCACTAAACGCTCACGAAAGCCGATTCAAGGCAGAGCAGGCATCCTGTTCGGAGGTCACCGGCGCAAATCTGCACCATGGGCGAATTTGTACCATAGCTGAGGTCAGGGAGTCAAGAAAAAATTCCTATCCTGAAAAACTGTCGGCACAAAACTGCCGACACCGCCGAGCTGGCAGCCGCCTTTGTGAGCTAAGCCTGGCGAGCATGGGCGACGCGTGACATCGCGACACGGCCGGTTTCGTGGACAGGAAAACGGCCTTCTGCTAATCGGTTGAATTGTCCCACGCCACGGAGAGACACATGCCCAGCAAGACCGAAAAACTCCTGTCGCTCCTCAGCGGCCAGCCGGTCATCCCGGTGCTGAAGATCTCTGATGTCGCCAATGCCGTGCCGCTGGCGCGCGCGCTGGCGCGCGGCGGCCTGCCGGCAATCGAGATCACGCTGAGGACCGCCGATGCGCTGGAAGCGATCCGGCGGGTCGCTGGTGAAGTCGAGGACGCCATCGTCGGCGCCGGCACCATCCTCGATGCCGGCCAGTTCGAAGAGGCGGCTGCCGCGGGCTCGCGCTTCATCGTCAGCCCCGGCATCACCCGCGAGCTTCTGTCGGCAGCCGCCGGCAGCGATGTTCCGCTGCTGCCCGGTGCCATCACACCCGGCGAGATCATGGCCGCGCGGGAAGCCGGCTTGCGCTTCCTGAAATTCTTCCCGGCCGAACAGTCGGGCGGCATCGCTTCGCTGAAGGCCTTCGCCTCACCGCTCGCCGATGTGAAATTCTGCCCGACCGGCGGCATCTCGGCCAAGAACGCGGCTGACTATCTAAGCCTGCCCAATGTGGTCTGCGTCGGCGGTTCCTGGGTGGCGCCCGACGACCTCGTCAAGGCCGGCAAGTGGGACGAGATCGAAGCCCTGGCGCGCGCGGCGAGCAAGCTTGCGAAATAAGGCTTCGGCCACGGCACGAAAAAACCCGGCCGACTCGCGTCGACCGGGTTTGCCAAATCGGCTCCGAACCGGATCAGCTACAGACCCGAACCTTTTCAACCACCCTGTGGTGATGCTTCCAGCTTGTGACCACCTTGGTCCGGCAATGCTTCTTCATGTGCATATGGTCATGAGTCTTGACGACAATGGTCTCGGCCTGCGTAGGGGCGATGGCCGCCGAAGCGGTTGCCAATGCGATGACCGATGCCAATAGGATGTTCTTCATGGATCTCCCCGGGTTTGAACGAACCTATATTAACCCGGGGAATAGGCCGACCGTTCCGGCTTCACGAGAAGTTCAGCCGCGCGTGACCGTGCAGGCTGGCCCGGTTCGCTGAACAGCAAAAAGCCGCGCTGGTTGCCCGGCGCGGCTTTGTCGATTGATTTGCCGTCAGTTGGTCTGGAAGCGGGCCACCGACATGAACTTGACGGCGTTGCCGGTGAAGCGATTGGCATCGGCCACCTGGCTGCTCGGCTGGAAGCCAGCCGTGTAGACCTCGCTCGGCGGCGTGTGCACGATGCTGTAGGCGTAGCCCGGCGCCGTCGTCGCGCTTGAAACGGTGGCGACATGCTCGCCGCTGGTCAATGCCCAGCGGGCGGCCTGCGGTGCGGCTGCAACCACCATGGCCTTGGGGCCTGGCTTCAGGTCGCGGGCGGTGGCTCTCGATTCCTTGCGGGTCGTCTTGACGCCGGCGCCGATCGCGGCGGCCGGATCGGAACCGGCCGGACGGGCAACGACAGCATCGCGCGGCGATGCCGCGTTGGTGCCCGGATCGTTGAACGCCGAACGCGGCTCGGATCCGGACAAGGAAGCAAGCTGGTAATCGGCCGCACCGACCTGTGCATTGGCCTCGTCGAGCACGGCCTTGACCGCATCCGGCCTGGCCGTCTCGGGCCGCGCCGTCGGCAGCACCGAGAACGCATCGGTCGCGGTCTTGCCTTGATCAGCCGTCTCGGCCAGCGCCATCAGCACATCCTTGCTGGGCGGCGCAGCCAGAGCGGCCGGCAGCGAATTGTCGGGACGCCATGTCGGCAACGGTATGTTGTTGACCGCGATCTGGGCCGGATTAGCCGAAGCCGTTGCATCGGCCAAGCCGAAAGGAACGCTCGCCGGCGCATGCGCGGTCGCCACGGCCTGCTCGGTGGTGGCTGTCGCCTCCGCCATCGCAAAAGGAACGTTCTCAGGCTGCTGTGCGCCGACATCGGCTTTCGGCCGCGGTGCGAAATCCGGCAGCGGAATGCTTCGGGCCGGCAATGCCGCGATGATCGTCTCCGGCGTGTCCTCCTCCGGCTCCGGAGCCTGCTGCTCGGTCACCTGCGGAATCTCGGCGCGCCGCGCATTCTCCGGCGCCACGATGGCAATGCCCGGGAGGTTGCTGGTCTTGGCTGCTGCTGCCGGCTTCAGGTTTCTCGCCTTGGGCGGGGGGGCGGCCGAAGCGGTCTGGACATCGGCGCTGTCGTCGGCCTCGTCGTCGCCGCCGCCGCCAAAGAAAGCCGACAGGAAGCCACCTGACTTCTTGCTGCTGCCGCCAGCACTGGCCATCTCGATGGCCGGCGAGCCTGAACCCTTGCGCGCCTTGTAGGAGGCGAGCGCCTGCTCAAAGCCGGGCAGCGGCCTGCCGTCGCTCGGCACATGCAGCGTCTTGCCATTGGGGAACAGGCTGACCAGTTCCTGCCGGCTGATACCGGGCCAATGGCGCACATTGCCGACATCCATGTGGACGAATGGTGAACCTGAGGACGGATAGTAGCCGACGCCGCCGCCCTGCATCTTGAGGCCGATGTTACGCAGCTTCTTCAGCGGCACGCCGGGAATATAGAAATCCATCGCCTTGCCGAGCATGTGCTGGCTCTTCTCGGCGACGCCCCTACTGCGGCCGCGCAGCATCGAGTTCGTCGACGGCGAACGATAGCCGCAGACGACCTGGATGTAGTCCGTGGCACCTGCTTCCCGATACGCTTCCCAGACCAGATCCAGCAGACGCGGATCCATCTTGGTCGGCTCGTTGCGACGCCAGTCGCGCAAAATGATGTTGATCTTTCTGAGACCCTCGGGAACGTAGCGGCCGTTGCGCTTGTAGACGATCTCGGCCTTCTCATGGGTGTGGAGATGATAAAGCTTCAGCGACCGTGTTTCGGCGCTGGCTCCGCTCGCAGCCGCGGCAACAAAACCAAAAGCGACAACCAACACTGCCAGCCACTTCGGCCAGACGCTCAAATGATGGTGCCGCCTGTTTGTGTGTCGTTCGATTCTGTTCAAATCAAAAGGCCTTGCAGGCTGCCGTTTGTCCCCGGATTTGTCCAAACGGATGTGGCATTAGCACACCCGAATATCGATCCTAATGGTTAATCATCGCTTATTGAAGCCGAAATGTGGTAACACCGTGGCGATATCCCGTCAAAAATTGTTCACAAGGTTTCTTGGTAAACCGCTGGTTTAGATCAGATTTTCGCCTTCGGCCCGAACACGATCTGTTACCGTTAGCCTTAATGCGTGAACAGAGCTGTCCATGACACAGCCACAATGCCGCTGAAACGGCGATACAAGGGCTGTTATAGCATTGCAAGCTGGCGCCGGCCTTGTGGCAAAGCCGGATTCCGGGCCGAAGCTCAGCCTGGCATCGCACTAGGAGGCGAGTCGGTCCACGCGGCCTGTCTCCGGATCGATGCCGTGTTCCTTGAGCTTGCGATAGAGCGTCGAGCGACCGATCCCGAGCCGGCGGGCGACTTCGCTCATCTGTCCGTTGTAGTGATCGATGGCAAGCTTGATCATCTCGAGTTCGACATCGGCAAGTGCCCGCACATTGCCGCGCTCGTCGAGCGCCCGCAACGTGCCGAAGCGAGGCTGCAGCCTTGCCGGCGGATCGAACGCGATTGCTGGGCCGCCCTCGCCGGGCAAGGCTTCGTCATCGCGCCCCTCCAAAGACAGGGACGGCGACGGCGCGTCGCCGTCCATATCCAGGTTGACGGTGCCTTCCACTTGCGCCCGTATCTGCGGGAAGTCCTCGGCGGAAAGCAAATCGCCTTCGCAAAGCACCGAGGCCCGGAAGACAGCATTTTCGAGCTGCCGGATGTTTCCGGGCCAGTCATAGGCCTGCAGCACGGCGAGCGCTGCCGCCGAAATACCTTGCAGGCGACGGTGCGGGTCGGCCGGCGCCACCTTCTCCATGAAATGGGTGACCAGATACGGGATGTCGTCGCGGCGGTCGCGCAGCGGCGGCACGAAGATCGGGTAGACGTTCAGCCGGTAGAACAGATCCTCGCGGAACTTGCCGTCCTTGACCTGCTGCAGGAGGTTGCGGTGCGTCGCCGAAATCAGCCTGATGTCGACCCTGACGGTCGAGCGTCCACCGACCGGGTCGACCTCGCCGTCCTGGACCGCGCGCAACAGCTTGACCTGCACGTCGAGCGGCAGGTCGCCGATCTCGTCGAGGAACAGTGTGCCCGAATGCGCTTCGACGAACTTGCCCGTGTGCTTGTCGGTGGCGCCGGTGAACGAGCCCTTCTCATGGCCGAACAGGATCGATTCGACCAGATTGTCGGGGATGGCGCCGCAATTGACCGTGACGAAGGGTTTCGAACGGCGGTCGCCACTGCCCTGGATGGCGCGCGCCACCAGTTCCTTGCCGACGCCGGACTCGCCCTCGATCAGGATCGGGATGTTGGATGCCGCCGCTTTCTGGCCAAGGCGGATCACCCTGTCCATGGCCGGGCTGTGCGTGATCATGTCCTTGAAGGTCAGGAGGCCGCCGCGCCGGCGCGACGTGCGTTTGACCTCGCCCTCGACGGCCTCGACCTTGAGCGCATTTCCGATCGACGCCTGCAGCCTGTCGGGAGACGCCGGCTTGACGACGAAATCGAAGGCGCCGTGACGCATCGCCGATACCACGGTCTCGATGCCGCCCTGCGCGGTCTGCACGATGGCCGGCACGTGGATGTCGCGCTCGCGCATCGCCTTCAGCACGCCGATACCGTCGAGACCGGGCATGACCAGATCGAGGATGACCACCGACACCTCGCGGGCGCCGGGTCCATCGAGGATATCGAGAGCGGCCGCGCCGCCATCGACGACGATTGCGCTGTAGCCGAACCGCGTCACCGCCGCTTCGAGCAGCCGGCGTTGCACCGGATCGTCATCGACTATGAGTATGGAACCTGTCATGACTGATACGACTATGCCCGCCCGAGGAATCCTGCCCTGTGGACCATCTTGGCACAGGGTTCTAAATAAGGTTTCAAAAAACCCGGTGAATGAATTCCTTAGGATTTGACCGGCTTCTCGTTTCCCCTTGAACCTTGGCCACGGAAGGTGTCGGCAATGCATAAGGATTCTGGCAACATGGTCTCTGCTCGGCGGCTTGCGGCGCCGGCGTCCGGTCAGGGCGCGGCCGAGCTGGGCGACCTGCCGGAATGGAACCTTGCCGACCTCTATGCCGGCATGGACGCGCCAGAACTGAAGCGCGACATCGCCAAGGCCGCCACTGATGCGACCAGCTTCGAGAACCGCTGGAAAGGCACGCTGGCCGCCGAGGCCGAGCGCGGCAGCGCCGGCAGGTTGGGCGAGGCGCTTGTCGCCTACGAGGCGCTGGAGGAACTGATCGGCCGCATCGTCTCCTATGCGGGTCTGGTTTATGCCGGAAACACCGCTGATCCCCAGCGCGCCAAGCTCTATGGCGACGTCCAGGAGAAGATGACCGACGCCAGCGCGCACCTTCTGTTCTTCGCGCTCGAACTCAACCTGATCGACGATGCGTCGATCGAAGGCGCGCTCGTCGGCGATCCCGCCTTCGGTCACTACCGGCCGTGGGTGCTCGATCTGCGCAAGGACAAGCCCTACCAGCTCGAGGACCGCGTCGAGCAGCTCTTCCACGAAAAGTCGATCACCGGACGCGGCGCCTGGAACCGCCTGTTCGACGAGACGATGACCGACCTTCGCTTCGACATCGACGGCGAGGAACTGACGCTGGAGCCGGCGCTGAACCGTTTGCAGGACGCCGACGGCGGGGTGCGCCGCCGGGCGTCCGAGGCGCTGGCCACGACCTTCCGCAAAAATTTGCGCACCTTCACGCTGATCACCAACACGCTGGCCAAGGACAAGGAAATATCCGACCGCTGGCGCGGCTTCGAGGACATCGCCGATTCACGCCATCTCGCCAACCGCGTCGAGCGCAGCGTGGTGGACGCCCTGGCTTCCGCCGTTCGCGATGCCTATCCGCGCCTGTCGCATCGCTATTACGCGATGAAGGCACGCTGGCTGGGCATGGAGGTGATGAACCACTGGGACCGCAATGCGCCATTGCCGGATACGCCCCAGGCGATCATCGGCTGGGACGAGGCCAGGAACACGGTGCTGTCCGCCTATCAGCGCTTTTCGCCCGACATGGCCGAGATCGCGCGAACCTTCTTCGACCGCAACTGGATCGACGCGCCGGTGCGGCCCGGCAAGTCGCCTGGCGCCTTCGCCCATCCGACCGTACCGTCGGCGCATCCCTATGTCCTGCTCAACTACATGGGCAAGCCGCGCGATGTGATGACGCTGGCGCACGAGCTTGGCCATGGGGTGCATCAGGTGCTGGCCGGCGGCCAGGGCGCACTGATGGCCTCGACGCCGCTGACGCTGGCCGAGACGGCATCGGTCTTCGGCGAGATGCTGACCTTCCGCTCGCTACTCGACCAGACCACCGACCGGCGCGAGCGCAAGGCCATGCTCGCCCAGAAGGTCGAGGACATGATCAACACGGTCGTGCGCCAGATCGCCTTCTATGAATTCGAGCGCAAGGTGCATGCCGAACGCAAGAACGGCGAACTGACCTCCGACAGGCTCGGTCAGTTCTGGCTCGAAGTGCAAGCCGAAAGTCTAGGTCCCGCCATCAAACTGCGCGAAGGCTACGAGGTGTTCTGGACCTACATCCCGCACTTCATCCATTCGCCCTTCTATGTCTATGCCTATGCTTTCGGTGACTGCCTGGTGAACTCGCTCTACGCGGTCTACCAGAACGCCGAGCGCGGCTTTCAGGACAAGTATTTCGAGATGCTGCGCGCCGGGGGCACCAAGCATCATTCCGAGCTTCTGGCGCCCTTCGGGCTCGACGCCACCGATCCCGCCTTCTGGCAGATCGGACTTGGCGTCATCAGTGGCCTGATCGACGAGCTGGAAGCGCTCGACGCTTGAAACGCGTCCCTCAGGCGTCGCTCTAACAGTTTAGCCGGAATGCATGTTGGGACAGCTCTACTATCGCCCTAAATATCTGTTCTTGAAGTACTCTCCACCGAAGTTTTCCGATAGCTTTCCACAAGCTCTATGATAGCCTTCGTTCCAAGCTCAGCCGGAGCGCATGCGGATCGGCGAGGAGAAATCTCAGCCAACCGTGGCGCTCAGGCGAACGCGACAACGGCCGTTGGCCATGGGCAAGCAAAGCCGATCGCCGCAGCTCGAACCGAAGCCGGCTGTTCTGCTTACCGCGGAACCACCAAGAGTAGTCCTTCGCCGAAGGTCATGACCCACGGCAGACGGATCTGACTGGAGAGAGACAATGGGCACTTTTTTCTACGTGGTCCTGGCGTTCCTGATAGGCGTGTTGGTCGGTTGGTTCCTTTGGGGGCGCCTGCGCGGTGAACTCGACAGCTTGCGCGGCGACCTCGACCGTACACGCAGCGAACGCGACAGGCTTCGCACCGACAGCGACCGCCTGACCGGCGAACTCGATGCATGCGGCAAGACCCGCGCCGACCTCGAGCGCCGGCTGCGCGAAGTGCCGGCCGCACCCGCCGCCGGAAGCAGCGCGGCAAAGCCGGCAAGCCAGGCGCCGGCGGCCCTGATGTCGACCCCAGCGACGGCCAAATCCGCCGCCACAAAGCCCGCGCCTGCCAAACCGGCCGCTGCGAAAGCGGTCTCTGCCAAGGCGGTCCCTGCCAAGCCGGCGGCGAAACCCGCCGCCACCAAAACCTCGGCTCCAGCCAAATCCGCAACCAGCAAACCTGCAACAGCCAAGCCTGCAGCAACAGCAAAGCCAGCATCCGGCAAGCCCGACAATCTGCGCCGGCTGATCGGTATCGGTCCCGTCAACGAGAAGCTGCTCAAGGCGCAAGGCGTCATCAGCTTCGCCCAGATCGCGTCCTGGACAGCCGCCGATGTCAAACGGATCGAGGACGTCATGAATTTCGACGGCCGCATCGCGCGCGAACGCTGGATCGAGCAGGCCAAGCTGCTCGCCGCCGGCAACGAGAAGGAATTCGCCAAGCAGTTTCCAACAGCCGGAACCTCCAGCAACAGCTGATCGCCAGGCGAGACCTGAAGATTGCAAACGGCGGCGCCATATCGGCGTCGCCGTTTGCTCTTGGTTCCTGAGTTGGCCCAAAGGTCGGCTTTGAGAGGCAGCGTGCCGTTCCCTCGATTGCGCGCGGGCGGCACCCCATATAGAGCGGTTGATGGCTTCATTGACCCCAGCATTCGGTGCCCATGTCCCTGCCCGCCGCAATTTTTCGCAATGACAAAAGCGCGCGCCAGCTCGTTTTCGACCGGCCGGCCGATATCATCGTGGCGCACGAAGCAGAGGATTTCGAGCAGGCTCTGAAAGCAGCACAAGCCGCGCATGATGCAGGTAAATGGCTTGCCGGCTATTTCTCGTATGAGGCGGGCTACCTGCTCGAACCCAAGCTCGTTCCCCTGCTGCCTAACGGACGCCGCTCCCCGCTCGTGTGCCTTGGGGTTTTCGATGCCCCGGTCGAAGAGGCGGTGCCGCCGCGCGACACCACGGCGACCAACGGCCCGATCTTCGACGCCCGTGCGACGTGGTCGCCCGAGGATTATGAAAAACGCTTCTCGCGACTGCACCAGCACATCCGGCAAGGTGATTGCTACCAGGGCAATTTGACCTTTCCCGTGCATGCGCAGTGGTCGGGCGAGCCGCTGGCCGCCTTCAATGCATTGACCGAACGTCAACCGGTGAAATACGGCGCGCTGATCGCGCTCGGTGAACCCATCGTGCTGTCGCGCTCGCCTGAACTGTTCTTCGAGATCGACGCCGAGGGCATGATCGAGACGCATCCGATGAAGGGAACGGCACCGCGCGGCGCCACCAAAGCCGAGGACCAACGACAGAAGATCTTCCTGCGCAATGACGAGAAGAACCAGGCCGAAAACCGGATGATCGTCGATCTCCTGCGCAACGATATCTCGCTGATCAGCGAGGTGGGCACACTGGACGTGCCGGCGCTGTTCCGCGTCGAGACCTACCCGACCGTGCATCAGATGGTAAGCGACGTCAGGGCCAAACTGCTGCCGGGTCTCTCTATCCGCCAGATTTTCGCGGCGCTGTTTCCTTGCGGTTCGATTACCGGCGCGCCTAAGATCCGTGCCATGGAGATCCTGCGCGATCTGGAAGGCACGCCCCGCGATGCCTATTGCGGCGCCATAGGCTGGATCGCGCCCGGCGGCCCGATGCGCTTTTCCGTGGCGATCCGCACCATCTCGCTCTTTTCGGGCGGCGAGGCCGTCTACAATGTCGGAGGCGGCGTCGTCTTCGATTCGACGGCGCAGGAGGAGTATCAGGAGTGTCTGCTGAAAGCGCGCTTCGCGACGGGAACACCGCCGACTTTCAGTTGATCGAGACCATGCGCTGGGAACCCGGCTCGGGCTTCCTGCGCTTCGATCGTCATCTTGCGCGCCTCTATGGCTCGGCGGCGGAGCTCGGCTTCCGCTGTGATCCAGGCACGGTCGGCGAGGCACTGAGCAGCGCGGTCGGCGGTTCCGGCGTTGCCATGCGCACGCGGCTCGTCCTGTCGCATGATGGTGAGGTGGCGGCCTCGGCGCAGCCGTATGAACCGCTCGCCGCCGACAAGGTCTGGACGCTGCGGCTGGCGCGGACGAGGCTCGATTCGAACGACACGCTGCTGCGCCACAAGACCAGCCGACGACAGCTCTACACGCATGCCCGCGCCGAATATCTCGTCACCCAGGCCGACGAGGTGCTTATGGCCAACGAGCGCGGCGAGATCTGTGAAGGCACGATCACCAATGTCTTTGCCGATCTCGGCGACGGCGTGCTGGCCACACCCCGGCTCGACTGCGGCCTGCTGCCTGGTGTATTGCGCGCGCAGCTTCTGGATGAAGGCCGCGCCCGCGAAGCGATCTACAGCTTGGACGATCTGAAATCCGCCAAGTCCCTGTTCGTCGGCAATTCGCTGCGCGGACTGATCCCCGCAAGACTGACCTGAAACATGACGACTGTGCCCACTCACACACCCCCAGAGCATACGCTGCCCACCCACACGCCCTATGACGGCTCGTCGAAACTGTTCAGCATCGGGCTGAAGCCGCTCGACCCGGCGGACTGGATCGAGGTCGACGGCCATCTGCTGCCGTATCTCGCCGAAAAGCGCCGGCTCTATGCCGAAATCCCAGAGCGCGTTTTCGTCGAGGAAAACGGCACGCGGGACGCCCAGCAGGAAGTGCTCGACTTGCTCGCTGCGCATCTCCTGGAGAGGTTCCCCGAAACCCATCGGCTCGGCGGATCAGGCGTCGAGGTGGCGGACGCGGCGAGCCGTCTGCCTGCTTCCCTTGCCGATGCGCCGCTGGCCAAGGCCTCACAGCTCGTCCAGGAAGACCTCATCCTGATGCGCAGCAGTGACAGCGGCTGGCGGCTGGTTGCCGGCTCGCTTTGCTTTCCCTCGTCCTGGTCGCTCCTGGAAAAATTCGGCAAGCCGCTGCAGGACATCCACGCGCCGGTGCCGGGTTTCGGCCCGGGCACGCGTCCGGCGGAACTCATCAACCGGATGTTCGATGGCCTCCAGGGGCAGGCCGTCGAGCGCTACAACTGGTCGATCCAGGCCGACAACGCGCTCTACCATCCGCTTTCCGACGTGCAGCGCATCGACCGCGCCACCAACAGGCCGTCGCGCTTCCCCGATGGCGACATCGACGCCCATGCCTTCATCCGCGTCGAGCGGCAAACCCTGCGCAAACTGCCTGTTTCACGCGATATCCTGTTCACCATCCGCATCCATCTCGACCCGCTCGCCGTGCTGGCCAGGCACCCTGATCGGGCGAAGCTCGCGGCGTCTTTCGCCGCCCAGCTCGACGCGCTCGATCTCGCGCAGCTCGACTACAAGGGCCTGACATCAGACCGCGATCGGCTGGTGACGGTCCTTAACCACATGGCCAATGACGGCTAGCCGCTGGTTGGCGCTTTTCGCTGGTTTGTGACAATGATCTGTGATGTAGCGCATGGCCGCCGGGCAAAAATTCCCGGTTTTGCGCGGGTTTTCCCAGTTTCCTGGGTTTTGAAGGAGTGTCCGATAAAATGGCGAATGAAAACTGGCCCGTTTACGGTGAGATCAGCGGCCCTGTCGTGATGATCGGCTTCGGCTCGATCGGCCGGGGAACGCTGCCGCTGATCGAACGCCATTTCAAGTTCGACAAGTCGCGCATGACGGTCATCGATCCGCGCGACACCGACCGCAAGCTGCTCGACGAGCGCGGCATAGCCTTCGTCCAGGAAGCGGTGACCGAGAAGAACTACAAGAAGCTCTTGACCCCGCTTCTGACCAATGGCGGCGGCCAGGGCTTTTGCATCAACCTGTCGGTCGATACCGGCTCGGTGGATCTGATGCGGCTCTGCCGCAAGCTCGGTGTGCTCTACATCGACACCGTCGTCGAGCCGTGGCTCGGCTTCTATTTCGACGCCAAGGCGGACAACGCCAGCCGCACCAATTACGCGCTGCGAGAGTCGCTGCTCAAGGAAAAGCACGACAAGCCCGGCGGCGCCACGGCGGTCTCCACCTGCGGCGCCAATCCAGGCATGGTCTCGTGGTTCGTCAAGCAGGCGTTGGTCAATCTCGCCACCGATCTTGGCCTGGAATTCTCGGAGCCCGCGCAGGACGACCGCGAGGGCTGGGCCAAGCTGATGAAGAAGGCCGGCGTCAAGGGCATCCACATCGCCGAACGCGACACCCAGCGCACCAAGAAGCCGAAGCCGATGAATGTGTTCTGGAACACCTGGTCGGTCGAAGGCTTCATCTCCGAGGGCCTGCAGCCCGCGGAACTTGGCTGGGGCACACACGAGACATGGATGCCGAAGAACGCCAAGAAGCACAAGCAAGGCTCGAAGGCCGCCATCTATCTGGAGCAGCCGGGCGCCAACACGCGCGTGCGCTCGTGGTGCCCGACGCCCGGCGCGCAATACGGCCTGCTGGTGACGCATAACGAGGCGATCTCGATCGCCGATTTCTTCACCGTGCGTTCGAAGAAGGGCAAGGTCCAGTACCGCCCGACCTGCCACTATGCCTATCATCCCTGCAACGACGCGATGCTGTCGCTTGACGAGATGTTCGGCGCCGCCGGCAAGCCTCAGCCGGTGCATCATGTGCTCGACGAGAACGAGTTGATCGACGGCGTCGACGAACTCGGCGTGCTGCTCTACGGCCACGACAAGAATGCCTACTGGTACGGCTCGCAGCTGTCGCTCGCCGAGGCGCGCAAGCTGGCGCCCTACCAGAACGCCACCGGCATGCAGGTCACCTCGGCGGTGCTCTCGGGCATGGTCTGGGCGCTGGAAAACCCCGAGGCCGGCATCGTCGAAGCCGACGAGATGGACTACAGGCGGTGCCTGGAAGTGCAGTCCCAGTATCTCGGACCGGTCAAGGGCTACTACACCGACTGGACGCCGCTCGATAACCGTCCCGGCCTGTTCCCGGAAGACCTCGACCGGAACGACCCGTGGCAGTTCCGCAACATCCTTGTGCGATAGCAGCACCGCCTACCTGCCTCACTGCCTTGCAATCGCCCGGAAATCGGGCGATTGAAGGGATGCGGACTGAGGAGAGGATTTTCATATGAACAACATTGCGCGCAAAGTTCTTTCGATGAGCGTAGCGGCGGCAGCCTTGGCCGGGCTTGCTGCTTGTGCGACCAGCGGTCCCGATGAGCCGCCCATGGCGGCGGCGCCGAAAGGCGTCGAGGGCTCCTGGATCGACGCCAAAGGCACCGGCCTGTCGACCTTCGCCGGCGGTACCTTCACGACGGTCGCCACCGACACCGGCCAGAAGCTTGCCGACGGCAGCTATACGATGACAGGCGCCACATCGGTGCAGATCAACGGCACCTCGCTGATCCGCCAGACCGCGGTCAGCTTCAACTGCCTGATGGTATCGACAAGCCAGCTCAACTGCACGAGCTCCAGCGGTCAGAATTTCGTGCTGACAAGGCGCGTCTGAACCCACGACCATTCGTTTTCCAAGGACGGCGGCCGGTTGGCCGTCGTCCTTTTTTGTGCCGGCAAAGGGTCCCGGATTCCGCTTGCGTCATCCGGAACGCGATGGGAACATGGCCAAAGCGCCGGCTGTAATGTTCCAGTCAAACATGAGCGCTAGTGGCCTCTGACCAGCTTTCCGGGAGACGAAGATGAAGAAGCTTGCCGCCATTGCAGCCCTGTCAGCCTCAGCCCTCGGCCTGTCGGCCGGCGCGTCCTTTGCCGACTACACGCTGAACATCCTGCATATCAACGACTGGCACAGCCGCATCGAAGGCAACAACAAATATGAATCGACCTGCTCGGCGGACGAGGAAACCAAGGGCGAGTGCATCGGCGGCGCGGGCCGGCTGATCACCGCGATCGCCCAGGAACGCAAGAAGCTGGAAGGCCAGAACGTGCTGCTGCTCAGCGCCGGCGACAATTTCCAGGGCTCGCTGTTCTACACGACCTATAAGGGCAAGGTCGAAGGCGAATTCCTCAACGACATGAAGTTCGATGCCATGGCGCTCGGCAACCATGAATTCGACGATGGCGAGGCGGCCCTGGCGCCGTTCCTCGACATGATCAAGTTCCCGGTGCTCGGCGCCAATGTGAAGGCCAACGCGCAATCCAAGCTCGGCGACCGCATCAAGCCGTCTGTTGTCGTCGAGGTCGGCGGTCAGAAGATCGGCATCATCGGCGCGATCACCAACGACACGCCGGACCTCGCTTCCCCCGGACCCAACGTCGCAATAGAGGACGACGTCAAGTCGATCACCGCCGAAGTCGAGAAGCTCAAGGGCGAAGGCGTCAACAAGATCATCGCCGTGACCCATATCGGCTACAGGCGCGAGCGCGACGTCATTGCCAAGATCCCGGGCATCGATGTCGTCGTCGGCGGCCACAGCCATTCGCTGCTGTCGAACACCGATCCCAAGGCGGAAGGCCCCTACCCGACGATGGTCGACAATCCGGACGGCTACAAGGTGCCAGTGGTGCAGGCGGCGTCCTACTCGAAATATCTCGGCGAGTTCAAGGTGGTGTTCGACGACAATGGCGTCGTCAAATCGGCCAGCGGCGACCCGATCTATCTCGACAAGTCGATCACCCCCGACCCGGCCGTGCTCGCCCGCATCAAGGAGCTTGGGGCCCCGATCGAGGCGCTGAAGAACAAGGAAGTGGCGGAAACCACCGACGTCATCGACGGCAGTCGTGAGAGCTGCCGCACCCGAGAATGTGCGATGGGCAATCTCGTCTCCGACGCCGTCCTCGACCGCGTCAAGGGACAGGGCGTCGAAATCGTCATCTCCAATGGCGGCGGCCTGCGCGCCTCGATCGACAAGGGCATCGTCACCATGGGCGAGGTGCTGGCCGTGCTGCCGTTCCAGAACACGCTGGCGACCTTCCAGATTTCGGGCAAGGATCTGGTGGCTGGCCTCGAGGGCGGCCTCAGCCAGGTCGAGGACGGTGCCGGGCGCTTCCCCCAGGTCGCCGGCCTGAAATATTCCTTCGACAAATCCGTCGCGCCCAATGCCGGCCGCGTCAAGTCGGTGGAAGTCATGGAGGGCGGCGCCTGGACGCCGATCAAGCCGGACAAGGACTATCTGGTCGCAACCAACAACTATGTCCGCCAAGGCGGCGACGGCTACAAGATCTTCGCCGACAAGGCCAAGAATGCCTACGATTACGGCCCCGGCCTCGAACAGGTGGTTGCCGACTATCTCGGTGCCCACCGACCCTACACGCCGAAGCTCGACGGCCGCATCACCGAAATAGCCGCGACCGTCGCTGCGGCGCCTGCGGCCCCGGCAACCGATCCGGCTGAAGCCGCCAAGCCTGCTGAAGCGGCACCTGCAATGCCTGAATTGCCGGCCAACTCGGGCGATATCGCCAACACACCACCGGCCATATCGACGGAAGGAGCACCTCCCCCACCAGCGCCACCGGCCGAGGCGGCAAAACCGGCTGAAGCAGCCCCCGCCCCGGCGGCACCGGCTCCCGCCACCGAGCCGGCAAAGCCGGCCGACGCGGCGCCGGCCGAAGCCAGCCATGTCATCGTTGCCGGCGACACCTATTGGGATCTGGCCAAGAAGGCCTATGGCGACGGCGCCAAATGGAAGGTTATTTCGGGCGCCAACAAGGGCTATGAGCCGCGCCGGCTTCCTGTTGGCGCAACGCTGACCATCCCGCCGAAATAGCCTCGCTTATATGCTGAATGACACCTTAGCCCGAAAACCGGACGGGCGTCCTGTTTTCGGGCTAATGCATGTCGCCCAAAAGTGAACTCGGTTTTGGGAGAACAACATGCATAAAAACAAAGGCTTAAAGCGGGTCGTCTGAATCCATTCAGACAATCCGCTTTAAGGTGCGGCCAGACGCTGCATTGAATGCGCGCGCAAGATGGTTAGGTTCGCGTCTCCGGAGAACCCTTATGACGCTTCCCACCCCTGCCGAACCCAAGGCCGCAAAGGCGCTCGGCCCGTTGCCCGCTGGGCATCCGCCGGTCAAGGCGGGCAGGATTGGCGTCATGCTGGTCAATCTGGGCACGCCCGACGGCACCGATTTCAAGCCGATGTGGCGGTATCTGCGTGAATTCCTGTCCGACCCGCGCGTCATCGAGCTCAACAGGGCAATCTGGTATCCGATCCTCTATGGCCTTGTGCTCACCAGGCGGCCCAAGAAGTCGGGCGCCAACTACGCACGGATCTGGAACCGGGAAAAGAACGAGTCGCCGCTGCGCACCTATACCCGCGCCCAGGCCGAAAAGCTGGCTGAAGCGCTGAGCGACCTGCCTGATGTCGTCGTCGACTGGGCGATGCGTTACGGCAACCCTTCAACCGCCAGCATTGCCCAGCGTCTGGTCGACCGGGGCTGCGACCGCATTCTTTCCTTCCCGCTCTATCCGCAATATTCAGCGACGACCACGGCAACAGCCAACGACCAGCTGTTTCGCGCGCTGATGAAAATGCGCCGCGCACCGGCCGTCCGCAGCGTGCCGCCCTACTATGACGAACCGGTCTACATCGAAGCGCTGGCGCGCTCGATCGAACGGCATCTGGCGACGCTGGACTTCGAGCCGGAGGTGGTCATCACCTCCTATCACGGCATTCCAAAACCCTATTTCGAGAAGGGCGACCCCTATCATTGCCATTGCCAGAAGACGACGCGGCTGCTGCGCGAACGGCTTGGCTGGGATGACAAGAAACTGATCATCACCTTCCAGTCGCGCTTCGGCGCGCAGGAATGGCTGCAGCCCTATACCGACAAGACGGTGGAAAACCTCGCGCAGGACGGCGTCAAGTCGATCGCCATCGTCAATCCGGGCTTTTCCGTCGACTGCATCGAGACGCTGGACGAGATCGGCCGCGAGGCGGCCGAAACCTTCCACCATGCCGGCGGCAAGAATTTCGCCCATATCCCTTGCCTCAACGATAGCGCGGAAGGGATGGCGGTGATCGAGGCGATGGTGCGGCGCGAACTGTCCGGCTGGGTCTGAACCGGAACAACGCCTGCTCCGAGGCGTTAAGGCGCGCCCTCCGGAGAATTCGATGTCCCGCAAACTCGACCTCAGTAGTGGCCGGCCCGTGTGGTCCGCCTATCGGGCGCCTGCGGTGCCGACGGACAGTCTGACCCGAGATGTCAAGACGGATGTGCTGATCGTCGGCATGGGCATCAGCGGCGCCATGATGGCCGAGGCGCTGACGGCCGATGGCCATCGGGTGATCTGCATCGACCGGCGCGGCCCGCTGAAGGGCTCGACGGCCGCAACCACCGCACTGGTGGCATTCGAAATAGACCAGCCTCTCTCCACGCTCGCGAAGATGGTTGGCAGAGCCTCGGCACAGCAGGCCTGGCGACGCTCGCGGCTCGCCGTTTCCAATCTCGCCGGACGGATTGCCGAACTCGGCATCAACTGTGGCCTGAGCCGCATGCCATCACTCTATCTGGCCGGCACGATGCTTGGTCCGTCGGAACTGCGCGACGAGGCCGAGGCACGTCGGCTAGCCGGCATCGGCGCCATCTGCTTAACCCGACAACAGCTAGCCGAGAAATTCGGCATCGACCGCGAAGGCGCCATTCTCGGCCACGGCAACATCGCGCTCGACCCGCGCAAGCTGACGGCTGGGCTGCTGCTGAAATCCCTGGAGCGCAAGGCACGCTTCTATGCCCCCGTCGAAGCCACAATGATCGAGGACAGCGCCGAAGCTGTTGTCGTCGCGACCGGGGATGGCCCGACCATAACCGCACAACATGTTGTTCTGGCCACCGGCTACGAACTTGTCGACATCGTGCCGGCCGCGGCCCACCGGATCATCTCGACATGGGCGATTGCGACACGCCCGCAACCGCGAAAGCTCTGGCCGGACGCAGCATTCATCTGGGAAGCGTCGGAGCCGTATCTGTATATGCGCACGACGGTCGACGGCCGGGTCATATGCGGCGGCGAGGACGAGGATTTTATCGACGAAGCGCGGCGCGACGAGCTGATCGCCGACAAGAGCACACGCATCGCCGAGAAGCTCGGCCTGATATTTCCGCATCTCGACACCAGACCCGATTTTGCCTGGACCGGCTCGTTCGGCACCACGACCACCGGCCTGCCTTATATCGGCGCCATTCCCCGCCACCCGCGCATCCATGCGGTGCTGGGCTACGGCGGCAACGGCATCACCTTCTCGCAGATCGCTTCCGAAATTGTCCCGGCTTCGATCAATGGGCTGGATGACACGGATGCAAGGCTGTTCGCCTTCAACCGCTGAGTGCAAACCTATAAACAATCCATCATCACCTGATTGTAACGCATCTGAAACACACTTAAGTCTTTGGTGAAGTCGGCTGCGCGAGAATGGCTTGAGCGGCCTTCGTCTGAGGGAGAGCCAAATGGATTTCAGTGGTTTCGATATTGCGGTTGGTGCACTTGCCCTTCTGGTATTGGTGCTGCTGATCAAAGGCATCAGGACAATCCCGCAAGGCTACAACTATACGGTGGAGCGCTTTGGCCGTTACACCAAGACACTGAGCCCGGGTCTCAATTTCATTTACCCGTTCATCGACCGCATCGGCGCCAAGATGAACATGATGGAGCAGGTGCTCGACGTCCCGAGCCAGGAAATCATCACCCGGGACAACGCCATCGTCGGTGTCGACGGCATTGCCTTTTTCCAGATCCTCAACGCGGCGCAGGCCGCCTACCAGGTTTCCGGACTGCAGAACGCCATCCTCAATTTGACGATGACCAACATCCGTACCGTCATGGGTTCGATGGACCTCGATGAACTCCTGTCGAACCGCGACGCCATCAACGAGCGCCTGCTGCGCGTCGTCGATGAAGCAGCCCACCCGTGGGGCATCAAGATCACCCGCGTCGAAATCAAGGACATCAACCCGCCGGCCAACCTTATCGAATCGATGGGCCGGCAGATGACCGCGGAACGCAACAAGCGCGCGCAGATCCTTGCCGCCGAAGGCCTCAAGCAGTCGCAGATCCTCGAGGCCGAGGGCCGCAAGGAAGCCGCCTTCCGCGATGCCGAGGCGCGCGAGCGCTCGGCCGAGGCGGAAGCCCGCGCCACCCAGGTGGTGTCGGAAGCGATCTCCAAAGGCGATGTGCAGGCGCTGAACTATTTCGTAGCGCTGAAATACACTGAAGCGCTTGGCAGGATCGGCACGGCCACCAACAGCAAGATCGTGCTGATGCCCTTCGAGGCATCGTCGCTGATCGGTTCGCTCGGCGGTATTGGCGAGATCGCCAAGGAAGTCTTCCGCAGCGAAGGCACGACCGGCTCGCAAAGGCAGGCCGCGCGCCCGCCGGTCGTTCGCCCAACCGACAACTGAGGTCGAAACCAATGATCGACCGCATCGTTTCCGAACTCGGCCCGTGGAACTGGATGGTTCTCGGCTTCGTCCTGCTGGTGATGGAAATCATCGCGCCGGGTATCTTCATGCTGTGGATCGGCATCGCCGCGCTGATCATCGGCGCTGTGTCGCTGCTGATCTGGGACGCCGGCTTCTGGACCTGGCAGGTTCAGGTCCTCGCCTTCCTGGCGCTGTCGCTGGTCTCGGCCTATGTCGGCAAAAAGCTGGTCGGCAGCCGCAACGACCCGACCGACCAGCCACTGCTCAACCGGCGCGGCGCGCAAATGGTCGGCAGGATGGCGACACTTGCCGAGCCGATCCGGGACGGACGCGGCCGCATCAAGCTGGGCGATACGCTGTGGCGTGTCTCCGGCCCGGATTTGCCGGCCGGCACGCAAGTGCGCGTGACGGGCGCAGCCGATACGGATCTGGAACTGACCGTCGAGGCGGTCTGAACGAGCGCGCAGATTCAGGTCAGGCCGGCATCACCTGAATATCAGCACACCCTTAGGCGGCGCCGATACGCAGCAGGTCGTGCAGGTGGATGAGGCCGACTGGTTTCCGGCCCTCCACCACCATCAGGCTGGTGATGGCTGAATTGTTGATCGTTTGCAGCGCCGTTGCCACCAGCGTGTCCGGCGTCGCGGTCTTCGGGCCTTTTGTCATCACCTGATCCACCGTCATCGCCAGCAGATTGCTGCCGATGTGACGGCGGATGTCGCCATCGGTGATGATGCCGACCAGCGCACCGTCGGAGTCGGTGATCGCGACGCAGCCAAATCCCTTGCGCGACAGTTCCAGGATCGCGTCATGCATGCCGGTGCCCGCAACCACCAGCGGCAGCCTGTCGCCGACATGCATGATCTCGCGGATCTGCGTCAGGTTGGCGCCGAGCTGGCCGCCCGGGTGAAAGGTGCGGAAATGATCCGGCGTGAAGCCGCGTGCTTCGAGCAGCGCGATCGCCAGCGCGTCGCCCATCACCAGTTGCAGCAGCGTCGATGTCGTTGGCGCCAGGCCGTGCGGGCAGGCTTCCGGAGCGCGCGGCAAAAGCAGCACCACATCCGCCGCCCGCGCCAGCGCCGATGTCTCTCCGGCGGTGATGGCGATCAGCGGAATGGAAAAGCGCCTGGAATAGGCGACGATGCCCATCAGTTCCTTGCTCTCGCCCGACCACGACATGGCGATGATGGCGTCGTCTCTGGCGATCATGCCGAGATCGCCGTGGTTGGCTTCTGCGGGATGGACAAAGAAAGCCGGCGTGCCGGTCGAGGCCAGCGTCGCCGCGATCTTCGAACCGATATGGCCGCTTTTGCCGACACCGGTGACGATGAGCCGGCCTTCAATCCCAGAGATCATCTCGACAGCCTGGGCGAAAGGCGCGGCCAATCCGTTCTCCAAGGCCTCGGCAAGGGCTGCAACCCCAGCCTGTTCTGTCGCCACCGTCCTCAGCGCCGAAGCGATCGAGGCTTGCCTGTCCGAAGGCTTCTTATCCAGGGATCCCGCATGCATGGCTGATGCGATTAGCGCTTTGCCGGCGCGCTGTCCAACAGAAATGGCCCAAGGCATGTTGCCCGAACGTGTGCGGTGGTTTTTGACGACGGCAGGGGCGAAAACCAAAAGCTTAACGCACGCGGTATGAATGCCTTTGGAAATCAGCGCTTCAGGCGGCTGACGGGCCGCCGCCTCAACCCTCCGTTAACCATCCCCATTTACGGTTCGGTAAGTATGGCGCGCGTGCGCCGCGCAAGCAGTGGTGGCGATGTCCGGGGCCCAGCCAGAAAATTCGACAGGACGAAAGGGCAAGGCGGTCTGCGCCTTGCTGCTGGCAACCAGCATGTTTGCCTTGCTGCGCCCGGCGGCGCTCCATGCCCAGGAAACCGAACTGCGCGGCGAGGTTTCGGAATCGGCGATCCTGTCCGACCAGCAGCGCAAGGCGAGACAGCTGGCCCTGGCAGCGCAGGGTCAACAGCCGGCCAATGCAGCGCAGGACAATGCGCCGGCCCGCACCTATCTGCCGGCCAGCGCCGGTGCCGTGCCTGACGACGCCGAAACTGGCGACGCCAACGCGACCGGCAGCCTCTTCGACCCGGCGTCAGCCACCGACGACACGGCCGCCGACACTGCGGCGCCGCCCAAGCCTCGCCGCCGCTCATCGACCGCCGGGCAGAATGCTGCTGACCAGGCCAAGGACAAGGCTGCCGACAAATCGAAAAAGAAGAAGAAATCGACGGCCGACACCTCCGACATCACCGCTTCCACGACCGCCGCCACGACGGATGCTACCGATGGTGAAGAGACCGATGCGGACACGGCCAACCGCCGCGCTCTCACCATCGACAGTGCCGACAGGCAGAAGCTCGACCCAGGCGCGGAGCGCACGGACGCCATCGAAGGCCAGAAAAAGAAGCCGGAGGATGATCCGTTTGCTGCCACCGGCGTCAAATGGGGTTCCTTCGTCATCCGGCCGACGATCGAACAGGGCCTGACCGCCACATCGAACGGCGATTCGAGCAGTGCCGGCAAGTCGGCGCTGCTGTCCGAGACGGCGCTGCGCTTTTCCGCCGCCTCCGACTGGCGAGAGAACTCAGCCACGATCGACGGCTATGGCCTTTTTCGCGAGACCGTCTCGGGTTACCCGGTTCACGACGAGCAAGGGCGCATCGAAGGCCAGCTCAATGTCGACCTCGATAATGAGTTACGCGCCATCGCCAAGCTCGGCTACGAGGCCGTGCCGGAATCGGCATCATCGCCGGACGCCATTGCCGGCGTCAGCAAGCAGCCGCTGCGGCAGACCATCGATGGCAGCCTCGCCGTCGAAAAGCATCTCGGCAAGATGCAGTACACGTTGACCGGCGCGGTCTCGCACGACTTCTACGGCGACGCCAAGCTCTCGGACGGCACCTCGCTGTCGCAGAAGGATCAGGACTCCACGCTCTACACGGCGACGTTGCGCACCGGCTACGAGATCTCCCCTGCCCTGACCCCTTTCACCGAAATCGAGGTCGGCCGCCGGACTTATGATCAACGCATCGACAATGAAGGCTTCGAGCGCTCGTCGACGCGGCTCGGCGCCCGCGCTGGCCTTGCACTCGACATGGGTGAGAAGCTGTCGGGCGAATTCTCGGCCGGCTGGCTCAGGGAAGCGATCGACGACAAAAACCTTGATGCGATCTCCGGTGCCACCGTCAACGCCGACCTCAAATGGTCACCCGAGCGCGGCACCACGATCGGCCTGACCGGGCGGACCACCGTTGAGCCCACGACCACATCGGGCGAAAGCGGCGACATCCTCTATTCCGGTCGCCTGACCGGCGAGCGCCAGATTCGCGCCAACCTCACCGCCAATGCGGCTCTGGGCCTCGACTGGCGTGATTACATCGGCATCGACGGCCATGACAGGGTGTTGAGCGCCGAGGCCGGACTGACCTGGTGGCTGAACCGCTACGCCGGCCTGACCACAAGAGTGAGGACCGAGAAGCTGACCAGCAATCTGCCGGGCCGGGACTACACCGCCAACAGCATCTTCCTCGGCGTGAAGGTGCAGCGCTGAACGGCCGCACCAATGACATCCGGCCGCTCGCTAGAATGTTTTAAAACGCAGCGCCGCGGCGCTCAGACGGCTTCAGCTCGTCCAGAAGCGTGCGGATGACGCCAGCCATGTTCTCGTTCATGTCGCTGCGCCACAGCGCGAAGGCGACGTTGGCCTCGACGAAGCCTTCCGGCGATCCGCAGTCGAACGTGCGGCCTCGATAGTGGTAGCCGTAGAAAGGCTGCTGCTTTTCCAGCTTCAGCATGGCGTCGGTGAGCTGGATCTCGTTGCCGGCGCCTTTTTCCTGGCCTTCGAGGATCTTGAATATCTCCGGCTGCAGGATGTAGCGGCCGTTGATGTAAAGGTTGGACGGCGCGGTGCCGGCCTTCGGCTTTTCCACCATCTCGGTGATGCGGAAACCGTGATGCGTGTCCTCGCCGCGGCCGACGATGCCGTATTTGTGGGCTTCGGCGGGAGCGCATTCCTGCACCGCGATGATGTTGTTGCCGGTCTCCTCGTAGAGCTCGACCATTGCCTTCGTGCAGCTCTTCTCCGACTGCATGATCATGTCGGGCAGCAAAAGCGCGAAGGGCTCGTCGCCGACGAGCTCGCGGGCGCACCAGACGGCGTGACCAAGTCCCATCGGTACCTGCTGGCGTGTGAAACTGGTCTGCCCCGGCGCCGGCTGCAGCCGTTGCAGGCGGGCGAGCTGGTCGTCTTTGCCGCGCTGGGCCAGCGTGTCATAGAGTTCGAACTGGATGTCGAAATGGTCCTCGATGACGGCCTTGTTGCGGCCGGTGACGAAGATGAAATGCTCGATGCCGGCCTCGCGCGCCTCATCCACCACATACTGGATCACCGGCCGGTCGACGACGGTCAGCATTTCCTTGGGGACAGCCTTGGTGGCCGGGAGAAACCGTGTGCCGAGACCGGCGACCGGGAAGACTGCCTTGCGAACTCTCTTCATGCTTTCAATTATCCGTTTGAGGGCCAGCTCCGCAATCCCCGTTCCAAGACATTTTCACGCCGGAATTGGGGACTACTGGGCAACTGAGAGGAATGTCCACCGGTAAAGCTTCGAAGCGTCTTTTCGTTCCCGGTGGCGCCTATGGTAAACTAATTCCTAACCTGGTTCGGCGATGAATGGTCTTTCCTGAGACAGAGAAGGAGGAAAAGATGTCCGTTCGCAATGCCGCAAAACGTTTTACCAGCGTCATAGCGGCAGCCAGCCTATCGCTCGCTCTGCTGATGCCTGGCCCCGCTTTCGCCGATGCCGGTTTCCGGCAGTGGGTCGCCGGCTTCCGCGCCACCGCCGTGCAGAGCGGCGTTTCCGGCGCCCTCTACGACCAGGCCTTCAGGAACATCAGGGATATCGATCCGGTGGTGCTGGAAAAGGCGCGTACGCAGCCTGAATTCACGGCCCCTGCCTGGGACTATTTCGACAACCGCGTCCATGACCAGTCGGTCGCCGTCGGCCAGCAGATGGCCAGGAAATGGAAGCCGTGGCTGGACCGGATCGAGGCCAGGTTCGGTGTCAACCGCTACATCCTGCTGGCCATCTGGTCGATGGAATCGAACTATGGCGAGATCCTCAAGCGCGACGACATCATGCGCAACGTCGTGCGCTCGCTGGCGACCTTGGCCTATGCCGATCCGAAGCGGGCGAAATTCGCCCGCACCCAGCTGGTCGCCGCGCTGAAGATCCTGCAGACCGGCGACATCGACGAAAGCCATCTGAGCGGATCCTGGGCCGGCGCCATGGGCCACACCCAGTTCATCCCGACCAGCTATCTGCACTATGCCGTGGACATGGACGGCAATGGCAAGCGCGACATCTGGAATTCGATCCCCGATGCGCTGGCGACATCAGCCAATTTGCTGAAGAAGAATGGCTGGCAGGCCGGCAAGACCTGGGGTTACGAGGTCGCACTGCCGGCTGGCAAACTTCCCGGCGGTTCCAAGACGCTGTCGCAGTGGCAGGCGCTTGGCGTCGTCAGGGCCAATGGCAAGCCGTTCAAGAACGGCTCCGACAAAGCGACGCTGAAAGTACCGGACGGCCGCAGCGGGCCGGCCTTCCTGATGATCAAGAATTTCACGGTCATCAAAGCCTACAACAACGCCGACAAATATGCGCTTGCCGTCGGCCTTCTTGCCGACGAGATCGCCGGCTCCAGCGGTCTCGTGCAGGACTGGAAGCGGCCTTTCACCAAGCTCACTTTCGAGGAAAGGCAGGAGCTGCAGCAGCGGCTTTCCCAACATGGCCTTTATGACGGCAAGTTCGACGGCAAGATAGGCGACGGCT
Organism: Mesorhizobium sp. M7A.F.Ca.US.011.01.1.1; assembly: GCF_003998295.1. Classification (NCBI taxonomy): domain Bacteria; kingdom Pseudomonadati; phylum Pseudomonadota; class Alphaproteobacteria; order Hyphomicrobiales; family Phyllobacteriaceae; genus Mesorhizobium; species Mesorhizobium sp. M7A.F.Ca.US.011.01.1.1. The sequence goes on from NZ_RZRT01000003.1 coordinate 296,028, forward strand.
CGAAATCAGCCATCTTGGCCTTCCAGGCCAAGGCCGGCTTGACCCAGGACGGTTACCCGAGCATGGAAGTGCTGAAGTGGCTCCGGCAGAAATAGAGCCGCCTGCGGTGCCGCGCGGCCTTTCGGCCGCGCAAAGGACGCTGTAGCAATCTGGTTGGCGCAAAGTCCGTTGAAAAGTACGACTTTTCAAAAAGGGCTGCGCCAAGGGATGGAGGAAACGATTGGCTTCGGCTGCGCGCATCGCAGGGCTTGTTCGTCGCATGCCGGTGCTCATCCTGGCCGTGATCGTGCTCACCGTCGGTGTGGCTGGCGCCTTTCATGCGCCCGCCATGGCGCAGGAGCAGCAAAACCGCGGCTGGTCGTTGCGCGACCTTCTGTTTCCGCGCCGCAGCGAGCGCATCGAGCCGCCGCAGGACATCCAGAAGCCGAGGCCCAGGCCCAAGGCGAAAAAACCCCGTGCCCCGCGCCCGCCCGCGGAACCGGAAATCCCGGTGGTCGACAAGGCACCGGACGCCCGCACCGTCCTGGTGGTCGGCGACTTCATGGCGGCCGGCCTCGCCGAAGGCCTCGACACCGCCTTTGCCGAGAATACCGGCGTCAGGATCGTCGTTCGCAGCAATGGCTCGTCCGGCTTCGTACGCGATGATTTCTACAACTGGCCCGAACAGATCAAATCGCTGATCGAGACAGAAAAACCTGCCGCCGTGATCGTCATGCTGGGTTCCAACGACCGCCAGCAGATGAAGGTGGGAGACGTACGCGAGCAGCCCCGCTCTGAAACCTGGACCAAGGAATATGAGCGCCGGACCGAGGCGTTCGGCAAAGCTATCGCCGAGGCAAAGGTGCCCTTCCTATGGGTCGGCATGCCGGCGTTCCGGGTGCCGAAGATGACCTCCGACATGCTGGCCTTCAACGACATCTATCATCAGGCCGCTGAAAGCCATGGCGGTGAATTCGTCGACGTCTGGGACGGCTTCGTCGATGAGAACGGTGCTTTCGTCACCAGCGGCCCCGACATCAACGGCCAGCCGGTGCGGCTGCGCGCCGATGACGGCATCAACGTCTCGAGGGCGGGCAAGCGCAAGCTCGCCTTCTATACCGAAAAACCGTTGCTGAAGATCCTCGGCCTGACCGCGCCAGGAAGCGTGGTTACACCGTCCGCTCCGGCGGGCGCCCCTGTCGAGGCCCCGGCGCCGGCCGCGGCACCCATCGTCATCGACCGCACCGCGCCGATGCTGCTCAGCGATCCGGCACTCGACGGTGGCTCCGAACTGCTGGGCGCGGCACCGCCGGCGAAAGCAAATCCGGACCTGCCCGGTGAAAAGCTTGTGGTCGAGGGCAAGGCACCGATTGCATCGCCCGGCCGCGCCGACGATTTCTCCTGGCCGCCGAAGGCCGCAACCGACACCACAACCGCGATCAATCGTTAGTATCGCTGCACGCTCCTGGGCTCAGCGCGGGAGAACGCTCGACCCCATTAGCGCCTCGTCGATCGAGCGTGCCGCCTGGCGGCCCTCGCGGATTGCCCAGACGACCAGCGACTGGCCACGACGCACGTCGCCGGCCGCATAGAGCCTGTCCACGCTGGTCCTGTAGTCGCGGTCATTGGCCTCGACATTCCTGGAACGGCGGCTGTCGGTGGCGATCTTCATCTGCCCGTCCAATTCTCTCGCCACACCGGCCGCGGCCGGCCCGGCAAAGCCGATGGCGATGAAAGCGAGATCGGCACGAATGACGAATTCGGTACCGGCGATCGGCTTGCGCTTGTCGTCGACCTCGCAGCACTTGACGCCGGTCAGCTGGCCTTCCTCGCCGATGAATTCGAGCGTCGCCACTTGGAATTCGCGCTCCGCGCCTTCGGCCTGCGAAGACGAGGTGCGCATCTTGGTCGCCCAGTAAGGCCAGACCGAAAGCTTGTCTTCCTTTTCCGGCGGCTGCGGGCGGATGTCGAGCTGAGTGACGCGCACGGCGCCCTGGCGGAAGGCCGTGCCGACACAGTCGGACGCGGTATCGCCGCCGCCGACGACGACGACATGCTGGCCGCCGGCGATGATCGGATGCGACGGCCACGCCACCGACTGGATCGGTTCGCCGCCGACCCGCCTGTTCTGCTGCACCAGATAGGGCATCGCGTCATGCACGCCGCCGAGATCGTCGCCGGGAATGCCGGCCGCGCGCGGCGTTTCCGAGCCGCCGCAATAGAGCACGGCATCATGTTCGGCGAGCAGCTCGGCAACCGGCTTGTCGACGCCGACATTGACGCCGCAATGGAATGTCACGCCCTCACCCTGCATCTGTTCGATGCGGCGGTCGATATAGTGCTTCTCGATCTTGAAGTCGGGAATGCCGTAGCGCATCAGGCCGCCGGGCCGGCTCTCGCGCTCATACACATGGACGTCATGGCCGGCGCGGCCAAGCTGCTGGGCAGCCGCCATACCGGCCGGACCGGAACCGATGACGGCGACGCGCTTGCCGGTCTTCTTTTCCGGCGGATAGGGCCTGATATGGCCGGTTTCATAGGCCTTGTCGGCGATCGCCTGCTCGACCGTCTTGATGGCGACGGGAATGTCCTCGAGGTTCAGCGTGCAGGCTTCCTCGCAGGGCGCGGGGCAGATGCGGCCGGTGAACTCCGGGAAATTGTTGGTCGAATGCAGGTTGCGGATCGCGTTGTCCCAGTCGCCATTGTAGACGAGGTCGTTCCAGTCTGGGATCTGGTTGTGGATGGGGCAACCGGTCGGCCCGTGGCAGAACGGAATGCCGCAATCCATGCAGCGCGCGGCCTGTTTCTCGACCTCCTTGTCAGACATCGGCAGCGTGAACTCGCGGAAATGCCGGATGCGGTCGGAGGCCGGCTGGTACTTGTGCACCTGCCGGTCGATTTCGAGAAAGCCTGTTACCTTGCCCATAGTCCAGTTCCTGCTGTCCAGATGGTGCGGTTTTCGCCGCACCCGTTAACCCCTTGAGGCAGCCATGGCAACCTTGCGCCGGAGGTCAAACTGTCGATGAAGATGGGCCGGGAAGCCTGGGCTCCCCGGCAATTGCAAGCCTATTCCGCCGCGACGCCCATGCGCATGCGTTCCATTTCGATCAGGGCGCGGCGGTATTCGACCGGCATGATCTTGCGGAACTTCGGCCGGAAAGTCGTCCAGTCGTCGAGAATCTCGCGGCCACGTACCGACCCGGTGTAATGCACATGGTTGGAAATCAGCTGGTAAAGCCGCTCCTCGTCATGGCTGGTCATGTCGCCGGAGACGTCGACGCGACCCTTGTGATCGAGGTCGCCGCCATGGTGCAGCAGCCTTTCCATCAGATCGTCTTCTTCGGGAACCGGCTCCAGCTCGACCATCGCCATGTTGCAGCGCTCGGCGAAATCACCCGCCTCGTCGAGCACATAGGCGACGCCGCCAGACATGCCGGCGGCGAAGTTGCGGCCGGTCTGGCCGATGACGACGACGATGCCGCCGGTCATGTACTCGCAGCCATGGTCGCCGACGCCTTCGACGACGGCGGCGACGCCCGAATTGCGCACGGCGAAACGCTCGCCTGCGACACCGGCGAAATAGGCCTCGCCCTCGGTCGCGCCATAGAGCACGGTATTGCCGACTATGATGGATTCGGCCGCGACGATCTTGGCCTCTTCGGGCGGCCGGATGATGATGCGTCCGCCCGACAGGCCCTTGCCGACATAGTCGTTGCCGGCGCCGACAAGCTCGAACGAGATGCCGCGCGCCAGGAAGGCGCCGAAGGACTGGCCGGCGGTGCCGGTCAGCTTCACCTGGATCGTGTCCTCGCGCAGGCCTTTGTGCTTGAAGCGCTTGGCCACTTCACCCGACAGCATGGCGCCCGTCGAGCGGTCGACATTGCGGATATCGACCTCGATCTTGACCGGCAGCTTGCTCTCGAGCGCGGGCTTCGCCAGTTCGATCAGCTTGCGGTCGAGCACGTCGTCGATCGGGTGCTTCTGCCGCTCGGTCCAATGCACGGCCTCATGCGGCGCATCCGGCTTGAAGAACATCTTCGAGAAATCGAGCCCGCGTGCCTTCCAGTGCACGATCAGGTCGCGCTTTTCCAGAAGATCGGTGTCGCCGATAATCTGGTCGAGATGGGTGTAGCCCATCTCGGCGAGCAGCTCCCTCACCTCTTCCGCCACGTAGAAGAAGAAGTTGATGACATGCTCGGGCGTGCCCTTGAAGCGCTTGCGCAGCACCGGATCCTGAGTCGCGACGCCGACCGGGCAGGTGTTGAGATGGCACTTGCGCATCATGATGCAGCCGGCCGCGATCAGCGGCGCGGTCGAGAAGCCGAATTCGTCGGCGCCGAGCAGCGCGCCGATGATCACGTCGCGGCCGGTGCGCAACCCGCCATCGACCTGCAGCGCAACGCGCGACCGCAGACCGTTCAGCACCAGCGTCTGGTGCGTCTCGGCAAGGCCCATTTCCCATGGGCTGCCGGCATGCTTGAGCGAGGTCAGCGGCGAGGCGCCCGTGCCGCCATCATAGCCCGAAATGGTGATGTGGTCGGCGCGCGCCTTGGCGACACCAGCCGCAACCGTGCCGACACCGACTTCCGACACCAGCTTGACCGACACATCGGCCGCCGGATTGACGTTCTTCAAATCGTAGATCAGCTGCGCCAGATCCTCGATCGAATAGATGTCGTGATGCGGCGGCGGCGAGATCAGGCCGACGCCCGGCGTCGAATGCCGGACTTTGGCGATGGTCGCGTCGACCTTGTGGCCGGGCAGCTGGCCGCCCTCGCCGGGCTTGGCACCCTGCGCCACCTTGATCTGCATCATGTCGGAATTGACGAGGTATTCGGCCGTGACGCCGAAACGACCCGAGGCGATCTGCTTGATCGCCGAGCGTTCCGGGTTCTTGCCGCCGCCAGGCAGCGGCAGATAGCGGTCGGCCTCTTCGCCACCCTCGCCGGTGTTCGACTTGCCGCCGATCTGGTTCATCGCGCGCGCCAGCGTGGTGTGCGCTTCGCGCGAGATCGAACCGAACGACATCGCCCCGGTCGAGAACCGCTTGACGATGTCGGCCGCTGACATGACGTCGTCGAGCGCCGCCTTCTTGCGGCCGGTTTCTCCGGCCAGCTTGATCTTGAACAGGCCGCGAATGGTCTGCGCGCGGGCCGTCTCGCTGTCGATCTGGGCGGAATAGTCCTTGAACGTTTCCCATGATCCCTGGCGAACGGCGTGCTGCAAGGTGGCGACCGCGTCGGGCGACCACATATGCGCCTCGCCGCGCATACGGTACATGTATTCGCCGCCGACCTCGAGGCTGTTGCGCAGCACGGGGTCGCTGCCGAAACCGTCATTGTGGCGGCTGAGCGTCTCGGTCGCGATCTCGTCCAGCCCGACGCCTTCGATCAGTGTCGCGGTCCCGGTGAAATATTGCTGCACGAAATCGGTCTTCAGCCCGATGGCGTCGAAAATCTGCGCGCCGCAATAGGACTGGTAGGTCGAGATGCCCATCTTGGACATCACCTTGAGGATGCCCTTGCCGATCGACTTGATGTAGCGCGAAACGACTTCGTAGGCGTCCACTTCCTTCGGCAGTTCGCCGCGCTTGTGCATGTCGAGCAGCGTGTCGAAGGCAAGGTACGGGTTGATCGCCTCGGCGCCATAGCCGGCAAGGCAGCAGAAATGATGCACTTCGCGCGGCTCGCCGGATTCGACGACGAGGCCGACCGAGGTGCGCAGCCCCTTGCGGATCAGGTGATGATGGACCGCAGCCGTAGCCAGCAGCGCCGGGATGGCGATGCGGTCCGGCCCGACCTGGCGGTCGGACAGGATGATGATGTTGTAGCCGCCGGCGACCGCCGCCTCGGCCCGCTCGCACAAGCGGTCGATGGCGCCCTGCATGCCCGCGGCCCCTTCGGCCGAGCCATAGGTGATGTCGATCGTCTTGGTGTCGAAGCGGTCCTCGGTGTGGCCGATGGAACGGATCTTTTCGAGATCGCCATTGGTCAGGATCGGCTGGCGCACCTCGAGCCGCTTGCGGCGCGAATTGCCGACCAGGTCGAAGATGTTGGGCCGTGGCCCGATGAAGGACACCAGGCTCATCACCAGCTCCTCGCGGATCGGGTCGATCGGCGGATTGGTGACCTGGGCGAAGTTCTGCTTGAAATAGGTGTAGAGCAGCTTCGACTTGTCCGACATCGCCGAGATCGGCGTGTCGGTGCCCATCGAACCCACCGCCTCCTGGCCAGTCGTCGCCATCGGCGACATCAAGAGCTTGGTGTCTTCCTGGCTGTAGCCGAACGCCTGCTGGCGATCGAGCAGGCTGACATCCTTGCGCAGCGCGCGCGGTTCGACCGGCTTCAAATCTTCGAGGATGAGCTGTGTGTTGGCGAGCCAGGTCTTGTAGGGATGCTTGGTCGCGATCTCGGACTTGAGCTCCTCGTCGGAGACGATACGCCCCTTCTCCAGGTCGATCAGCAGCATCCGGCCTGGCTGCAGCCGCCACTTCTTGACGATCTTCTCCTCGGGCACCGGCAGCACGCCGGCTTCCGAGGCCATGATGACGCGGTCGTCGTCGGTGACGATGTAGCGTGCCGGGCGCAGGCCATTGCGGTCGAGCGTGGCGCCGATCTGGCGTCCATCGGTGAAAACCACCGCCGCCGGCCCGTCCCACGGCTCCATCAGTGCCGCATGGTATTCGTAGAAGGCCTTGCGATCGGCATCCATGAGCTTGTTGCCGGCCCAGGCTTCCGGGATCAGCATCATCATGGCATGGCTGAGCCTGTACCCGCCCTGGAACAGGAACTCGAGCGCATTGTCGAAGCAGGCGGTGTCGGACTGGCCGTCATAGGAAATCGGCCACAGCTTCGAGATGTTGTTGCCGAACAGTTCGGAATCGACCGACGCCTGGCGCGCAGCCATCCAGTTGTTGTTGCCGCGCACGGTGTTGATCTCGCCATTGTGGGCGACCATGCGGTAGGGATGCGCCAGCTTCCAAGACGGGAAGGTGTTGGTCGAGAAGCGCTGGTGGACGAGGATCAGCGCGGTCTCGAAGCGCGGATCGATCAGGTCCTTGTAATAGGCGCCGACCTGGTAGGCCAGGAACATGCCCTTGTAGACGATGGTGCGCGCCGACAGCGACACGCAATAGGCGCCGATGTCCTTGTTGTCGTTCTCGGCGTAGATGCGGCCCGATATGACCTTGCGCAGCAGATAGAGCCTGGCCTCGTATTCCTCGTCATCGGTAATGTCTGGCGTGCGGCCGATGAATATCTGCCGATGGAACGGCTCGGATGCCACGATGTCAGGCGCCTTCGACAGCGACGAATTGTCGACGGGCACGTCACGGAAACCGATGAGCGGAAGCCCCTCGGATTGCGCCGATTCGGCAATGATGTCCTCGATATGGGCGCGAAGGGCCGCGTCCTGCGGCATGAACCAGTGTCCGACGCCGTACTGGCCGGCCGGCGGCAGTTCGATACCCTGGGCCGCCATCTCCTCGCGGAAGAACTGGTCGGGAAGCTGCACCAGCACGCCGGCGCCATCGCCGACCAGCGGATCGGCGCCAACGGCGCCGCGATGCGTCAGGTTTTCGAGCACAGCCAGCCCGTCCTTGACGATCTGATGCGACTTCACGCCCTTCATGTTGACGATGAAACCGACGCCGCAGGCGTCATGCTCGTTGCGAGGATCGTAAAGGCCCTGGGCGGAAAGGCCGTTGGCGGTTCGGCCAATATCGGTCCGGGACATGGTTTTGACGGTTGCCGCTTTCGTCTGCGCGGCCTGGCCGTTCGTCGCAGAGTGCGTCATGTCCGTCATCTCCTGTCCTCCATTCCCAGCCATTCAGGCGCTGGTTTGCCTCGGCAAGCGCTTGGCTCACCCTGATCCTTGTGGCACGTCTTGCGAAATCCTTGCCGAACCAGGCGGCTTTCCGCATGGATCGCATCTGGTAATCGTACAGGCCAGAGTCTGGCTGTCCACCTGTCGCTCGCGGCAACAGCCGGAGAGGCCCAAATGATACGCCAATCCAGCTCGTTTTGTGCGACAAAATAAGACAGCACTACTGTCCTAAATTTTTATGGCAGAAATTCCGGACGCACACAAGACCGATTCACAAAAAACTTGGGCTTTTCGCGACAGAAAATGTCGTGAAGTTGGGGGAAAACGTAAGCTTCAGTCGTCGGCCCGGGCTTTGTCGGTTGGCTGGCTTTACCATTTTTCCGGCGCCTGGCCCCTTGCGGTCCGCTCGCGAAACCGGTCAACTTCAGGCTGATTTCCCCAAAGCCCCGATCTCCCAAGACATAGGCAGATGCATGTTCTTCGCTTCCGACAATTGGGCAGGCGCCCATCCCAATATTGCCGCCGGCCTGTCGGCCAATGCCGGCGGCTTTGCCACCGCCTATGGCGACGGTGCGCTCGACCGGGCAGTCTACCAGCGCTTCAGTGAGATTTTCGAACGCGAGGTCGCGGTGTTCTTCGTCGCCACCGGCACGGCCGCCAACTCGCTGGCGCTCACCGCTTACAACAAGCCGGGCGGCATTTCCTTTGCTCATCGCGAATCGCATGTCATCGAGGACGAATGCGGCGCGCCGGTGTATTTTTCCGGCGGCTCTCGCCTGCATGAGATCGATGGCGCGCTGGGCAAGATCGATCCGCACAATCTGGAAAGGACCATCGGCCGTTTCGCACCGGAAATCGTCCATTGGGGACGACCGATGGCCGTTTCGATCACCCAGTCGACCGAGGTCGGCACCATCTACGGCCTGGATGAGATCGAGACGATCTCCGCGATCGCCAAACAATATTCGGTGCCCCTGCACATGGATGGCGCCCGCTTTGCCAATGCGCTGGTCGCACTCGACACGACACCGGCCGAAATGACCTGGAAACGCGGCGTCGACATCCTCTCCTTCGGCGGCACCAAGAACGGCTGCTGGTGCGCCGAGGCGGTCGTGCTGTTCGATCTTGATCGTGCCAGGGAATTGGCCTTCCTGCGCAAGCGCGCCGCCCAGCTGTTTTCGAAATCGCGCTTCGTGGCGGCGCAGTTCGAGGCCTATTTCAAGGATGGACTGTGGCTGGACACCGCCCGCCACGCCAACGCTATGGCCGCACGGCTTGCCGCCGCGATCGAGGATTCGGCCACGGCCAAGCTGGCATGGCTGCCGCAGGCGAACGAGGTTTTCGCGGTGATCAAGAAAGCCGAGGCCGAGGGGCTGCAGGCCGCGGGGGCCGCCTTCTACGACTGGCACAAGCCGCATGGCTTTGACGGCCACATCGGCGAGGACGAGTTGCTCTACCGCTTCGTCACCAGCTTTGCGACGACAGCCGATGAAGTCGACCGTTTTGGCCAGCTGATCGCCTGATAACGGATATCCCGGACAACAAAAAAGCGGCGCCTTTCGGCGCCGCTTCCGTCTCGGGAGGAGACTTGTACTTTAGGCAGCGGTCTTGGCCTCGATCTGCTTGGCCTTGGCCGAAGACGCCGTAATGGCGATCTTGCGCGGCTTCAGCTCCTCCGGGATGTTGCGCTTGAGGTCGACGAAGAGCAGGCCGTTCTTCAGCGAGGCGCCAACGACCTCGACGTGGTCGGCAAGCTGGAAGCGGCGTTCGAAAGCCCTCGAGGCAATGCCGCGATAGAGCAGCTCAGAGCCTTCGCCGGTACCCTCGTCCTTGCGCTCACCCTTCACGGTCAGCACGTTGCGATGGGCTTCGATCGAGATTTCCTCGTCCGAGAAGCCGGCAACCGCCATCGAGATGCGGTAGGAATCCTCACCGGTGCGCTCGATGTTGTAGGGCGGATAGGTCTGCGCGCCATCCGGCTGCGCAAGCGAATCGAGCATCGTGAACAGACGATCGAAGCCGACGGTAGAGCGATAAAGCGGGGAAAAATCAACGTGACGCATGAGGTGTTCTCCTGTTGAGCAACATGGTTTGCGTATGGCCGGTGCGAAACCCTTGAGCGGCGTTTCGGGTGGGCCAGCGGCCCCGACATTGGCGACCGCACGAGACATTTGGGGAGCGCTGGAAAGCATTTCAAGATTTCACCTGGCGGCAAAAACCACGGCGGCAGGCCCCTTGATGAACGGCAGATGAACCGGCACTTCGGCGCGCGTTCAGGCAGCCGGCGCTAAAGTCCATTCCAGGATCAAGGACTGGCGGCGCCCATTGCACAACAGGCACCGCAACGAGGCCGACCGGGTGTAACGTCCCTTCCTCCCGGATCGACAGAGGCCGGAAGCACGCTTTCGAGCGGCTTCCGGCCTTCCCTGGCGCAGCCTCCCCTTCACCGGGAATTCCTTGGCTTTTGGCGCATGGGCGTCTATCACCTTAGCGGAGCCGGCCAGCGCAGGCGGGCATGCGAGACGCCGAGCACGAAGCGCCGAATGACGGATCTTTTCACCGAAAACTCCCTTTTTCACGAAATCGAGGGCAATCCGCGGCCGGAAAACGCCACCGGCGGCTTCTTCACCACGCGTCACCGCAAGAATATCCGCTACGGCCTGTTCAGCGCAGTCGCTCGCCCGATGAAGGGCACCGTGGTCCTGCTCACCGGCCGCAACGAGTGCATCGAGAAATATTTCGAAACCATCCGCAACCTTGCCGATCGCGGCTTTGGCGTCGCCACCCTCGATTGGCGCGGCCAGGGCGATTCCGACCGGCTGATCCGCGATCATCAGCGCGGCTACGTCAGCAGCTTCCGCGACTACACCGCCGACCTCGAACAGTTCTTCGAGGAGATCGTGCTGCCCGATTGCCGCGGACCGTACTACATCCTCGCCCATTCGGCAGGTGCCTTGATCACCCTGCTTGCCGCCCCGTCGATGGTGAACCGCATCCGGCGCATGGTGCTGATCGCGCCCTTCCTGACGCTGCCCGACCTGCCGGTCTCGATCTCGACGGTTCGCCGCGTCTGTTCCCTGTTCTGCGCTCTCGGCCTCGGCCGGCTCTACGCCGCCTGGGGTCCGCGGCCGAGGGTAACGGCCCCTTTCGAGACCAACAAGCTGACATCGGACCCGGAGCGCTATCGGCGCAACACACGGATCTACGAAGAATACCCGCAACTGGCGCTTGGCGGGCCGACGATCCGCTGGCTGCAGGCAGCCGCGAAAGCTTCGGAAGCCGTCAGCGACCCCGATTTCATGGCTCGGATCCAGGTCCCGCTGCTGATCATCGCCGCCGGCGCCGACCAGGTCGTCTCGACCAGGGCCGTGGAAACCTACGCCAGGCGTCTGAGGCTCGGTTCGCTGCTGATGATCGATGGCTCCCGCCACGAAATCCTGCAGGAAGCCGACATTTACCGCGAGCAATTGCTCGCCGCTTTCGACGCCTTCATTCCCGGGAGCGACGACCCCACAGCCTGACAGGCGCCGGTCGCTGGCCTGCTCCCCAAGGAGTGCCGCCGGCAGTAAAACGACTGCTTCAAACGGTCGGCATCACCTGAATGGCAGCGGACGCTCGTTTAGCCGCGCAAGGCGGCCATGGCGGCGGCATGAAGCTCCGGCGTCGCCGCGGCGAGCACATCGCCGCCCTGTTCCGCCGGCCCGCCATCGAATGTGGTGACGACGCCGCCTGCCTTTTCGATGATCGGGATCAGCGCCACGATGTCGTAGGGCTTCAATCCGGGATCGGCGACGATGTCGACGCTTCCCGAGGCGATCATGGCGAAGGCATAGCAATCGGCGCCGTAGCGGGCGAGCTGGATCTGTCTTTCGAATGCATCGTAACGGTTGCGCGCCTCGCCCTTGAACAGGGCCGGCGTGGTGGTGAACAGCGTCGCCTGGTCCAACTTCGTCGTCTTGCGGGTCGTCAGTTTTCGCGGCCCGCCTGGCCCCTCATAATGGGAGCCCGAGCCGTTGGCGTAGAAAAGCTCACCGGTGAAGGGTTGCGCCATCATGCCGGCAACGGCGTCGCCGTCGATCGTCAGCCCGACCAGTGTGCCCCACACCGGCAGGCCGGAAATGAACGCGCGCGTGCCGTCGATCGGATCGATCACCCAGACGTGCCGGCTCGAAATGTTCTCGCTGCCATGCTCCTCGCCTAGAATACCATGATCGGGATACTCAGCCGATATCAGCGCCCGAATGGCGCGCTCGGCCTCGCGATCGGCCTCGGTGACCGGATCAAAACTGCCCTGTTCCTTGTTGGCGACCGCACCTTGGGCACGAAAGCGCGGCAAGGTCTCCGCCGCTGCCGCCTGCGCGATGCGGCGCATGAAATCGATGCTGATGTCCAACTGATTCTCCCGCACTGCAGCATGTCCGAGCCGTGCTCTGCCGCCAATTTCGTACCAAAACAAGAGTGTTCGACGACTTTTCCGCGACGGCATCTGTTGCCCGGATGTCACACAAGCGTCGTCGAAACGCAATTTCCACATCAGAGTGAATTAAAAAAGCCTCAAGGTCGCTTGACATTTGTGCAGCGCACAATACCCTTGATCTCGGACAGGGCTTCCTGTCCATGCCCTCCTTGGGCGTTTCCTCCCTAGACTTCGACCGTATCGTGCAAACGATGCGGTCTTTTTTTACGCCGCGATTTCACTCTGCGGCCAACGGCCGGTCGCTCACTCGGCGGCTAGCGGCAGGTCGATGAAATGATGGTCGGGCATCGACATCAGGTCGGCTGAGAACCGCGTCAGATCATCGGCCAGCGCATCGAAGCCGGCGGCCTTCTCGAATGTCCGCTCGTTCATGTAGAGCCCGCGATTGACCTCGATCTGCAGCGCATGCAGATGGCGCGCCGGGCGGCCGTAGTGCTCGGTGATGAAGCCGCCGGCATAGGGCTTGTTGTGGGCAACCGAATAGCCCATGGCGCTGAGCAGGCCGATCGCGGTCTCGGTCAGGGCGGCGGTTGCCGAGATGCCGAAGCGGTCGCCGATGATGAAGTCGGGCCGCAGACCGCTGTCGCCGACACGGATGCTCGCCGGCATCGAATGACAGTCGATCAGCACGGCAAAACCGAACCGCGCATGGGTCTTGGTCAAAAGCCGCTTCAGTGTCTCGTGATAGGGCTTGTAGACGGCCTCGATGCGGGCAACGGCTTCGGCCAGAGGCAGGCGACCGGAATAGATGTCGAGGCCCTCGCCCACCAGCTTCGGCACCGTGCCAAGCCCGCCGGCCACCCGCGCCGAGCGGATGTTGCAGAAAGACGGCACTGGCTCGGCGAACATGCGCGGATCGAGTTCCCACGGCTCGCGATTGACGTCGAGATAGGCGCGCGGAAAATTCGCTGCCAGCAACGGCGCGCCGAGCGCCACGGCGCCGCCGAACAGCTCATCGACGTAACAGTCTTCCGACCGGCGGATGGCATTGCGGTCCAGCCTTGCCATGGCCAGGAAGCGTTCGGGATAGTAGCGGCCGCTATGCGGCGAGTTGAAGAGGAAAGGGACGCGCTGCTCGGCGCCCGACCGGATTTCGAAGGGTGGAAAGACCGAAAAATCCTCGGCTGCCGTCTTCAATTGGAACGAACCCGAAAACACCAGTGCATCATGATGTGAAAGTGCCACCTTGCAAGCCTCGTGTCCAGCATTTCAGCGGCAGCACACACCCTGGCAAATATGGATCATCGCCGTCCGCGTTCACTTGATGTTTACCCTCACCTCCTCATATACAGGATGGTTAACGGGCTTGCCCAACGGCAATCTCGGGCGGGTGATTCGGACGGGATATCATGGCACGCATTCTTCTGGCGGAAGACGACGACGATATGCGTCGGTTCCTCGTCAAGGCGCTGGAGCGCGCCGGTTACCAGGTCAGCGATTTCGACAATGGCGCCAGCGCCTATGAGCGGCTGCGCGAGGAACCGTTCTCGCTGCTGTTGACCGACATCGTCATGCCGGAAATGGACGGCATCGAACTGGCGCGCCGCGCCACGGAGATCGATCCTGATTTGAAAGTCATGTTCATCACCGGTTTCGCCGCCGTTGCGCTGAACCCGGACTCCAAGGCGCCGAAAGACGCCAAGGTGCTGTCGAAACCGTTCCATCTGCGTGACCTCGTCAACGAGGTCGAGAAGATGCTGCAGGCGGCCTGAGCCGTTTTCTAGGCAAGGCGCCGCGCCTCTTCGCCACTGCGGCGAGACGACGCCTTCTTTCCTTTTTTCCTGCTATTGACGCGCTGGATCAAAAATGGTGTATGCGCGGCTTCGGATGGGCGTGTAGCTCAGCGGGAGAGCACTGCATTGACATTGCAGGGGTCACAGGTTCAATCCCTGTCACGCCCACCATCCAACCAGACAAGCAGATCTTGTATCGGCATTTCCCGGCTGTTCGCCAGAGGTAGCCTGCACCTGGCGCAACGCCGCATGCAGTGCTTGAGCTTGGCGAACGGTTTGTCGATTGGGCTGAGGTCCGGACTATAGGGGCAGGAAGAAGAGCCCTTGCGAAGCCAGCCTACTGGTCATCGTCATCGCCATTATCTGGATTGTCGACCAAACATCCCGCGCCGTGACACCCTTGGTAATTGCCTTGAGTGTCGAAATTCGGATTGCCATCCTTGTCGTAACTCGGCCTTGGGTCGATGTAGCTGTCGTTCTTTCGACGCGCTTCCTTGCGATCCTTGTCTCTCTGTTCTTGCGCGGCCATGCGATCCAATGAGCGCTGCTCATCTTCTGAACGTTGTGAAGTCTGTTGCATCATGCAGTCGGCAAACCTGTTGGTTCCTGGCCTGTAGCCGTAAGAAGCGCACTGTTGCTGATCCAGTGCGCGCTGATCCTCAGCGCTGACGCAACCAGCAACCGCCAACGGCACAAGCGCGATCAGCACATATCTCATCTTGAAATTCGGCATTTTGTCACTCCAGATTATTCTGATGGCACGGGGCAAGAGAGGTCACCCTCCTGGCAGTTCAGGTAGGCCTTCAACTGCCTGGTGCGAGCCTTGGTCAGTTCAGCCTGACAAGCAGCGGCAACCATCGGCGCCGCGGAGCCACCATCGTCACCGCTGGATTGAAACGTGCATTCGGCGTTGCGGAACGCAATCCACGCTCTCTGCGCTTTCACGAACCGTGCCTTGCCGTCGGAATCATCCGTAAGCCGCTTCTGGATTTGCTTGAAGGTTTGGTTCAA
Organism: Mesorhizobium sp. M7A.F.Ca.US.011.01.1.1; assembly: GCF_003998295.1. Classification (NCBI taxonomy): domain Bacteria; kingdom Pseudomonadati; phylum Pseudomonadota; class Alphaproteobacteria; order Hyphomicrobiales; family Phyllobacteriaceae; genus Mesorhizobium; species Mesorhizobium sp. M7A.F.Ca.US.011.01.1.1. Next base: position 311,052 of record NZ_RZRT01000003.1, read on the forward strand.
CGCCTGATCGGCTCTTTTGAAGTCCGAAGCTGGATCAGCCAGAGCCGCGGTGGCGGCGAATGACAACATGGCGACGGCAGCAAGTAGAAAACGCATGATTGTATCCCCGGAATGAAAACAACCACAAGTAAGCACGCATAGGGGCAGCCGGCAAGCACTGGAAAACCGCATAGTAAGCAAGAGGTTGCCGGGTTCAACAACGCAGGACGGACGAGGCTGGGGCAGTGGGGAGTGGCGGCCGCATTCGGCCGCCCACAAGCTGACGTTGACATTTGACGTTGCGCCATTGTCGCGGGCGGCGCCGGCGAGTTTCGCAACCCGGTCCTGGCAGACCTGACGCCGGACGCAAACCCCGTCGCGGAAAGCTGTCGCCCGTCCCGGTGCTGACCGGGACGGGCGACAGGCAATCAGATCATTGCGGCGCTGGATCAGGCGTATTTCCCGGCCTGTCGCCGCCGCCCTTGCCTTCGCGGCAAGGCTCGCCGATGCCGCAGCATTTGCCGTTATAGGTGACGCCAGGCTTCAGCTTGTCGCATTCCCTGGGAGCGGTTGTTTTGCAGCCGGCCAGCACCGAAACGGCGATGGCGGCCAAAAGGACGTTCCTTGAAACAGTAAACATCAGACGTTCTCCTTGATGGACCATGTTTGGACACATCGCTTGGTCGCGCCTCGGGAGAAATTGGTTCACAAGAAAGTTGGTGACGACGGCGATAACCACCCTCGCGGTCGTTCGACAGCGGAGACGCCTGGGCTGGCGCAGCAATCGCGTGGCGATGCGTCCCCTTCGACCGGTCAGCCTTTCCGCGCTTCAGATGCCCGCGACGGTGCAAAGGCTCTTCATCCTGGCCACCGCCAGATCGGGATCGGCGAGCAAACCTGCCTGGTCGGCAAGGCGGAACACGTCGGCATAGTGACGGATGCCGCGCGCCGACTGCATGCCGCCGATCATCGCAAAATGGTCCTGATGACCATTCAGCCAGGCCATGAAGACGATGCCGGCCTTAAAATATTCGGTCGGCGCCTCGAAGATTTTTCGCGATAGCGGCACGGTCGGCGCCATCAACGCGTCATAGCCGGCGCGGTCACCTTCCGCCAGTTTCGCCAGCGCTGCGTTGGCGACCGGCGCAATCGCGTCGAAAATACCGAGCAGTGCGTGCGAGTGCTTCCTGCCGTCGCCGGCGATCAGTTCGGGATAATTGAAATCGTCGCCAGTGAACATGACGACGCCGTCCGGCAGCCGGTTCCTGAGCGCAACTTCCTTGCCGGCATCGAGCAATGAGATTTTTATCCCTTCGACCTTGCCGGCGTGGCGTTCGATGATGGCGACCACGGTGTCGAGCGCGGCCTCGAAATCGCTGCTGCCCCAATAGCCCCTGAGCGCCGGATCGAACATGTCGCCCAGCCAGTGCAGGATGACCTTGCCGGAGGCCTGGGACAGGATGCGGTCGTAGACGCTGATATAGTCGTCCGGACCTTTGGCCACCGCTGCCAACGCCCGGCTGGCCATCATGATCGCCTTGCCGCCGAGCCCTTCGATGAAAGCAAACTGCTCTTCATAGGCCTTGATGACGTCGTCGATTGTCTTGGCGGCGCTCGGCGCCAGATGGTCGGTCCCGGCGCCCGAAGCGAGGTCGGCGCCATCGACGGTGCGCGCCTCGGCGATCGAACGGCGGATCAATTCCTGTGCGTTTGCCCAGTCGAAGCCCATGCCGCGCTGCGACGTGTCCATCGCTTCGGCGATGCGGAAGCCCAGCCGCCACAGATGGTGACGGAACGCCATCGTCCTGTCCCAGTCGACCACCGGCCTGGACCACGGATCGGTCATGGCGAGCGGATCGGCAACGATGTGCGCGGCGGCATAGGCGATACGCGAAAATCGCGCGCCGACCATCGGCTGCACGGGTTCGCCGACCAGCGTGTAGCGGGTGCTGCCGCCACCCTCAGCAGGCAAGGAAATGTCCATCGATCTCTCCTTCGCAACGCTACTAAATGGAACGTTCCAATAAATCAAGAACCTTTAGGATGCGAACGCCATGCAGGAGAGAATGCTGCATTGCAACACAAAAGCCTTGCTGCTCATGCCATTTGAGTACGCACAATCGATGTTCGAGGCGCGGGAAAAATCCCGATTGACTCACGAGCGGAGCAGAGATTAGAACGTTCCAATACTTTTGGGCCTGCAACCGGGGAGGATGCATCTGGATGGTCAACCGGGCCAAGGCGACGATATTCGACATCGCCCGCGAAGCAGGCGTGTCCAAGTCGACGGTATCGCTCGTGCTCCAGGGCAGCGGGCTGATCCGGCCCGAAACAGCGAGCAAGGTGCGCAAGGCGATCGAGGATGTCGGTTACGTCTACAACCGCGGCGCCGCCAATCTGCGCAAGGCGCACTCCAACGTCATCGGCATGGTCATCAACGATCTCACCAATCCTTTCTTCGCCGAACTGGCGGTCGGCATGGAGCGCGTCTTCCAGTCGGCCGGCATCGTGCCGTTCATCGCCAACACGGCGGAAAATCCGGTGCGCCAGGAAGAAGTGCTGAAGTCGCTGATGGAGCAAGGCGTCGCCGGTCTCATCGTCTCGCCGGCTCGCGGCACGACGCCGGGCGCCTTCAGGCGGATCGAGACGGCGGGTCTGCCGGTTGTCTTCGCCATGCGCCGGCTTCCCGAGAGCCGCATTCCGGTGATCGCGCCCGACAATCATCGCGGCGCCTATCTCGCCACCGCTCATCTGATCGGCAAGGGACATCGCCGGCTGGTCTTCTTCGGCGGCTCGTCCGATCTGGTGGTCTATCACGAGCGGCTTGGCGGATTTCGCGAAGCCTGTGAGACGCAGGGCATCGCCGCCCGCGACGCACTTGTCGTCGAAGGCGAGACCAGCCGCAGAGGTGGTATCGCGTGCCTGGAGACCGCTCTCGCTATGGCTGAACCGCCGACCGCGGCACTCTGCTTCAACGACGCCGTCGCCTTTGGCGCCATGCTGGCGCTGCGCAAGCGCGGGCTTGAGCCGGGCGCGGATTTCGCCGTCGTCGGCTTCGACGACGTGGCCGAGGCCGAGCACTATATGCCGGCTCTGACCAGCGTTGCGGTGGACTCGGCGGGCCTCGGCGAACGCGCCGCCCATGTCATGCTGAAAATGATCCAGTCGCGCACCACGCGGGCCGAGGACCATATCGGCGCGGTCAATCTGGTCGTCAGGGAAAGCTGTGGCCCGGATCGCCGCACCCGAAACAGGACGGCCGGTTCGGGGAGCATGAATTGAGCAAGGTCGTTTCGGCGGCGCAGGCGGCGGGCCTGATCAAGGACGGCATGGTCGTATCCGTGTCGTCGTCGAGCGGTCTCGGCTGTCCGGACGCGGTGCTTGCCGCGATCGGCGAACGCTTCGATGGGGAAGGCCACCCAAAAAATATCACCACACTTCACCCGATCGCCGCCGGCGACATGTACGGCATCAAAGGCATCGACCATCTGGCCAAGCCCGGCCTGCTGAAGCGTACTTTGTGCGGCTCCTACCCGTCCGGCCCCTCCTCTTCCGAACCGCCGCAGATCTGGAAGATGATCGGCGACAATTCGGTCGCCGCCTACAACGTGCCGTCCGGCATCCTGTTCGACATGCACCGCGAAGCGGCCGCCAAGCGGCCGGGCGTGCTGACCAAGGTCGGTCTCGACACCTTCGCCGACCCGCGCCACCAGGGCTGCGCCATGAACGCCGCCGCCAGCGAGCCGATCGTTTCGGTGCAGCAGTTCGACGGCGAGGAATGGCTCTATTTCCGCTCCATCGTGCCGCAGGTCTCGATCATCCGCGCCACGTCAGCCGACGAGCGCGGCAACCTCACCTATGAGCATGAGGGTGCCTATCTCGGCGGCCTCGAACAGGCACTCGCCGCCCGCAACAATGGCGGCATCGTTATCGCGCAGGTCAAGCGCGTCGTCGAAAACGGCACGCTGAAACCGCATGATGTGCGCGTGCCAGGCGTCCTGGTCGACCACATCGTCGTCGCGCCCGACCAGTTGCAGACGACGCTGACACCCTATGACCCGGCCATCTCCGGAGAAATCTTCCGGCCGCTGTCGAGCTTCCGCACGCCGGAGATGAACGTCCAGAAGGTGATCGCGCGCCGCGTCGCCATGGAGTTGCGCGACGGCATGGCCGTCAACATCGGCTTCGGCATCTCGGCCAATGTGCCGCGCATCCTGATAGAGGAAGGCCAGCACGGCAAGGTCACCTGGGTGATCGAACAGGGGGCGGTCGGCGGCGTGCCGCTGCTCGATTTCAAATTCGGCTGCTCGTCGAATGCCGACGCCTTCATGCCCTCGCCGCACCAGTTCATCTATTTCCAGGCCGGCGGCTTCGACGCGTCGCTGCTGTCCTTCCTGCAGATCGACCGTCATGGCTCGGTCAACGTCTCGAAGCTCTCGGCGCGGCCGCATGTGACGGCGGGCGCCGGCGGCTTTGTCGACATCACCGCGCGGGCGAAGAAGATCGTCTTCTCCGGCTTCTTCAATGCCGGGGCAAAACTCTCATTGGCCGATGGCGGCATCCGCATCGACCAGGAGGGCAAGGTCAAGAAGGTGGTCGCAGAGGTCGAGCACATCTCGTTTTCGGGCAAGCGCGCGGTCGCGCAGGGGCAGGACATCACCTATGTCACCGAGCGCTGCGTAATGAAGCTGACGCCGGAGGGACTGGTCGTCACCGAACTCGCACCCGGCATTGACCTACGGCGCGATGTACTGGCGCAGTCGGAAATTCCGTTGGGCATTGCCAAGGACCTCAAGACGACACCGGCAGCCCTCTATCAGGAGCAACCGATAGGCCTGTCGCTGAATGGCGGCGCCTCGCTTGGAGGCGCGCATGGCTGAGCACCTCGTCACCTTTGAAACCGGCGGCGCCATCGGCGTCGTCACGCTGCGCCGGCCGGAGAAATTCAACGCGCTGGACATTCCGATGCTGCGCGCGCTGGAGACGGCGCTCGACGCGGCCGAGATGGCCGAGGGCGTCCGCGTCGTGCTGCTGCGCGGCGAAGGCAAGGGATTTTGCGCCGGTGGCGATGTTGAAGCCTGGGCGCGGATGAGTGCCGCCGATTTCCAGGTGCAATGGGTCCGCTACGGCCACCGCGTCTTCGACCGGCTGGCGCGGCTCAGGCAGCCGACCATCGCCGTTTTGTCGGGCCATGCACTGGGCGGCGGCCTGGAACTGGCTGTGGCTTGCGACTTCCGCGTGGCGGAAACACAAGTGAAACTGGGCTTCCCCGAAACCTCGATCGGTGTCGTACCCGGCTGGTCAGGCACGCAGCGCGCCGTGCGGCGCTTCGGCGCGCAGACGGTGCGCCGCATGGCGCTCGGCGGCGAGATCTTTCTCGCCCCCGAGGCACTCGCTCTGGGCATCGTCGACCGGGTGGTCGCGACTGGCAAGGCATACGACGAAGCAAGGGCGTGGGCGGAAAAGATCGCCGAGCGCGGCCCGCTGGCGACCGAAGCCGCCAAGCTGATGATCGCGGTCGCCGAAGGCGAGGAAAGTGCCGCCGCCACCGAAGCGCTGGCCAGCGGCTTCATCGCCCTGACCGGAGATCTCAAGGCCGGCGTCGATGCCTTCAAGGCCAAGCAGAAGCCGGCCTTTTCGGGATCCTAGAGAAAACACATGAACGCACCCCTCAAGATTTGCATGCCGGCCGAGGCGGCTGCGGCACCGAAAGCGTACAGACTGCTGATCGGCGGCAAGCATGTCGATGCCCGCGACGGCCGCACGATTGCTCGAAATAGCCCCGGCCACGGCTTCACCGTCTCGCACTACGCACAGGCCGGCGAGGCCGAAGTGGAAGCCGCTGTTCAGGCCGCCCACAAGGCGTTCGAGACCGGTCCATGGCCGCGCATGAAGGCAGCCGAGCGTGCCGCGATCCTGCTCAAGGCGGCTGACCTGATCGAGGGCCGGCTGGAAGACATCGCCCGGCTCGATGCACTGGAATCCGGCAAGCCGATCGCCCAGGCGCGCGGTGAGATTGGCGGCGCCGTCGATATCTGGCGCTACGCCGCCTCGCTCGCCCGCACGCTGCACGGCGAGAGCTACGCCAATCTCGGCGACGACATGCTGGGCGTCGTGCTGCGCGAGCCGATCGGCGTCGTCTCGATCATCACGCCGTGGAATTTCCCGTTCCTGATCGTCAGCCAGAAACTGCCTTTCGCGCTCGCCGCCGGCTGCACGGCGGTGGTCAAGCCGAGCGAAATGACCTCGGCCTCGACCTTTGTGCTCGGCGATATCCTGCTGCAGGCCGGCCTCCCGCCCGGCGTCGTCAACATCCTGGCCGGGCTTGGCGCCGACGTCGGCGCGCCGATGGTCAGCCATCCCCTGGTCGACATGGTCTCGTTCACCGGCTCGACCCGCGTCGGCAAGATGACCATGGCGTCCGCCGCGCTATCGCTGAAGAAAGTTTCGATGGAGCTCGGCGGCAAGAACGGTCAGGTCGTCTTCCCGGACGCCGACCTCGAAGCGGCCGCCGATGCGGCGGTGTTCGGCGGCTTCTTCAATGCCGGCGAGTGCTGCAATGCCGGCAGCCGGCTGATCGTGCACGAGGCGATCGCCGACGATTTTCTCAGCGCCGTCAAGGCGCTTACCGCCAGGGTTACGGTCGGCGATCCGCTCGATGACCAAACCAAAGTCGGCGCGATGATCTCGTCAGACCACCTAGCCAAGGTGGCAGGGTACGTCACGGCAGCCGCGGCCGAAGGCAGCAGCGTCTATAGCGGAGGCAAGCAATTGGCCTCCAATGTCGGCCAATATCTCGATCCCACCATCATTCGCGGCGTCACCGAGGATATGGCCATCGCCCGCGAAGAAGTGTTCGGCCCGGTGCTCTCGGTGCTGACATTTGAATCGATTGAAAAGGCGTTGCACATCGCCAACAACACGCCCTATGGTTTATCGGCGGGCGTGTGGAGCGCCAGCATAGACACCTGCATGTCGGTGGCGCGTGGGGTGCGTTCGGGAACCGTTTGGGTGAACACGTTCATGGAAGGTTATCCCGAGCTGCCTTTCGGAGGCTACAAGCAGTCCGGTCTCGGACGCGAACTCGGCAAACGCGCCGTCGAGGACTATACCGAGGAAAAGACAATCCAGTTTCATCGCGGCCAGCGCACCGGGTGGTGGGTCGGCTGAGTTGAGAAGAACCCGGCGGCATCCGCCGGTCGTGTAATGCAACAAGGGAGGTAGTACATGTTGCGCAAACTGCTTATCGGAACGGCTCTCGCGTCGGGCCTGGCTTTCACAGCCCACGCCGAGGACGTCAAGGAAGTCCAGATGCTGCATTGGTGGACGTCGGGTGGCGAAGCGGCTGCTCTCAACGTCCTCAAGGGCGACCTGGCCAAGGAAGGCTATGCCTGGAAGGACGTGCCAGTGGCCGGCGGTGGCGGCGACGCCGCCATGACCGCGCTGAAGGCGATGGTCGCGGCCGGCAATTATCCGACCGCCTCGCAGATGCTCGGCTACACCGTGCTCGACTACGCCGCTGCCGGCGTCATGGGCGACCTGACCGAAACGGCGAAGAAGGAAGGCTGGGACAAGTCCGTTCCGGCAGCCCTGCAGAAGTTTTCGGTCTATGAGGGCAAGTGGGTCGCGGCTCCGGTCAACGTTCACTCGGTCAACTGGCTGTGGATCAACAAGGCCGTCCTGGACAAGATCGGCGGCACCGAGCCGAAGACCTTCGACGACTTCGTTGCCCTGCTCGACAAGGCCAAGGCGGCAGGGGTGATCCCGCTCGCTCTCGGCGGCCAGAACTGGCAGGAAGCCACGATGTTCGACTCGGTCGTGCTGTCGACCGGCGGACCCGAGTTCTACAAGAAGGCCTTCAACGACCTCGATGACGAGTCCCTGAAGTCCGACACGATGAAGAAGTCGTTCGACAATCTGGCCAAGCTCGTCACCTATGTCGACCCCAACTTCTCGGGCCGCGACTGGAACCTTGCCACCGCCATGGTCATCAAGGGCGATGCTCTGGTGCAGGTCATGGGCGATTGGGCCAAGGGCGAGTTCAACGCCGCCAAGAAAACGCCGGGCACCGACTTCCTGTGCTATCGCTTCCCGGGCACCGACGGCTCGGTGATCTACAACTCCGACATGTTCGGCATGTTCAATGTTCCGGACGACCGCAAGGCCGCCCAGGTCGCGCTGGCCACCGCCACCCTGTCGAAGAGCTTCCAGTCAGCCTTCAACGTCGTCAAGGGTTCGGTCCCGGCTCGTACCGATGTTCCGGACACCGACTTCGACGCCTGCGGCAAGAAGGGCATCGCCGACCTGAAGGCAGCCAACGAAGGCGGCACGCTGTTCGGCTCGCTCGCCCAGGGCTATGGCGCGCCTCCGGCGGTCGCCAATGCCTATAAGGACGTCGTCTCGAAGTTCGTCCATGGTCAGATCAAGACCTCGGACGAGGCCGTGACCGAACTGGTCAAGGCGATCGACGACGCGAAGTAAGCACACGCGCCAAAAACGCCTTCCCCGCTCCGCGGGGAAGGCCCAGATCCGCGAACTTAGATCCGCGAAGCTGGTTGGCCGCGCGTCGACGGGAGGAGCCTCATGAGCACGGTAGCGACAAGCCAGATCAAGCTGACGCCGGAGCATGCACGGCCACGCGCCTCGGTGCGCTCACGCCTGCAGGACGCATTGCCGAAGATCGTGCTGGCGCCCAGCTTCGCCATCACCATCGTCTTCGTCTACGGCTTCATCCTGTGGACGATCTATCTGTCCTTCACCAATTCCAAGACCTTTCCATCTTATGTCATCACCGGCTCGCGCGCCTATCAGCGACTGTGGGGCTGGACCTTCGACACCGACCCGCCCTCGAGCTGGTACACGTCGATCACCAATATGGGTATCTTCGGCTTTCTCTACATCTTCATCTGCCTGGCGCTCGGCCTGTTCCTGGCCATCCTGCTCGACCAGAAGATCCGCGGCGAAGGCGTGTTGAGGCCGATCTATCTCTACCCGATGGCGCTGTCCTTCATCGTCACCGGCGTCGCCTGGAAATGGTTCCTCGATCCCGGCCTCGGCCTCGAGCAGACCTTGCATCAATGGGGCTGGACGAGCTTCCATTTCGACTGGATCAAGAACAAGGATTTCGTCATCTACACGGTGGTCATTGCCGGCGTCTGGCAGGCCTCCGGCTTCATCATGGCGATGTTCCTGGCCGGCCTGCGCGGCATCGACGGCGAGATCATGAAGGCGGCGCAGATCGACGGCGCCACCACCTTCCAGCTCTACCGCCGCATCGTCATTCCGCTGCTGAGGCCGATCTTCCTGTCAGCCTTCATCGTGCTCGCGCACCTCGCCATCAAGTCCTACGATCTGGTCGTGGCGCTGACCAGCGGCGGCCCCGGCGGCTCGGCCTGGCTGCCATCCAACTTCATGTATGAGTACACGTTCAAGCGCAACGAAATGGCCGTCGGCTCGGCAAGTGCGGTGATCATGCTGATGACCATCGTCGCCATCATCGTGCCCTATCTCTATTCGGAACTGCGGGAGAAGCCGCGATGAGCGCCGTCACCACTCCCGCCCGCCAGGCCTCCGGCGGCGTCAACGTCAAGGTTATCAACCGCATCGTCATCTACGGGCTGCTGGCGCTGTTTGCGCTATTTTATCTGATGCCGCTGTTCGTCATGCTGGTGACCTCGTTCAAGACCATGGACGAGATCCAGAACGGCAACATGCTGGCGCTGCCCAGGGCGCCGACCTTCGATCCGTGGCTGAAGGCTTGGGGCGAGACCTGCGTCGGCCTCACCTGCGCCGGCATCAAGGGCTATTTCTGGAACTCCATCAAGATGGTGGTCCCGGCCGTCCTGATCTCGACGATGCTCGGCGCGCTCAACGGCTACGTGCTGACCAAGTGGCGTTTTCGCGGGGCAACGCTGGTGTTCGGGCTGATGCTGTTCGCCTGCTTCATCCCGTTCCAGTCGGTGCTGCTGCCGATGGCGACCATCCTCGGCAGCCTCGGCCGCTTCGGCGTCACGCTGCAGAATGCAACGGGAACCAGCTTTGGCCTCGGCAACCCGACGGTCAACCTCGTCTTCGTCCACGTCGTCTACGGCATCGGCTTCACCACGCTGTTCTTCCGCAACTACTATGAGGCGTTCCCGACCGAACTGGTCAAGGCGGCACAGGTCGACGGCGCCTCGTTCTTCCAGATCTTCCGCCGCATCATGCTGCCGAATTCAATGCCGATCTTCGTCGTCACGGTGATCTACCAGTTCACCAACATCTGGAACGACTTCCTGTTCGCCTCGGCTTACGCCGGCACCGGCGACGCGATGCCGATGACGGTGGCGCTCAACAACGTCGTCAACACGTCGACCGGCGTCGTCGAATACAACGTCAACATGGCCGCCGCGATGATCGCGGCACTGCCCACCCTTCTCGTCTATGTGCTCGCCGGCCGCTACTTCGTGCGTGGTCTCATGGCTGGCGCCGTCAAAGGATGATCTGATGGCTTTTCTGGAAATTGATGGTCTGAGAAAGCGCTTCGGCCAGGTCGAGATCCTCAAAGGGATCGATGTCGAACTCGAGAAAGGCGGCTTCCTGGTGCTGGTCGGCCCTTCCGGCTGCGGCAAGTCGACCTTGCTCAACACCATCGCCGGCCTGGAGACGATCACGTCTGGCGAAATCCGTGTCGACGGCCGCACCATCAACGATCTGCACCCCTCCAAGCGCGATATCGCCATGGTGTTCCAGAGCTATGCGCTCTACCCGAACATGACGGTGGCCGGAAACATCTCGTTCGGCATGGAGATGCGCGGCGTGCCGGCGGCGGAGCGCCAGAAGGCCATCGACAAGGTGGCCAAGGTGCTGCAGATCGGCCACCTCTTGCAGCGCAAGCCGAGCCAGCTTTCGGGCGGCCAGCGCCAGCGCGTCGCCATGGGCCGGGCGCTGGTGCGCGACCCAAAACTGTTCCTTTTCGACGAGCCATTGTCCAACCTCGACGCCAAGCTGCGCGTCGACATGCGCATCGAAATCAAGCGCCTGCACGCCACCACCGGCACCACCATCGTCTACGTCACGCACGACCAGATCGAGGCGATGACGCTGGCCACCAAGATCGCGGTCATGCGGGATGGCGAGGTGCAGCAGTTCGGCACCCCGGCCGAGATCTACAACAACCCGAGCAATCTCTTCGTCGCCGATTTCATGGGCTCGCCGGCGATGAACCTGATCCCGGCGACCATCGGCACGTCAGGCAATGCGCTGTCCGTCGTGCTGCAGCGCGAAGCGCGAGAGCCGATCTCGCTGCCGATGGCCAATGCGCCGGCGGGCCTGTCGGCATTCCAGGGCAAGCCGATCATTTTCGGTGTCCGCCCCGAAGCCCTGACCGATCCGGAAGGTGCCGAGCGCAATGCGTCGAATATCGCCACCGCCGACTGCCATATCGAGGTCGTCGAACCGGCAGGCTCGGACACCTTCGCCGTCACCAATCTCGGCGGCAAGGGCGTGGTGGCGCGGCTGCGCGCCGACGCCAACATCCAGCCGGGCACCAACACGCCGCTCGCCTTCAACCTGACCAAGGCGGTGTTCTTCGATCCGGCGACCGAAAACCGCATTCGCTGACGGCTATGGCAAATCCGGACATCGTCATCATCGGCTCCGGCATTGGCGGCGCCACGATCGCCTCCGGCCTTGCCGGCAGCGGCGCTTCGATCCTGATGCTGGAGCGCGGCGAGCCGTTGCCGGCGACGCCACACGCGCGCGATACGCGCTCGATCTTCGTCGACGGCCATTACAGGCCGAAGGAGATGTGGCGTGAGGCCGGTGGCGCCGCCTTCAACCCCGGCAATTACTACTATGTCGGCGGCAATTCGAAGTTCTATGGCGCGGTGCTGATCCGCTACCGCAAGGAGGACTTTGCGGCCATGGAGCATTTCGGCGGCGTCTCTCCGGCCTGGCCATTTTCCTATGATGAGTTCGAGCCCTGGTATTCGAAAGCCGAACAGCTGTTTCGCGTGCGCGGTGCACTGGGCGAGGATCCGACCGAGCCGTTCCATTCGGTCCCCTACACCTACAAGCCGGTGCCCGACGAGGCACCGATCGCCCGCGCCCGCGCCGAGCTGAAAAACCTTGGCCTGCATCCCGCCTCGCTGCCGCTCGGCGTCGACATCGAAACCTGGCTGAAGGAGGGCAAGACCGGCTGGGACGCGTTTCCCAACACCGGCCAGGGCAAGGTCGACGCGCAGACCGGTCCGCTGACGGCGGCGCTGACCGACCAGAAAATTCGGCTCGAGACTGGCGCTTGCGTCGAATATCTCGAAGCCTCGGCGGACGGCACGACGATATCAGCCATTCACTACCGCCAGAATGGCGAGTTGAAGAAAGTATCACCGAAGCTGGTCATCCTCTCAGCCGGCGCGGTCAATTCCGCAGTCATCCTGCTGCGCTCGCCCTCTCCTGATGGCGAAGGCCTGGCCAACCGCTCCGACCAGGTCGGCCGCAATTTCATGAACCACAATTCAAGCGCCATGCTGGCGATCGACCCGCGCCGCCGCAACGATGCCGTCTACCAGAAGACCTTGATGCTGAACGACTATTACCTGTCCGACGGCAAGGGCGGCAAGCCGCTCGGCAATGTCCAGCTTCTGGGAAAGATCGACGGCAACATGCTGCGGGCCAATGTCAAGTACACGCCGAAATTCGCGCTCGATTTCATGGCCGGCCACGCCCTCGACTGGTACCTGATGTGCGAAGACCTGCCCGATCCTGAAAGTCGCATCATGGTCGACGGCAAGGACATCGTCATGCAGTGGCGGCGCTCCAACATGCAGTCGCTCGACGGGCTGACCAAGGTGATGCGCGAAAATTTCCGCGCCTGCGGTTATCCCATCGTTCTCTCGCGACCCTTCGACAAGCGCACGCCGTCGCACCAATGCGGCACGGTCAAGATGGGCGACGATCCGGCCACCGCGCCACTCGATCCCTTCTGCCGGTCGTTCGACCACCGGAACCTGTTCGTCGTCGATGGCAGCTTCCTGCCGAATTCGGCCGCTGTTAATCCGGCGCTGTCGATCGCAGCGCAAGCACTGCGTGTAGCCGACCACATCCGCAAGGTGGAGCATGCCGCATGATAGGTCAGTGCCGCCCCTCATCCGCCTGCCGGCACCTTCTCCCCGTGAACGGGGAGAAGAATGCTGACCGCAACCCCGGCGCTCCTTTGGCGATTGGCGAAGCCGTCGGCGAAGGCATCCTTCTCCCCGTCACCATACGGGGAGAAGTGCCCGGCAGGGCGATGAGGGGCAGCGCTGACATCCGCAAGGCTAGCCTCCAATGATCCGACCCTCCGCCATCGTCACCGGCGGCGCGCGCGGCATTGGGCTGGCCTGCGCCGAGGCGCTCGCGGATGCCGGCTTCGACATCCTGGTCGCCGATCTTGCCGAACAAGCGCCGGATGATCTTGCTACTGATATCGCCGGGCGCGGCGCGAAATTCGCCTACGTCCAGTGCGACATTGCCGATCTCGCCAGCCACACCGTACTTGTCGCCGCCACTATGCGCGCCTTCGGCCGTATCGACTGCCTGGTCAACAATGCCGGCGTCGGCGCCGTGGTGCGCGGTGACCTCCTGGACCTCAAACCGGAGAACTTCGACCGCACAATGGGCATCAACCTGCGCGGCACTGTCTTCCTCAGCCAGGCTGTCGCCAAGGCGATGCTGGCCACTTCGGGCGATCAGAGATCGATCATCACCATCACCTCGGTCAGCGCCGAAATGGCGTCGCCGGAGCGGCCGGATTACTGCATCTCGAAAGCCGGGCTTTCGATGTGGGTGAAGAACCTGGCGCTGCGGTTGGCTCCCGAAAACATCGGCGTGTTCGAGGTGCGGCCCGGCATCATCCGCACCGACATGACTTCAGGCGTGACCGCCAAATACGATGCCCTCATCGACAGTGGACTGGTGCCGGCCAAACGCTGGGGCGAAGCATCAGATATCGGTGCAGTGGTGGCGGCGCTCGCCGGCGGCAAATTCGGCTTTTCGACCGGCTCGATCATCAATGTCGATGGCGCCCTCTCCGTGCCGCGACTGTAAGTGGACAGTGTCATGACCGACTACATCATCGTGGGCGCCGGTCCGGCCGGCTGCGTTCTGGCCAACCGATTGAGCGAGGATCCGGCAAATTCGGTCCTGCTGCTGGAAGCCGGCGGCAAGGACTGGCATCCCTATATCCACATGCCGGCCGGTTTCGCCAAGATGACGAAGGGGATCGCCTCCTGGGGCTGGTCGACCGTGCCGCAGAGAAACATGAAGGACCGCGTCTTCTGGTACACGCAGGCCAAGGTGGTCGGCGGCGGCTCGTCCATCAACGCCCAGATCTACACGCGCGGTAACGCCCGCGACTACGACGCCTGGGAGAAGGAAGAAGGCCTCGCCGGCTGGGGCTATCGCGACGTGCTGCCTTACTTCAAACGCGCCGAAAACAACCAGCGCTACGCCAACGATTTTCATGGCGACCAGGGCCCGCTTGGCGTGTCGAACCCGATTTCGCCGCTGCCAATCTGCGAGGCCTATTTCCGTGCCGGCCAGGAGATGGGCATCCCCTTCAATCCGGACTTCAACGGCGCTGCCCAGGAAGGCGTCGGCTATTATCAGCTGACCCAGAAGGATGCCCGGCGCTCGTCCGCTTCAGTCGCCTATTTGAGGCCGATCCGCGCCCGCAAGAACCTGACCGTCCGAACCGATGTGCTGGTGACGCGCATCGTCGTCGAGAACGGCCGCGCCGTCGGCGTGGAGGTGGTCGACAGGCCAGGCGGCGAGAAGAAAATCCTGCGCGCCGAGCGCGAGGTGATCGTCTCGTCCGGCGCCATCGGCTCGCCGAAACTCCTGATGCAGTCGGGCATCGGCCCGGCGGACCATCTGAAGTCGGTCGGCGTCACGCCGGTGCATGACCTGCCCGGCGTCGGCTCCAACATGCAGGATCATCTCGATCTGTTCGTCATCGCCGAATGCACCGGCGATCACACCTATGACAACTACGCCAAGCTGCACCGCACGGCCTGGGCCGGCCTGCAATATCTGCTGCTGAAGAAGGGGCCGGTGGCCTCCAGCCTGTTCGAGACCGGCGGCTTCTGGTACGCTGACCCGACCGCCGCCTCGCCCGACATCCAGTTCCATCTCGGCTTGGGCTCCGGCATCGAAGCCGGCGTCGAGAAGCTGAAAAACCCGGGCGTCACCTTGAATTCGGCCTTCCTGCGCCCGCGTTCGCGCGGCACGGTGCGGCTGAAGAGTGCCGACCCGGCCGACCACCCGCTGATCGATCCGAACTACTGGTCCGATCCCTACGACCGCGCCATGTCGATCAACGGGCTGCGATTGGCGCGCGAGATCATGCGGCAGAAGGCGCTTGCCCCTTACGTGCTGCGCGAAGTGCTGCCCGGACCGTCGCTCGCCAGCGACGACGAGCTGTTCGCCTATGCCTGCCGCGCCTCCAAGACCGACCATCACCCGGTTGGCACCTGCCGCATGGGTCATGACGAGATGGCTGTCGTGACGCCGGATCTGCGGCTGCGCGGCATCGAGGGCCTGCGCGTCTGCGACGCCTCGGTGATGCCGCGCGTGCCTTCATCCAACACCAATGCGCCGACCATCATGGTCGGTGAAAAGGGCGCCGACCTGGTCCTTGGACGCGAGCCGCTGCCGCCGGCTGTGTTTTCCGGAAACCGGGCTGCTTAGCCACTGAGGGGTAAGATATGATCAGGCATTGTGTTTTCGCTAGATTCCGCAATGATGTCGCCGCCACCGAGCGCACGGCGATCCATGCCGATCTCGAGGCGCTGCGACAGGTGATCGACGGCATGGACGCAGTAAAATTCAGCGCCAATGTCAGCCCGGAGCCGTTCGCACGCGGCTTCACCCACGGCTTCACCATCGATTTCCGCGATGCTGCCGCGCGCGATGCCTATCTTGTGCATGAAGCGCACCAGCGCGCCGGCGCGCGCCTGGTCGCTGCCCTGGAAGGCGGCACGGACGGACTGATGGTGTTCGATCTCGAAATCTAGACCTCATCCTCAAGCCACGATCGAGTTCATCGACAGATGGCACCGGTCGGTCTCATCGCACCTTCCGCCATTCCAGCGGGCGTTCGATCAAATGAGCCACGCGAAAACGTGACCACCGGTCTTCCCTGAACTGGCCGATAATTCCCCCCATCGATGAAGATGGAGGAAGATTTGCCCCTTAATTCGCAGCAGAAGAAGACCGTCCTCGCCTCATTCCTGGGCTGGACGCTCGATGCTTTCGATTTCTTCCTTCTGACATTCCTGCTCACCGATATCGCGACCGAATTCCACGCCGACGTGCCCGCGGTCTCCAAGGCGCTGTTCCTGACCTTGGCGACACGCTTCATCGGCGCGTTCTTCTTCGGCATGCTTGCCGACAAATACGGGCGCAAGCCGATCCTCATGCTCAACATCGTCAGCTATTCGGTGATCGGCGCGCTGGCCGCCTTCTCGCCCAATCTCGGCATATTCCTCGCCCTGCGTGCTTTGTTCGGCATCGCCATGGGCGGCGAATGGGGGCTTGGCAGTTCGCTGGCCATGGAGTCCATTCCGCCGAGCGCACGCGGCATGGTCTCCGGCATCCTGCAATGCGGCTATCCGGCCGGCTATCTGCTGGCGGCGGTGGTCTATGGTCTGCTCTATCAGCAGACGATCGGCGGCTACAGGATCGGCTGGCGCGCCATGTTCCTGCTCAGCTTCGTGCCGGCGCTGATCGTGCTCTTCATCCGCTCGCATGTGCCGGAATCGCCGGCCTTTGTCGAAGCGCAAAAGACCGCAAGACCGGGCATGTGGGAAACGCTGCAGAAGCACTGGGGCGTCGCGCTCTATGCCGTCGTGCTGATGATGTTCTTCAATTTCTTCAGTCATGGCACGCAGGACCTCTACCCTACCTTCCTGAAGAAGCAGCACGGCTTCGATCCGCATACGGTGAGCTGGATCACCATCGTTGCCAATATCGGCGCCATCGTCGGTGGCCTGGCGTTCGGCGCGTTGTCCGAGAAGATCGGCCGCGTCAACGCCATCACGCTGGCATGCCTGATCGCCTTGCCCTCCATCCCGCTATGGGCCTACTCGACCACGCCGTTCATGCTCGCCATCGGCGCCTTCGTCATGCAGGTCGCGGTCCAAGGCGCCTGGGGCGTCATCCCGGTGCACCTCAACGAGCTTTCGCCTGGCGCGGTGCGGGCGACCTTGCCCGGCTTCATCTATCAGGCGGGTAATCTCGCCGCATCCTATGGCGGACCCTATCAGGCCGGAATCGCCGAAAGCGCCGGAGGCAGCTATGGCTATGCGCTGGCGCTGTTTGCCGGTGTCGTCGCCGTCTGCATCATCGTCGTCATCCGCTTCAGTCCGGAACGACGCGGCGAGCTGATGACAGTGCTCAATTAAAGGCCGCGTCAGCCGAGCCTTAGCGCAACGACACCTGCAACGATGCTGAGCGCGGCAGCACCGCGCCAGCCTGTCATCTTCTCGCCGAGCGCGAACACCGAGATCATCATGGCGAACAGGATCGAGGTCTCGCGCAGCGACGCCACCGAGGCGATCGGCGCCTTGGTCATCGCCCACATCACGATCCAGTAGGCCGCGCCACTGAGCACGCCGGTGAACAACCCCGCCTTCCAGTCGCGTGCCAGCACGGGAAGCGCCTTCGGCCCACGGAAGATGAGGCACAGCACCAGTGCGCCAACGGCATCGCAGATGAACAGCCAGGCGGCATAGCTTTGCGCCGTGGCGGCCAGCCGCGCGCCGCTGCCGTCCGACAGCGTGTAGCTGGCGATGAAGATGGAAGTGCCGAGCGCAAAACCGACCGCGCGCAGGTTAAGCTTTTCCAGATGCGCGCCGCCACGAAACGACATCACCAGCGTGCCGGCCGACAACAGGAAGATACCGAGCATGGCGAACGGGCCGGGAATCTCGGCGACGACGAACATGCCTCCAAAGGCCGAGAGCAGAGGTGCTGTGCCCCGCGCCAGCGGATAGGTCTGTGCGAAATCGCCGGCCTTGTAGGCGCCGATCAGGAACGTCCGGTAGCCCATGTGGAAAATGACCGAGGCGATGATGTAGGGCCACACTTCCGCCTTCGGCACTTCGACGAAAGGCAGCACCACGAGGGCCGCAGCGCCCATGCCGAGCGTCATCAGCGTGATCGACAGGAAGCGGTCGAGATGGACCTTGACCAGCGCGTTCCAGATCGCGTGCATGGCGGCGGCGGCAAGCACCGCGAAGAAGACGAAAAGCGTCATGTGGCAATGCCGGGCGTTTCCAGGTCGATGTCGACCCGCAGCGGAAAATGATCCGACGCAACCTCGCCGACGTCGGCACTGATCGAGCGCACCCGCCCGGCGAACATGCCGCCGACGAAGCAATGGTCGAGCCGGCGCTTTGCCAGCTTGCCGTCGATGGTCTTCACATGGGTGTGGAAGTCCGCGGCCGGCTCGCTGGCAATGGCGGCGGCATCGATGAAGCCGTCAAGATAGGCCGCGCCGCGATGGTAAGGCGTGCTGCCGACGATGCGGCGATATTCGGCACTGCCCGGCTCCATGTTGAAATCGCCCATCCAGATCGCCGCCAGCGGGTTTTCCGGCTCCGCTTCGCCGCTTGTCCAGTTGCGCGTGGGTTCGTCGTCGACGCCGCTCCACGGCCCGCCATCGGACGGTGCCCGGCGATGCTCGGCCAGGAGATAGTCGATCTGCTCCAGCCGCTCCTCGGCCGCGATATGGGCGAGATGCAGCGACAACACCCGCACCGGCCCTGCCGGCGTGCGGATCATGCATTCAAGTGCGGCGTTGCGGGTGTTGAGCGGCCGCTGCGTGCGGCGCATCGGCAGCGCATGCAGCCGCGACCAGACGATCGGCAGTTTCGACAGCACCATGGTGCCGAACTGGCGGCGCCGGTTGACCACACGACCTCCGAGCTGCTCGCTGGCATCCATGTCGAAGGCCGGGCCATAGACCCAGTGATGGTCGGGCAGCAGACGGGAAAGCAGCTCCGGCTGGTCGTCGAAATTGCTGCGATGCCAGTGCCGCTCGACCTCTTGCAGCGCAATGATGTCGGCGCCGGCAACGATGCGCGCGGCGCGCGAAAGATCGTAGCGGCCATCGCCGCCGAACCCGTACTGGATGTTGTAGCTGACCAGCTTCATTGCTTATCCGGCTCAATTTCGTGTTGGCAGTAGCGGTTCGATGCCGCGGTTGCAATGTGCAGGAGAATGGATGTGGCTTGGACCAGCCTTGCCCTTCACCGGGATCATGCACCGATCCCGAAGCACTTCGGTATCTTCCGTGCGCCGGAAAACGGCGTGCGATGCCTTATGTATTCAGCGGCTGGAACCGGCCGGGTGGCGACGCCGCCAGTTCGGTCCAGTCGATCTCTTCCTCAAGGCGATGATAGGCTTCGTCGCCAATCGTCCCGTTGCGGCGCAATTCCTCCAGCGCGTCGCGCTGGCTCTTGATCGCATAAAGACGCAAGCGGTCATATTCGGTCGCCGCCTGGGCATCGTCGGGATTTTTGGCGATCTTGCGTTGAGCGGCATATTGCTCGCGCACCGCGGCCGCCGCGTCCGATGTCTTGCCGCTCAATATGTCGAGCGCGGCCTGCATGACCACAACGCGTGCCTGCGCAACCTCGCGGTCGACGGTTTCGTCAGGGTCGAGATTCAGCAGGCGCAGCAGCGGCTTCAGGCTCATGCCTTGCAGCACCAGCGTGCCGAGCACGACCGTGAAGGCAGCGAGCACGATCGGGTCGCGGGCCGGGAATTCAGCCGGCAGGGCGAATGCCGCCGCAAGCGTCACCAAACCGCGCATCCCGCACCAGCCGATCAGCACGCCGCCACGAAACGACGGAGCGTCACGCTGACGATCAGCTACGCCGAAGCGACCAAACCACCTGATGATCGCGCCGCACCCCAGCACCCAGATGAGGCGTGAAACGATGACGATGGCAAGCACTGTTCCGGCCAGGACGAACGCATCGGTTTGCCCCTGCCCGGCAAGCCGGCCGACGATCGTACGCGCCTGCAGGCCCATCAGCACGAAGGCCAGCACATTGAGCACGAAGACCGCCGTTTCCCAGACCGAATAAGAGCTGATGCGGTTTCTGGCCGGCATGCGGCGCGGCGCGGTGCGGGCGATCGTCATGGCATAGACGACTATGGTGATGATGGCCGACAGTCCGATCCTGTCGGCCAGAATCCAGACCCCGAATGTGCCGGCAAATTGCACCACGGTGCCGCTCGCCGGGTCCTCGATCCGGCCCAGCGTCATCAGAGACACCCGGCCAAGCAGGTAGCCGGCCGCAAGACTGCCGAGCGTGGACAGCAGGATCATCGGAACGGCGCTGCTCAGCAGAATGGAACCTGCTGCCGCCGAAATCGCCATCCGGTAGATCAGCAACGCGGTGGCGTCGTTAAGCAGGCTCTCGCCTTGCAGAATGGCAGTGATGCGGTGCGGCACCTTGAACTGGCCAAGCACGGCCGATGCCGCAACCGCATCGGGCGGCGCCACGATGGCGCCAAGCGCTATGGCCGCGGCGATCGGCAGACCTGCCATCGCCCAGCCGGCAAGCGCAACCGTCGCTGTCGTGAAAAGGACGGCGCCAAGCGCCAGCAGCACAAGCGGCACCCTGTAACGGTTGAGATCGCGCAGCGAGGTATCATAGGCGGCATCGAGCAGCACCGGCGCGATGAACAGGGCTAGCGCCAGTTCCGGATCGATCTCTATGGTCGGCACGCCAGGCACGAAGGCGATGGCCACCCCTGCCAGCGCCAGCAAAGAGGGATAGGGAACCTGCACGCGCCGCGACAGCGCCGTCAGCGCGACAGCGATCAAAAGCAGAACGAGTGTCAGTTCGAAAAGAACCATGGCCTGTTATAGCCGGGAAGCGAGATTCTGGCAGCGGCAAAGCGGCTGAAACTGTTAATAGCCCAGCATGCTTGAGCCGGCAGGAATATGCCGCGAATTGCCTTTCTGCTAATTCGACAAACGCGCCGACCACACCGACATCGAGATCACCTGATATGGGGTTCGCTTAAACACGGACTTCCCTGCATTGCAGCCCATGCCACGCGGACGGAAGCATCCTCCCGTCTTCGCAGACCGGGATGCAGCCATTCATTTTGAACAAGCGCATCAGCCTAGTGAAGCACCAGCATATCGCTCGACGAGAACGAGATCTCGGCCTTTTCACCGACTGCGGGGGGCGGTGTCGCCGGGCTGTTGAAGGTGTCGAGCGAGACCGTGTTGCCACCGATGCCGACGCGAACCCGGATGACCGAGCCGAGGAAGTGCACTTCGGAGATTTCACCGGAAAGACTGGAGTCGCGGCCGGGCTGACGGCCAAGAGAAATCGCCTCCGGACGCAACGCCAGCGACAGCGTGTCGCCCGACTTGGAGCCGTTGAGCTTGCCCTTGAGCGAGACCTGCTCGGAGTTGACCCGCACCGTGCCTGCAGCCGCATCGGTGACGGTGCCTTCGAGCACGTTCAGCGTGCCGACGAAATTGGCGACGAACTTGGTCGCCGGGCGGTTGTAAATCTCGAACGGCGTGCCGACCTGCTCGGCCTTGCCGCCATACATGACGGCGATGCGGTCGGAGATCGACAGCGCCTCTTCCTGGTCGTGCGTGACGAAAATGGTGGTGATGCCGAGCTTCTTCTGGATCGAGCGGATTTCCTCGCGCAGCGACACGCGCACCTTGGCGTCGAGCGCCGACAGCGGTTCGTCGAGCAGCAGCAGCTTCGGCTTCGGCGCGATGGCGCGGGCCAACGCGATGCGCTGCTGCTGGCCGCCCGAAAGCTGGTAGGGATAGCGATCCGCCATCTGCGGCAGCTTGATGATACCGAGCATCTCGGTGACGCGGGCATCGATGTCCGCCCTGGGCATGCCGGCGACCTTCAGGCCGAAGCCGATGTTCTGCGCCACGGTCAGGTTCGGAAACAGCGCATAGGCCTGGAACACCATGCCGACATTGCGCTGGTTGGGCTTCAGCCGCGTAATGTCCTTGCCGCCGACGACGATCGTGCCCGCGCTCGGCTCCTCGAAACCGGCGACCATGCGCAACACGGTGGTCTTGCCGCAACCGGACGGACCGAGGAAGGAGACGAATTCGCCGCGCTCGACGTCGAGATTGAAATCCTCCACGACTGTGGTGGCGCCGAAGGATTTTCGAACGTGCTGGATGGAGAGGAATGGGTCGGCCATGGCGTTCTTCTTTCGATCAGTACTTTTCGATCAATTGGGACGGTTCGCGGATCTCGGCGCGAAGCGGGACAGTATCTGGATCAGCGACATGCAGCCCCAGGTGATGGCGAAGGCGATGATGGCAAGTGCCGCCGGCTCATAGGCGCGGTTGGCACCAATATTCTGCAGATAAGGGCCGAAGGCAGGCCGGTTGAGCAGGCTGGCCATGGTGAATTCGCCGATGACGATGGCGAAGGTGAGGAAGGCGCCCGAGAGCACCGCGATCAGCACGTTGGGCAGGATGACACGGGTGATGATGGTGCCCCAGCCAGCCCCAAGGATCTGGGCCGCTTCCGTCAAGGTGCGCACGTCGATTGTGCGAAGCCCGGTGTCGACGGCGCGATACATATAGGGCAGCGCCAGTGTCGCATAGCCGATGACCAGCAAGGCATTGGTGCCTGTATCGGTCGCCAGAAACGGCAGCGGCGAATTCGACCCGTACATTCTGATGTAGCCGAAGACGATGACGATGGCTGGGATAACCAGCGGCAGCAGGGTAATAAACTCGACGATCGGCCGCAATTGCGGCAGCCGAAGCCGGATCCAATAAGCGGCGGGCACCACGATCAGCACACCGAGAATGATGGTGAAAACGGCGGCCAGTACCGAATAGCCGAAGGTGGCCTGGAAGCGGGCGTCGCCCAACACGACCTTGTACGCGTCGAAGGAGTACTCCCCGCGCCGCATGCGCATCGAGAACTCCACGGTCGCGATCAGCGGGATGAAAAAGTAGGCCGCGCCAAGAGCGAAGACGAGCCAGGCCCAGAACTTTCCCGACTTCATTTCAGCCACCTCTCGGAACGGGTCCGGAACCAGATGTAGAACACATTGGCAAGACCGGTGATGACGATCATGCCGAAGGCGATGGCATAGCCGAGATGGGCATTGTGCAGCACATCTCCACGGATCTGTGCATAAAGCAGGATCGGCACGATGTTGAGCGACGAGCCGGTCAGCGCATAGGCGGTGGCGATGGCGCCGAAGGCGTTGGCGAACAACAGGATCACGGTGCCGAGGAAACTCGGCCAGATCACCGGAATGACCACCATGCGCCAGTACTGCGACATGGTCGCGCCCAGCGTCGCGGCGGCCTCGCCCCATTCCTTCTTCAGCCCGTCTATAGCTGGCACGATGATCACCACCATCAGCGGTATCTGGAAATAGACATAGGTCAGTGTCAGGCCCCAGAATGACAGGATGTTGAAGCCATGCGCATAGATGTTAAGGCCGAACACGGTGTTCAGGATCACCGTCGCAAGGCCGAGGCGGCCGAGCGTGGCGAGGAAGGCAAAGGCCAGCGGCACGCCGGCAAAATTGGAGGCCACGCCGGAAAACGTCAGTGTCGCCGAACGTATCCAGTCCGGCAGGCCGCCGCGCACGATGGCAATGGCAATCGCCAGGCCCGCGAATGCGCCAATCAGCGATGAAGCAAGACTGATCTTGATAGAAATCCAGTAGGCGGCAACGATGGACGGTTGCGCCAGCGCTGCGATGTTTTCGAGAGTGAATTCGCCGGCATCGTTCTGGAATGCACCCAGCATCAGATAGAGCGTGGGCAGGATGAGGAACATGATGGCGAAGATGAAGAACGGTGCAACGCCAAGCCATTGTGTCGGCAGCCGCATGCTGCGTGCTTCGGCGGGAGGCGCGGTCTTCCCGGTAACAGCGTGGTCGGACAATGAGATATCGGTCATGCGCCGGCTACCGTCTTCGAGAGAAGGACCGGGCGGCCGCGAAGCCGCCCGGCATGGTGTGAATTACTTGACGTTGGCGCCGACGACGGCATCCCAGTTCTTGGTGATGGCTTCCTTGGACTTGCCCTGCTCGTCGAGTGTCGGGAACACGGCGGAAGCATAGGCTTCGGCCGGCGGCAGCTTGGCCAGGATGTCAGCCGGGATCTTGCCGTTCTTGGCGAGATCGTTGAAGCGGATCGGGTGGCAATAGCCTTTCAGCCAGCCGATCTGGCCTTCGTCCGAGTAGAGGTATTCGAGCCAGAGCTTGGCTGCATTCGGATGCGGCGCGTAGGCGCTGATCGCCTGCACATAGACACCGGCGACAACACCGGTCTTCGGCACGACGACGTCGACGGGCGGATTGCCCTTCAGCGTGTCGCGGCCGGCGAGCGCGTTGTAGTCCCAGGTGACGAGGATCGGGGTCTGGCCCTGGGCGAGCGTCGCGGCCTTTCCGATGACCGGCACGAAATTGCCGGCGGCATTGAGCTTCTTGAAGAAGTCGAGGCCCGCGGTGCCGGCAGCCTCACCGGCGGCGGCGCCTGACGACAGGCCGGCGGCATAAACCGCCTGGATCGCCTGGTTCGAGGCACGCGGATCACCGGCAAGGGCTACCGAGTTGGCGAATTCCGGCTTCAGCAGGTCGGCCCAGTCGGCCGGAGCTTCCTTGACGAGGTCCTTGTTCACCTGGAAGGAAAGCACGCCGTAATAGTCGCCGGTCCAGAAGCCTTCGGCATCCTTGGCGCTGTCGGGGATCGAGTCCCAGGTCGACACCTTGTAGGGCTGGATCAGGCCATCGGCCTTGGCGGTCGGACCGAAGGACAGGCCGACGTCGATGACGTCAGGCGCCTGCGGGCCCTTGTTGTCTTTGTTGGCCTTGATCGCCTCGATCTCGTCGCCGGAACCGGCATCGGGATTGAGTTCGTTGACGGTGATTTCCGGATACTTCGCCTTGAAGCCGGCGATGACGTCGCCGTAACCGCACCAGTCATGCGGCAGCGCGATGGTGGTGAGCTGGCCTTCCGCCTTGGCGGCCTTGACGAGATCGTCCAGCGAATCCGCGGACGAAATCACCGTCGACGCGAAAAGCGCCGCGGCCGAAAGGGAAAGCACTTTCCCCGTGAATTTGAACATGTGTTCTCTCCGTTGAACTGACGCCGTTGGACGCCTGCGATGCGGTATCGTTTTCATGTGACAGCCAGATGAAAGCTTTGTGAAAGCGGCTGCTCGCAGTGCGAAAAAGTAAACTCTTTTTAACCTGATGTAGCAATTAGCCATCACTTATTTTTCCGGCTAATTATTTTCTGCCTTGCCCTTCACCCTCCCCCTTGTTTTTGTAGCCCTCTTTCAGATCACTTTCCTGTACCGAAAACGCCTCAGATCGTGCCGGCAATGGCGTTTTCGAGCAAGGTCAGCGCCGCCTTCTTGGTCAGCTTGACCGGGTTGCCGCCGGCGGTCGGATCGACCACTGCCATGTCGGCGATCAGCGCCTTGCGTTTCTTGTCCATGTCGAGCCCCTTGATCAGGCCCGGCAGCGCATGCGGCACCTTCAATTCCTTGCGCAGCTTGATGATCGCCTTGGCGAAGCCGTCGAAACCGCCCTTGATGCCGCAATAGGCGGCGAGCCGGCCGATGCGCGCCTCAATGGAGTCACGGTTGAAGGCGAGCACATACGGCATGAACACCGCATTGGTCATGCCGTGATGAGTGTCGTAGAGCGCACCGACCGGATGCGACAGCGAATGGATGGCGCCGAGGCCCTTCTGGAAGGCGGTGGCTCCCATCGCGGCGGCGCTCATCATATGCGCGCGTGCGACGAGATCCTTGCCGTTGGCATAGGCCTTCGGCAGGTTCTCGAAGACCAACCTCACACCTTCGACGGCGATGCCGTCGGCCATCGGATGGTAGCCGGGCGCGCAATAGGCTTCGAGGCAATGGGCCAGCGCATCCATGCCGGTACCGGCGGTGATGAAGCCCGGCATGCCGACCGAAAGCTCCGGATCGGCAATGACGATGGCCGGCAACAATTTGGGATGGAAGATGACCTTCTTGGTGTGCGTGGCCTCATTGGTGATGACGCCGGCGCGGCCAACCTCCGATCCGGTCCCGGCGGTGGTCGGCACGGCGATGATCGGCGCGATCGCATCCGAATTGGCGCGCGTCCACCAGTCGTCGACATCCTCGAAATCCCACACCGGCCGCGTCTGCCCGGCCTGGAAGGCGATCAGCTTGCCGAGATCGAGCGCCGAGCCGCCGCCGAAGGCGATGACGCCGTCATGCTTGCCCTTCTTGAACACGGCGATGCCGGCGGTCAGGTTGGATTCGACCGGGTTCGGCCTGACCTCGGAGAAAACGCCGTAAGGGACCTTCGCATCGTCGAGGATCTTCAAGGTCGAGGCGACGACCGGCAGTTTCGCCAGACCAGGATCGGTGACGAACAACGGCCGCTTGATACCGGTGGCCGTCAATACCTCGGGCAATTCCTTGATGCGCCCGGCGCCGAAGCGGACGGTGGTGGGATAGTTCCATTTGGAGATCAGCTTGGACATTTTTTCTCGATTTCAGAACAATGGTTGATGGCAGGTTATTGGGTGAAGGTATTTTGAACGCGCAGGGACTTCTGCATGTATAGAATCCAGATCACGAAATACACGATCGAGCCTTGAATACTCCTTGCCGTCTCCCCACCGAACAAAGCCAAGCCTTGCGCTTCGAAGATATCACCAAGCAGGATTTTTGCGGCGGCAAGATCGACCAGGATAGAGACAGGACAGACGGCGGCCCAGACGATGTAAAGGCGCGGAAAGGCCTGCTTCTTGCCAAACAGCAGAATAAGCAGCCCAAGCGGGCAGGCGACGGCGATCGCCAGGTATCCAAAAATCTCCGCCATGACGAAGGCCTTCTGCGGACCGGTTAGTAGGCTAAAATACTCGGACAGGCCGATATGGTGCCCGAACGCAACCAGGCCAGCCAGAGGCATGAAAAAGAGGCCAAGCATCGGCACGATGAGGTAGCCGCCAATACCCTCCGGCCTCTGACGGGCCAATGGTGCGGACGGCTGCATCTCAGACATTTCTCCTCCTTGAGTGGCCCAATGCTCGGTACTCAGGCAGCTCAGATGGCTTCGCGCAGGTGGAAAGATTTCGGCCGGGTCAGATTATCGTAGCCGATGGCCGACAAGCCCGCACCCTTGCCGGTGTCCTTGACCCCGGTCCAGACCAAGGCCGGGTCAAGATAGTCGCAGCGGTTCATGAACACCGTGCCGGTTTCGACGCGGTTGCCGATCGCCACAGCATGCTCGGTATCGCGCGTCCAGATCGAAGCGGTCAGTCCGTAGGGGCTGTCGTTCATCAACGCGATCGCCTCTTCGTCGTTGCGCACCTTCATGATGCCGACGATCGGGCCAAAGCTTTCCTCACGCATGACGCTCATCTGATGGTCGACTTCTGTCAGCACTTCCGGCGCCAGATAGGGCGAACCGGCCTTGTCGTTCGCCACCTTCATGTTGATGTGTGCCACCGCGCCTTTGCGCAATGCCTCGGCCTTCTGTTCGCGGATCAGGTCGGCGAAGCGCGCCTGCGCCATCGGTCCCATCGTCGTCGCCTGGTCGAGCGGGTTGCCGACGACATAGTTCTTGGTCTCGGCGATGAAGCCTTCGACGAATTCGTCATAGACCTTCTCGTGCACGTAGACACGTTCGATGCCGCAGCAGCACTGGCCGGAATTGTAGAAGGCGCCGTCGACCAGATTGGCGACCGCATGGTCCATCTTGGCGTCGGGCAGCACATAGGCCGGATCCTTGCCGCCAAGCTCCAGGCCGAGCGTCATGAAAGTGCCAGCCGCTGCCTTTTCGATGGCGCGGCCGCCGGCGACCGAACCGGTGAAATTGACATGGTCGATCTTCCCCGAGCCGAGCAGCCTTTCGGTCTGGGCGTGGTTCAGCACGACATTCTGGAACACGCCCTTGGGCAGGCCGATCTTGTCGAAAGCTTGTTGGAAGCGCTCGCCGACCAGCAGGGTCTGCGCCGCATGCTTCAGGATGACGGTGTTGCCGGCCATCAGCGCCGGCACGATGGTGTTGACGGCGGTGAGATAGGGATAATTCCACGGCGCGATCACCATGACCACGCCGAGGGGGTCCTTCTTCACATAGCGGCGGAAGCGGTCCTTCGGGTTGGAGGCAGGCACCGACTTGAGCGCCTGCTCGGCGATCTCGACCATATAGGTGGTGCGTTCCCTGACGCCGCCGAACTCGCCGCCGTAGCGTACGGGCCGCCCCATCTGCCAGGCGATCTCCGGCACGATCTCGTCGGTCATCGCAACCAGCGCTTCCAGCATCGCCAGCATGTACTTGCCGCGCTCGACAATCGGCGTCTCGGCCCACTTCTCCTGCGCCGCCTTGGCGCGCTCCACCGCGGCGTTGATCGCCTGGTCCGTTGCCACGGGCCTCTCGGCATAGATCGAACCATCGACGGGGGATAGGAGTTTCACGGTTTCCAATTAAACGTCTCCAAATCAACAAGGAACTGTTTTGACGAAGCCAGCCGAGCCATAGGCAAGGATCGCGCGATCGCGGGTGATAATTTCCAAATTCTTCGAGCGCGCCGTAGCTATGATGATCCGGTCTGTTGGATCGTTGTGAACGACGCCGGGCAGGAACGAAGATTCGACCAAGAGCTCACTGTCGATCCCTTCAACACTCGTTGCACCAGCCTGCACGAACCGTTCAAACCATGCGAGCGGTGACTTGATGAACGGAAGCCGGCCTTTAGAAACCAGCATTCCGATTTCCCAGGCGGACATGACGGAAACGGCGATCACGTCGCCATTTTTCCGCGCGCTTGTCACCCTCTCAACCGCCGCTCTCGCGACCGGTTGTTCCGTCGAGAGCCATAGTATGAAGCATGTGTCCAGGAGCACCCCATCAGTCGTCATACACTTTGCCCCAGTCCGGATCCGCGGGTGCGGTGTAATCGACGTCCGGAAGAAGCGTGAGCGTCCCAGCCATGCACCCAAACAACGGATCGCCGCCTCGAGGCGGCACGATGTATTCTCCAGCGGTGTCGTTTATGTCTGACGCATTCTCGAAATCCACCTGCCCCTCCATGAAGCCGGAACGACGCTCCGCCGCCTTCGCATCCGAAGAGCCCAGGTGGACCAACACCTCGCTTTCCGGCTGGTCGAAAATTTCAGCGATCTTGCGTATTTCATCAACTTGCATACGCCGCTCACCGTTCAGCGTCCGCGACAGGGCGCTGTAGTGCATGTTCATTTGGGTGGCCATGCGGCGCACCGTCAGGTTGCGCTCCTTCATCTGACTGTCAAACCATACCTTGTCGACGTTGGCTTTGCCTTGGGGCAATCCTGCCTCCCATATGTTGTGCTGCTATAATCACAACATAGTGCGAAAAACGCAACAGTGTCAATATCGCTCGAACCCTCTGTGCAGTTCCCAATCCGTAATGCGGCGGTCGTATTCGAACTGCTCCCACTTTGCGGTGTGGACATAGTGTTCGAGCACATCCTCGCCGAGCGCCTGCCTCAGCATCTTCGACTTCGCCAGCGTCTCGGTCGCATCGCGCAGCGTCTTCGGGATCTCCGGCAGGCGCGATGCCTGGTAGGCATCGCCGACGAACGGCTTCTGCAATTCCAGCTTCTCGTCGATGCCGGCAAGGCCGGCGGCGATCAGCGCTGCGAAAGCAAGATACGGGTTCAGATCGGCGCCGCCGATGCGGCATTCCATGCGGATGCCCTTGGTGCCCTCACCGCACAGGCGGAAGCCGGCGGTGCGGTTGTCCTCGCTCCACATGATCTTGGTCGGCGCGAAGGTACCGGCCTGGAAGCGCTTGTAGGAGTTGATGTAGGGCGCCAGGAACCAGGTGAATTCCTTTGCGTATTTCAACTGCCCGGCGGCCCATTGCTGGCCAAGCGTCGACAGCGTCCAGTCGGCCGTGTTGTCGAAGAACAGCGGCGTCTTGCCGTCGGCGCTCCACAGCGAATTGTGGATGTGGCTGGAATTGCCGGCGAGCCCGTAATTATACTTGGACATGAACGAAATCGCCTTGCCCTCGGACTCGGCGATTTCCTTGGCGCCGTTCTTCAGGATGACGTGGCGGTCGGCCATGTCGAGCGCCTCGGCATAGCGCACATTGATCTCTTCCTGGCCCGGACCCCACTCGCCCTTGGAATTCTCGATCGGAATGCCGGCCGCTTCCATCTCATTGCGAAGCCGGCGCATGACGCCTTCTTCCTTGGTGGTGATGCCGATCTGGTAGTCGCCGATATAGGGCGATGCGGTGTCGAGACCCTGCCAGTGCTTCTTGCGGGCGGAATCGTAGGTCTCGTTGAACAGATAGAATTCAAGCTCGGAAGCGAAATAGCCGATATAGCCGCGCTCGCTCAGTCGCTTGACCTGCTTCTTCAGGATGGCGCGTGGCGAATGCGGCAGGTCGTCATGGGTGTGGTGGTCGAGCACGTCGCAGATCACGAGTGCGGTCTTTTCCAGCCAGGGAATGCGCCGAAGCGTGGCGAGATCCGGCTTCATGACGAAGTCACCATAACCTTTCGACCAGCTTGCCGCCTTGTAGCCCGGCACCGGCTCCATATCGATGTCGGCCGCCAGGAGATAGTTGCAGCCATGCGTTTCGTCATGCGCGGAATCGACGAAGTACTGCGCCAGGAAGCGCTTTCCCGCCAGCCGGCCCTGCATATCGACGATGCAGGCCAGCACGGTGTCGATCTCGCCGCTGGAGACCGCTTTCTTCAACTGATCGAACGAGAAATTTCCGGCCATTCCTTTGGCACTCCAGCGCTTGGGCTTTGAATGAGTTGAACAAAACCATGGCCGGCACGATGCCGGCCATGGCCATGATGGTCGATATCAGTGGCCGGTTTCGCCGACGGCCTGTTCGGCTGCCTTGATGGCCGCCTGACGCGCCGCGATGATGTCGCCGAGCGGCGGGCCCTGGAAGCGACGCTTCTCAAAGCCGAACCAGACGACCGCCGTCAGGATGAAGAAGCCGACGGTGATGTAGAGCGCCCAATCGTTCGGCGGCTGAATGCCGATGATGAAGATCAGGATCATCGAGACGATCGACAGGAAGGCGAACAGCATGAAGACGCCGCGCCCCATGTTCCACGGCCCCATCTTGTCCCACTTCGGTGTGCCCCAGGCCAGCATGCCGAGCACGATCGGCACGGTGAAGGACAGGAACAGGAAGATGACGGTGCAGGACACGACGATGGTGTAGGCCGAAGTGCCGGCGACCGAAACCAGCGTCGACCCCCAGACGAACAGCACCGACAGGATCGAGGCCGTCCAGATCGCCGCCACCGGCGTGCGGTAGGTCGGGCTGACCTTGGCGAGTGCCGCCGAACCCGGCAGGCCGCCGTCACGCGAGAAGGCGAAGATCATGCGCGAAGCCGAGGTCACGGTTGCGAGACCGCACAGCAGCTGCGCGACGAACACGACGAGGTAGACGAACTCCTTGATGCCGGGGCTGACGCGCTGGTCGAAAGCCCAGAAGAACACGTTCCAGCCCTGCTTGGCGGCATCGTCCATGTTCGGGATCATCAGCACGAAGGCAGCCAGGAACAGGTAGCCGAAAACGGCCGACCAGATCACCGACATGACCATGGCGCGCGGCACGGAAGAAGCCGCCTTGATGGTTTCCTCCGAGGTGTGCGCGGAAGCGTCATAACCGGTGATCGTATAGATCGGCAGCAACAGACCGAGCGCGAACACCCAGGCATTCGACACCGCTGGCCAGACGCCGCCGCCGGCATCGCCGGAGTAATTGTGGAAGGTGAAGAGACGGCTGAAATCCCAGGTCTCGGCGGAGATCAGGCAGACGACGGCAATCAGGATCGCGCCGAAGAAGATCAGATAGCCTGAGAAATCGGTCAGCTTGGCCGTCAGCTTGATGCCGAGATGGTTGATCAGCGCCTGGGCGCCGGTGATGATGATCAGGAAGATCATCTGGTTGGTCAGCGTGCCCTCGATGCCGAGCGTCGGTCCGAAGGCGCCGATGAAGAACGTCCAGGTGCCGACATTGATGGCGCCGAGCACGGTGATCAGGCCGAGCAGATTGAGCCAGGCGGTGACCCAGCCGGTGCCGCGGTTGCCGAGGATCGAACCCCAGTGGTAGAGGCCGCCGGCCGTCGGATAGGCCGAGCTGATCTGCGACATGGCGACCGCGAAGGTCAGCGAGACGAAGCAACCGACCAGCCAGCCGATGCCGATGCCGATGCCGCCAGCGCCGGAGGTGCCTTGCGCCAGCGAATTGATGCCGCCCGACAGGATGCAGATGATGGAGAAGGAAACGGCGAAGTTCGAAAAGCGACTGAGACGCCGCTCCAGTTCCTGGGCATAGCCCATGCTGTGGAGGTGCTTTACGTCCTCCGCCTTGTCAACTTCAGTATAACCCGGTGCTGCCATTTTAGCGTCCCCTGTTGATTCTCGAGTCGGGATGACATCCCGCCCTAGCTAGCCGATTGAACTGACTTTCCTACTGAATGCGATCTGGAATATCCGGCCTCCTCTGGCTCCAGATCCGAAAAAATGCCCGTGAGCAGATCCGCCCATTTCCGCTGCCCGGTCTCGCCGGCGATTTCGTCGTTGCGGATTTCGATCATCGCGCAGGGCAGGCCACGCGAGCGCGCATGCCGTTCCAGCGTGAAATAGACGCGGTCAACAGGTGAATACGGCTCGTTGACGCCGACGGTGACGCCGGCAAGCCGCTTCAGCGCCGATATCAGCGGCGCCGCCAGTCGGCGATCCTCGTCATGGATGATGCCTATATGCCAGGGCCGGTTTTTGGACTTGTATACCGGCGTGAAGGAATGGACCGAAACCAGGCGGGTCGTCTGTCCACGCGCCAGCCTGTCGTCGACAACATGCTCGATGGCGGCATGAAATGGCTGCCATGACAGCGCGACACGCGCCGCGCGCTCAGTTTCCGACAGGCCGGCATTGCCCGGTATTGCCGTTGTCTCGCTGACCGGCGGCACCAGGTCGGGCGCGTCAAGCGGCCGGTTGCAGTCGATGACAAGGCGCGAAATGCGGGTTTCGACCAGCGTCGCATCGAGCGCCTGCGCCATGCGGCGAGCAACCGGCAGCGCGCCGGGATCCCAGGCGATGTGGCGCGACAGGTCCTCGGCGGCAAGGCCGAGCGTGCCGAATTCGGCGGGCAGGAAGTTCGAGGCGTGATCGCAAGTCAGCACGAAAGGGCTTGATCCGCCGGGGTTCGTCACCCTTACGGTATCAGACGATGCAAGGCTGGTGGGCCGTGCTTTCTCCATACTCTGCCGTCCCCGGGGAGCGCTGTATCGTATGTTACGTATTTTGCCTCATTGCGTCCCTGTGGATGATTTCATACAGTTTGTCCGGCTTTGTCAAATGCGATCTCGGAAAAGTCCGTCGACCGAGCCAGGGGTGGGGACAACATGATTTCCAGCATTGCCGAATTGATCGCCGACCGCATCGGTACCATGCCGGCCAGCGAACGGCGCGCGGCCCAGACGCTGATCGCCAACTATCCGATGATCGGCCTGAAAACTGTTGCAGAATTCTCGGCCGCGGCGGGCGTCTCCTCACCGACAATCCTGCGTTTCGTCGCCCGGCTGGGCTTTCAGAACTATCCGGAGTTCCAGTCGAGCCTGCAGGACGAACTGGCGGCGCAACTGCAATCGCCGGCGACAAGGACGCTCAACCCGCCCTCGCCTGGCGGTGGGACGGTGTCGCCGATGCTGGAAGCGACGCTCGACAATATGCGCGAGACGTTCAGGCACCTGTCCGACAAGCAGCTTGCCGACATCGCCGCCCGGCTAGCGGACCGGCGCGGCAAGACCTTCCTGATCGGCGGTCGCTTCACCGATCCGCTGGCGCGCTACATGGCCGCCCACCTCGCCATCATCCAGCCGGATGTCTTTCACCTCGCCGGGCAGGAAAGCATATGGCGTGACCGCCTGATCGACATGGGCAAGCGCGACGTGCTGGTGATTTTCGACATCAGGCGCTACCAGGACAGCCTCCTCCGCTTCGCCGAAAAGGCGCATCAGCGTGGCGTCCAGATCGTGCTGTTCACCGACCAGTGGCTGTCGCCGATCGCCCGCTTTGCTCGCCATGTTATCGCCGGACGAACCGCGGTGCCGTCGGCATGGGATTCATCGGCTGCCCTTTTCGTCGTCGCCGAAACGCTGATCGGCGCCGTCACCAGGCAACTGGAAGCAGAAGGCGCCAAACGCATTCGTGAGATGGAAAGTCTGCGTTAGTGCCTGTGCGATGATCCAAAGCGTTACGCATATTTTCTCAAACGTTACATATATTTAATGTGCGCAGCCCCCGGAGAATTGTCATAAAGACGCGATATCGAGGCGGCTTCTTTGCCTTACAATAGCCTCGCTGCGTCTGCTTCATTTCGGGAAAGCGGTAGACGGAAGGATTGTTTTGCCAACCGGAGTGCTGATGGCCGCCTGGAAACAGATACTTTTTGCACTCGTGGTGCTGGTGGTGGCGGCAGTCGCCTGGCTGCGCTTTTATCCCAGCGCGCCGGACGTGCTGGCACGTTGGGGCATCGACTGGGCCTACGCGGCAACGCCCCCGGCTGCAAGCGGCGCCGCGAACGCGAGGCAGGCAGACGGCCGCAACGGCAACCAGCCGGTGAACGTGGTTGCCCTGGCGGCCACTTCGGCTGTTATCAACGACCGCCTGCAGGCGATCGGCACCGGCCGTGCCAACGCCTCGGTGACAGTCAATCCCTACAGCTCCGGCCGCCTCGCCGAACTGCTGGTCGAATCCGGCAGCCATGTCGATAAGGGACAGATCCTCGCAACCCTCGATTCCGAGACCGAAGTGATCTCTCAGGACCGTGCCAAGCTGGCCTTGCAGGACGCGCAATCCAAGCTTGACCGCGTCAAGTCGCTTCGTGCCTCCAATGCCGCGACCCCGGTGGCCGTGGCTGATGCCGAGGTGGTGCTGGCGGGCGCTAAGCTGGCGCTTCAGGATGCGGAACTTGCACTGCAGCGCCGGTCGATTCTGGCGCCGATCGCCGGCACCGTCGGCATCCTACCGATCTCGGCCGGCAATTATGTCACCAACCAGTCGGCCATCGCCACGCTCGACGACCGGTCCTCTATCCTGGTCGACTTCCTGGTGCCCGAGCGCTTCGCCGCCGCCGTCAAGGTAGGTGCGCAATTGACGGCGACGCCGATCGCCAATCCCAGCAACGCCTATAGCGGCACCGTTTCGGCCATCGACAATCACATCGATGAAAAGAGCCGCACCCTGCTGGTTAAGGCCAAGATCGCCAACCCGGCCGATTCGCTGCGCGCCGGCATGTCGTTCGGCATCATCATGAAATTTCCGGGGCAAACCTATCCGGCCGTCAGCCCGCTGGCGATCCTGTGGGGGTCGGACGGCGCCTATGTCTGGCAAATCGAGGATGGGAAGGCCAGGCGAGTCCCGGTGCGCATCATCCAGCGCAACACCGAGACCGTGCTGATCGACGCCGAGATCGACAATGGCGACATGGTGGTCACAGAAGGCACCCAGAGCGTCAGCGAGGGCGGCGCGGTCCGCCTCGCCGGCGAAGAGCAGCGCGCGGCGGACGCGGCCCAAGGCTCATGACCGGAACCATCAACGCCGCCAGCGATACCGGCTTCACCGCGCTGTTCATCCGCAGGCCGGTCATGGCCTTCGTGCTCAACACGCTGATCGCGGTCGCCGGCCTGGCCGCCTTTTACGGCGTCGAAATCCGCGAACTGCCGGACGTCGATCGCGCGGTCGTCACTGTTTCCACCACCTTCGAGGGCGCGGCGGCCGAGACCGTCGACCGCGAACTGACCGACACGATCGAGGGCGCCGTCGCCCGCGTCTCAGGCGTCAAGTCGATCTCGTCGTCTTCCTCGTTCGGCTCGAGCCGCGTCACCATCGAGTTCAACGACGGCGTCGATCTGAATGTCGCCGCCTCCGACGTGCGTGACGCCGTCGGCCGCGTCGCCAACCAGATGCCGGACACCGCCGATCCGCCGCGCATCGTCAAGGCCGACGCCAATTCCGACCCGGTGATGCGACTGGCGGTGACCTCGGACAACATGTCGATCCAGGACATGACCGTGGTGGTCCAGGACCAGATCGAGGACGAGCTGGCCGCCGTGCCCGGCGTTGCCGATGTCCAGGTCTATGGCGACCGCGACAAGATCTTTCGCATCGACGTCGACCAGAACAAGCTGGCCAGCCTCGGCTTCACGGTCGCCGACCTCAGGGCCGCCCTTGCCTCGGTCGCCTTCGATTCCCCCGCCGGTTCGATCACCACGACCAACCAGGACCTGATCGTCCGCACGACTGCCGACGTGACCACGCCGGAAGAGTTCGAAAACATCATCATCGGCGGCACGACGCGCATTCGCGACGTCGCCACCGTCACGCTCGGCCCCGACGTCGGCCAGACCACATTGCGTTCGGACGGCAAGACCGGCATCGGCATCGGCATCATCCGCCAGGCGGAATCGAATACGTTGGACATCTCGACCGGTGTCCAGGCCGCCGTCGCCAAGCTGCAGGAAAACCTGCCCAAGGGCATGTCGATCAAGATCACCAGCGACGACGCCGTCTTCGTCAAGGGGGCGGTGCACGAGGTCGAGATCGCGCTCGGCCTGTCCGTCACCATGGTGCTGATCGTCATCTATATGTTTCTCCTCGACTGGCGTGCGACGCTGATCCCCGGCCTGTCGATGCCGGTCGCCATGATCGGCACCATCGCCGCCATCTATCTGGCCGGCTTCTCGGTCAACATCCTGACCTTGCTCGCTCTGGTGCTGGCGACCGGACTGGTCGTCGACGACGCCATCGTCGTGCTCGAA
This sequence comes from Mesorhizobium sp. M7A.F.Ca.US.011.01.1.1, assembly GCF_003998295.1. NCBI lineage: Bacteria > Pseudomonadati > Pseudomonadota > Alphaproteobacteria > Hyphomicrobiales > Phyllobacteriaceae > Mesorhizobium > Mesorhizobium sp. M7A.F.Ca.US.011.01.1.1. The sequence goes on from NZ_RZRT01000003.1 coordinate 347,891, forward strand.
AACATCGTGCGACGACGCAACGAAGGCATGGGACCGCGTGCTGCCGCGGTGCTTGGCGCGCAGGAAGTGTTCTTTGCTGTTATCGCCACCACCTTGACGCTGGTCGCCGTCTTCGTGCCGATTTCGTTCCTGCCCGGCCAAACCGGCGGCTTGTTCCGCGAATTCGGCTTCGTGCTTGCCATGTCGGTGCTCTTGTCCTGCGTGGTGGCGCTGACGCTGTGCCCGATGCTCGCCTCGCGCATGCTGACCAGCGCATCGCTTCACCACGAAGGTGGCCATGGCATCGGCGCCCGCATCGGCGGCGCGCTCAATACGGCCTACAAGCGCAGCCTGCACGCCTGCCTCGACGCGCCATGGATCGTGCTTCTGGTCGCGGTGCTGTTCGCCGGCACCGCCTTCACGCTGTTCGGCACCATCCGCCAGGAGCTGACGCCGACCGAGGACCGCGCCGCCGTGCTTCTGCGCATCAGCGCCCCGCAAGGCGTCAGCCTCGACTACACAACGCAGCAGATGCAGAAGATCGAGAGACTGATCCAGCCGATGCGCGATTCCGGCGAGATCCGCAGCACTTTCGAAAATGCCGGCCAGAACGGCTCCTACAACTCCGGCTTCATGGTGATGACGCTGGCGCCGTGGAACGAGCGCAGCCGCAGCCAGCAGGAGATCATGGCCGAGATCAGCCAGCTGACCAGGCAGGTGCCGAGCGTGCGCATCTTCCCGGTGCAGCCCAACAGCCTCGGTATCCGTGGCGCCGGCAACGGCCTGCAATTCGCGCTGGTCGGCAACGACCGCAAGGCACTCGGTGACGCCGCCGTGAAGATCATCGCCGAGATGCAGAAGGACTCGCGCTTCCAGACACCGCGCCTGTCCATCGACCCGACGCAGCCGCAGCTGGCCGTGGCCATCGACCGCGAGCGCGCCTCCGACCTCGGCATCGACATATCAGGACTGGCCAACACCTTGCAGGCCATGCTCGACGGCAACGACGTCGTCGACGTCTACATCGCCGACCGCAGCTACGGCGTGAAGCTGGTCTCGACCACCAATCCGATCAACGATCCGACGGATCTGGAAAACATCTTCCTGAAAACAGCCGACGGACGTTTCGTGCCAATGTCGACCATCGCCACGCTGACCGAACGCGCCGTGCCGCCATCGCTGTCGCGCGAACAGCAGCAGCCCTCTGTGGCGATCACCTCCAACCTCAGCGGCGACTTCGCGCTTGGCGACGCGCTCACCCGCGCCGAGCAAATCGCCACACCACTGCTGCCGCCAGGCAGCCGCATCCTGCCCCTGGCCGAGGCGGCGACGCTGGGCGAGACCAACAGCGCCATGGTCACCATTTTCGGCTTCGCGCTGGTCATCATCCTTTTGGTGTTGGCCGCCCAGTTCGAGAGTTTTGTCAGCGCCGTCATCATCATGGCGACGGTGCCGCTCGGGCTGGCCTGTGCGATTTTCGCGCTTCTCCTCTCGGGCACCAGTCTCAACGCCTACAGCCAGATCGGCCTGGTGCTTTTGGTCGGCGTCATGGCCAAGAACGGCATCCTGATCGTCGAATTCGCCAACCAGTTGCGCGACCGCGGGCTTGGCGTGCGCGAGGCGATCGAACAGGCCTCGATCATCCGCGTGCGGCCGGTGATGATGACGATGATCTGCACCGTGCTCGGCGGCCTGCCGCTGGTGCTGGCGAGCGGCGCCGGTGCCGAGGCGCGCGTCGCGCTCGGCTGGGTCATCGTCGGCGGCCTGGGGCTGGCCACCGTCTCGACGCTGTTCCTGACGCCGGTCGCCTATCTCCTGCTTGGCCGCTTCGTCACGCCGAAGACCCACGAGGAAGCCCGGCTGAAGCGCGAGTTGGAGGAAGCCGCCTACACCAATGTGGAGCCGGCAGAATAGAAATTCCAGGAAAGTGTGTAGCGGTTTTTCGTCCGGAATTTCGTAAGAAAAATAATTCCGCCTATCTCAGCAACCGGCCTTCGATCGACCAGCGTGCGGCGAGGAAATTCAGCACCGCCGCCACCACGACGCCGCCGATTTTCGCCGGCCACACCCCAATGATGCCGGCGAATAGCGCGATCGAGAGGCTGGAGACACCGAGCGAAATCAGCGCTCCAAGCGTGGCGAAACGAAGGAACGCGTCATGCAGCCGGATGGCTCGATTGCGCTCGAACGACCACAAGCCGTTCGCCGCGAACGAGAAGGTGACGGCGATGAACCAGGCAGCGATGTTGGCGAGCAGCGGCGAGACCCCGAGCTTGAGCAGCAGGAAGAAGCTGGCAAGGTCGATGGCCGTGTTCGCCAGTCCGACAATGGCAAAGCGGACGATCTTGTTGCCGGTCGAACGCGGGGGCCGCTCGGCGTCGCTCATCCCCTGCCATCCATGATTGCGACATTGGCGCGGGCCAGGCCAGCGCCGAATTCGTCCGATGCGAGGGCCGCGAATTCGACCTCGCGCACATCTTGCATGGTGTCGCGCGCGCGCAGCGTCTCGTCGACATGGCCGGGATGGCACATGAACAGCCCTCGCTCCGGCAACCCTTCGACGGCCGCCTGCAGAACCGCAGCGAACTTTTCGGGCTGCCGCCAGTCATAGATGCCGGCGAGCGGCTGGAAAACGATGAAGCCCGCGCGCTGCATCGAGCGGTTGAACCCGGCGGCGAGCGCGGCAATCGCAGCGACTTTCGCTCCCGCGGCCAGCGCCGGGGCGCCGCGCAGGACCGGCCTGTCGGCGCCTTCTGGAAACCGCGTGCGCAGCCATGTGCGCACGACGGGAAGGAAATGCACATGCTGGTGCCCGTCGACGAAATCGGGGCGGCGGCCAAGCGCCTCGACGAAGCGGCTGTACTGGGCGTCAAGCTCGGCATGGACATGGCGGTCGCCGATGCGGCCGCGAAGAACAGGCAAGGCCAGTGCGCGGAGCGGTGGCAGCCGGCCTTCCGGCGCCAGGGCCGACCGGCCGGTGACGGCCAACTGGTCGGTCAAGGTGAGGTGCAGCCCGACCGCGGCCCGGCCGCACAGCGGTTTTATGCGCTCTGCCTCCTTTGCCCACTCGGGAAAGCCGGTCATGCAGCTGGTGCCGGTCAGGCGCCCCCGATCGAGAAGATCGAGAATCCCGGCGGAAACGCCAGGCGCCAGGCCGTAATCGTCAGCGATCAGGCGAATGCGCCGCGTCATCTGTTCGAAGAGCCCGGCTCCGGCCGGTCGCCGGGGGCCACGCTGCGCACGACGTCGCGCACGAGATAGACCGGGCGATCCTTGCTCTCGCTGAGCGTGACCCAGACATATTCGCCGATCAGGCCAAGCAGGGTCAAATTGAGGCCGCCGAGCAGAACGACGGCAACCAGCAGGCTGGGGTAGCCCGGAACGGCAATGCCGTAGAAGATCACCTCGAAGAACACCTTGGCGCCATAGAGCGCGCCGGCCAACGCCGCGAGCAGCCCGCTAAGACTGATCAGGCGCAGCGGAATGACGGAGAACGAGGTGAACCCTTCGAGCGAGAAGGCGATCAGGTTGAGCCGGCTCCATTTCGATGTGCCGCTGGCGCGGCCTTCCGGCGAATAGGGCAACGCCTTCTGGCGAAAGCCGGCCCAGGCAAACAGGCCCTTGTTGAAGCGACGCTTGTCACGCAGGCTGGTCAGTGCGCGCGCCACGGCGCCGCGCATGACGCGAAAGTCACCGGCATTTTCGGGAATGTCGAAACGCTGGCTGCTGTTGATCAGGCTGTAGAAAAGCCGTGCAAGCTGGCTGCGCCGCCAGCTCGCCTCGCGGCGGTCGTTCTGGGCAAAGACGACGTCAATGTCGGGATGGTCCACCAGCTCGGCGATCAGCTTCAGGCTGATGTCCAGGGAATGCTGAAGGTCGGCGTCCATGATCAGCACCATGTCGCCGCGCGACTGGTCGAGGCCGGCGAGCACCGCGACTTCCTTGCCGAAATTGCGGCTGAGGCGCACGATCTCCCACGATCCCGTCAGCGCTTGCGAAAATCGTCCAGCGCCATCGTCACGGCTGCCGTCATCGACCAGGATCTTGTGCACGGTCATGCCGAAGCGCTGTGCCACGGCCGCTTCGAGCTCGCCTAGCAGGCGCGCGAAGGCCGATGCCGATGCCGCCTCGTTGAAGAATGGCGCAACGATATCGAGGCTCTGTCGCAGCTCAGCCATTCGCGACTCCCGCATTCACTACCTTTTCCCGTGCCTTGGCCCAGAACCACCAGATCAGCGAACCGGCGATGAAAGTGACGGCGACCGGCCGGAACCAGGGGAAGAGGAAATCGTGCACATGGCGCTCGACGCCGCTCAGCCCGGTCACGAACAGCGTCATCGACAGCACCGAGGCGAGGACGCCGCCCCGTTCTTCGCGCCACAACAGGGCGATGGCAAGACCGGCTGGTACCGCGATCATGGCAAAGGTGTTGGGTTCGACGCGCGGGTTGAAGACGCACATGTAGAAGGTGGCCGTCAGGAAGATCGCCAGCGCCGCCTTTCCCTGTTCGAGCCTGCGGTCGAACCAGATGACGGCTGAAAGCGTAAGCAGGGCCATGACCATGCGCACGATTGTTGCGCCGAATTCCGGTATCGGCAGCCCTATCGTGGTGAACGGTGCCGTGAAATCGGTGGACACGAAATGGCTGGTATTGTCGACGGCCATGGAGGTCAACATCCGGGCGAAGACACGATACTGATCGTTGAGATAGCCGGCGGGAGCAAAAGCGTAAGGCAGTGCGAGCACGAACAGCACCGCCAGCACCAGCACCGGTATCAACCGAAGCCGAAGGGCTCCTACCAACAACAGCATTATGATCGCGGTCGGCTTGGCGATGATGGCAAGCGAAGTCCAGAAGAACGTCTCCGCCCGTCGGCCTTCCAGCGCCGACAATGTGAGAAGCCAGCAAGCGCCGGTCAAAAGGATAGTCGACTGGCCGTTGCGGATCGCGCCGAGCGCCATCGGCAAAGCGAGGAAGAGGCCGAAAGAAAGCAGCCACATCAACTCGTCACCACCGAGCTTGCGCACCTGCCGCATCGCGGCATAGGTCAGCACCGCAAACCCGAGGGAGTGCCACATCACGCCGCCCAGATGCGGACCGAGCTTGACTATTGGAGTGTAGAGCGCGGCGAAGGCCGGCGCGTAGAGATATCCCATCTCGGATTGGGTGTCGTAGAGTGGCAGACCGGCCAGAAGCGCCTCGCTGCCATCTATATAGGCCTTCCATACCGTCCGCGTGTACGGCGACCACAGGACCATGGCAACAACGACCAGGAACGCTCCGATCCACAGGCCAAACCCTAAACGGTCGAAAACCGGCTTGGAAATCGTCATCAAGGCACCCCACACAATCCCGGAACAGGCTCAGTCCAGCCTGTCCCGGCATTCGATGGCGGCGGCATATCACGGACGCAGCGGCGTGGCATAGGGGGCTTGATGGACGTATATCGGCCTGACGGTCCCGCGTCGGCGGATAACCGGCAATCTCTGCCCGCAAAGCCCTCCGAGGCCCCTCGCGTCCAAGCTGCTCGAATCTTTCGAATTGGCCTAAGGCCGGATGAACACCTTGCCGTTCGGCTTGGCCAGTTCCGCTGGCACCCGCGCCATCGCCTCGGCAAGCGGCACCACCGCCGTCACGTCGGTCGACCAGCGCCCATCGGAAAAACGCTTCTGCGCTTCCAGGATCGCCGGGCCGCGGCGATCGCGGAACTGGCGCATCCACTCGCTCAGCCAGAAACCTTCGATATGCTTGTGCTGGAAGATCAGTTGGCCGGGCTCGCGGATAACAGTGGCTTCGGGATCGAGCTTCCCATAGATGATCCAGTGCGACCGCTTCGGCATGGTGTCGAAGATGGCGGAAGCCAGCGGCCCGGTCACCGCGTCGAGAAAGATGCGCGGTTGCTCGGCCTTCACCACCTCGCGCAGCGCCGCCTTGAAATCCGACGCCTTTTCATTGAGCACGTGCGCCGCGCCAAGCTCTTTCAGCAAAGCGATCTGGTCGTCGCGGCGCACGGTGACGATCGGCCGGAAGCCCTCTCCGCTGGCCAGGCCAATGATCAGCTTGCAGAGCTGGCTGGCGCCGGCGGTCATGATAAAGGCCTTTTCGCCTTCCTCCTTGACGACGTCGAACATGGCGAGCGCGGTGAGCGGGTTGACGATCATCGCCGCGCCATCCTCGTCGCGAACCGTGTCGAGCAGCGGAATGCAGGCGGCAGCTTCGGCGACGGCATAGTCGGCCCACGAGCCCCAGTTGGTGACGCCGGTGGCAAAGGCGAGGCGCTTGCCGATCAGGCTTTGGGGATAGGTCTCGTCGCCGCTGGCGACGACGATGCCGACGCCCTCGAAGCCGGCCGGCTGTCCCTTGGCGCGCGGCTGGCCGTACTGGCCCTTGACGAAGGCGACATCGGACGGATTGATCGAGGCGAGGCTGACCTTGATCAGCACCTGCGTCGGTCCGGGTGTCGGCACCGCGATGTTGCCCAGCTCGACATACGGCTCCATCGCCTCCAGCACACTGCCGCTCGGCGTCCTGGTGTAGCCATCGCCGGTCAGCAACAGCGCCTTCATTTCGGAGGGGACTGTCATTGGTACACTCCTCGCTTGGACCCATCGGCATCGTCGGATGACGATGCCGATGCTCAGACCTTTTCCTGCGTGTATTTCTTCAGCTCGGTGCGCGCCACCTGACGGCGATGCACGGCGTCCGGCCCGTCGGCAAGGCGCAAGGTCCGCAGATGCGTCCACGACCGCGCCAGCGGAGTGTCCTGGCTGATGCCTTGCGCGCCGAACATCTGCACCGCCTCGTCGGTGACCTTGAGCGCGACGCGCGGTGCCACCACCTTGATCTGGCTGATCCAGGGGGCGGCGGCCCGCGCATCGCCCTGATCGATCATCCACGCCGCCTTGAGGCAGAGCAGCCGGGCCATTTCGATCTCCATGCGGCATTCGGCGATGATGTCGAAATTGGCGCCGAGCTTTGCCAGCTTCTGGCCGAAGGCCTCGCGGCGCACGGAACGCTGGCACAGCATCTCGAGCGCCATCTCGGCCTGGCCGATGGCGCGCATGCAGTGATGGATACGGCCGGGGCCGAGCCGCCCTTGCGCGATCTCGAACCCCCTGCCCTCGCCGAGGATCAGGTTCGACGCCGGTACGCGCACATTGTCGAAGCGAAGGTGCATATGGCCATGCGGCGCGTCGTCGTCGCCATAGACCTGCATGGCCCGGACCTTGGTCACGCCCCTTGTGCCTGATGGCACCAGGATCATCGAATGGCGGCGGTGCTGCGGCTCTCCATCGCCGCCGGTCCGGACCATGACGATATAGATGGCGCAGCGCGGATCGCCGGCGCCCGATGCCCACCATTTCTCGCCGTTGAGCACATAGTCGTCGCCCTGGCGTTCGCAGCGCATGGCGATGTTGGTGGCGTCGGACGAAGCGACATCCGGCTCGGTCATCAGATAGGCCGAGCGGATCTTGCCCTCGAGCAACGGTTCCAGCCATTCTTTCTTGTGGTCGGCCGAGCCATACCGTTCCAGCACCTCCATGTTGCCGGTGTCTGGCGCCGAGCAGTTGAAGGTCTCGGCGCCGAGATGCGCCTTGCCCATCTCCTCGGCCAGATAGGCATATTCGACGGTGGAAAGGCCATAGCCGCGTTCCGAGCCGGTCAGCCAGAAATTCCACAGGCCACGCTCCCTTGCGGTTTTCTTCAGCCCTTCGAGGATCTCGCTCTGGCGCGCACTGTAGACCCAGCGGTTGCCTGCCTTGCCCACCTCGCTCAGAAATTCCCTGTCGAGCGGCATGATCTCGTCGCGAACCATGGCCGCGACGCGCGCGTGGATCGGCTTCAGCCGCTCGGTCATGCCGAGATTCATCTCCGTCATCGGTCGCTAACCCTTCATGCATGCCAGGCATTTTGTCAGTGGCAAGGATGACCGTACTTCGGATAGCCTTGTCAACGCGAACTGTTTGCCCGCATGCCGAGCGCGGAGGATTGTGATGAGCTATCTGGACGAGCTGTTTTCGGTGGCCGGCAAGACCGCGCTGGTGACGGGTGCCGCGACCGGCATAGGCCGCATGGCGGCGACCGCGCTGGTCAGGGCCGGCGCCAGCGTGATGATCGCGTCACGCAAGGGCGAGGATTGCATCCAGGTCGCCGAAGAGTTGAACGAGCTTGGTGCACCGGGCCGGGCCGAGGGCTTCGCCGGGGACGTTTCCAGCGAAACCGGCATTGCCGCACTCGTTACCGAGGTCAAAGCGCGGACCGGGAAACTGCATATTCTGGTCAACAACGCCGGCGTCTCCTGGGGCGCGCCGCTGGAAAGCTTCCCCTATTCGGCTTGGGCCAAGGTGTTTGGCGTCAATGTCACCGCAGTCTTCCATCTGACCCGCGAATTGCTGCCACTGCTCGACGCTGCCGCCAGCGACGCCGATCCGGCCAGGGTGATCAATCTCGGTTCGGTGATGGGCACGCAGCCGCTGGCCGACGACGCCTATTCCTACACGGCGTCCAAGGCAGCCGTGCATCATCTGACCCGCACCCTTGCGCTCGAGTTCGCCGGCCGCCGCATCACCGTCAATGCCTTCGCACCCGGCCCCTTCCAGAGCCGGATGACGGCATTCGCCACGGGCACGGATGAGCAGGCCAGGCACGTTGGCAGCCATGTTCCGATCGGCCGTATCGGCGCATCGGATGACATTGCCGGCGCAACGCTCTATTTGTGCAGCCGTGCAGGCAGCTACATCACCGGCGCCATCCTGCCGATCGACGGCGGACAGTCGGTGCAGCACGGGCTGACCTTGTTCAAGGAATGACATTTTCCGGCCACAGAAGCCGGGGGTGAACTGGAGGACATGAGCGTGGAACCGATCAGTCTCGATGTGCTTCTGGCCAGTGTCGGCAAGGAGGTTGGCGTGTCGCCGTGGCGGGCGGTCACGCAACGCATGATCGATCAGTTCGCCGACGCCACCGACGACCACCAGTTCATCCACTGCGATCCGGAGCGGGCCATGCGCGAAACGCCGTTCGGCGGCACCATCGCGCACGGCTTCCTGTCGCTGTCGCTGTTGTCGGCGATGACTTTCGAGACCATGCCGCCGCTGGAAAACGGCAAGATGGGCGTCAACCACGGCTTCGATTCGCTGCGCTTCCTGGCGCCGGTGAAAACCGGCGCGCGCATCCGCACGCGGTTTGTGCTGGCCGACGTCAAGGTCAGGCCGTCGGGCTGGGTGCAGACCGCGCATGACGTGACGATCGAGATCGAGGGTTCGAAGAAGCCGGCACTGACCGCGCGCTGGTTGACGCTGACCTTGATCGAACGCCAGCCCGAGACGGCATGAGTGATCCCGTTCTCGACCAGGCAGCGCTTGCGCCTTACCTCGAGGCGAACATACCTGGCTTTTCCGGGCTTGCTGCAGTCGAGAAGTTCAAATCCGGCCAATCGAACCCGACCTACCTTTTGACGGCGGCAAGCGGCCGTTACGTGCTGCGCGCGAAGCCGCCGGGGCAATTGCTGAAATCGGCGCACCAGGTCGACCGAGAATTCAGGGTGATGAGCGCGCTTGCCGGCACCGCCGTGCCTGTGCCGCAGATGCTGCATCTTTCCGACGAAGCCTCGCCGATCGGCCGCATGTTCTACGTGATGGATTTCCTGGACGGCCGCATCTTCTGGGATCCGGCTCTGCCGGAGGCTCGCGACAACGAAGATCGCGCCGCCATCTACGATGCCATGAACGAAACCCTCGCGGCGCTGCACGAGGTCGATGTCGAAACAGTGGGACTCGGCGATTTCGGCCGGCCGGGCAGTTATTTCGAGCGCCAGCTGGCGCGCTGGACCAGCCAGTACCGCGCCTCGGAGACCGGCACGGTGGCCGATATGGACCGGTTGATTGCCTGGCTGGAGACACACATGCCGGAGGATGACGGCCGCGTCTCCCTGGTCCATGGCGACTACCGGCTGGACAATCTGATCTTCGCGCCGGACCGACCAACAGTTCTGGCGGTGCTCGACTGGGAACTGTCGACATCAGGCCACCCCTTCGCCGATATCGCCTATCAGTGCATGCAATGGCGGCTGCCGCACGCGTCGGGCTTTCGCGGCCTGGGCGGTGTCGACCGCGCGGCGCTCGGGCTGCCCTCCGAAACGGACTACGTCGCCGCCTACTGCCGGCGGCGCGGACTCACCAGTATCGGCAACTGGACGTTCTTCCTCGCCTTTTCCTTCTTCCGGCTGGCTGCGATCTGCCAGGGCGTCTTCAAGCGGGCGCTGGACGGCAATGCCTCCAATCCGGAAAAAGCCCGGACCTATGGCGAGGCGGTGAAGCTGCTTTCGCGTCTTGCCGCGAAGCTGATCGACAAGGAGGCGTGATGGCCGCTTTGACGGAGCAAAGGTGCTGATCACGGGTGCCGCCAACTTCGACGAGCGTGGGCACGATCCGAAGCATACCGCTTGGGAACTTCCCGTGCCCTTGTCCGTTTCCGTACAGCGTATATAATTTAGCCAGCCACCAACCAACCAAAGGCACCAGATCTTGCCGCAGAGCGTCCAGACACGCCGCGAGAAACAAAAGGCCGAACTGCGCTCCGAACTGGTCGAGGCCGCGCACAAGCTCGTCCAGGAAGAAGGCTATGAAGGCCTGACCATTCGCAAGCTGGCCAAGCGGGTCGGCTATGCCCCGATGTCGGTCTACTCCTACTTCGCCGACAAGCAGGACATCCTGTTCGCTCTGGCCGAGGATGCATTCGAGACACTCGCCCGCCGCATCGAGGGGCATCCATCCGACGATCCGATCGAGGCCTTGCAGGCGGTGATGACCGAATATGCCGCTTTCGGACTCGGCAATCCCAACGAATACCGCACCGTGTTCATGACCGAAAAGACCAAGCTGCCGGAAGGCTACAACGAAATGGAAGAGAGCAACCCCGCTATGAAGGTGCTGATCAGCAGGGTCGAGGCCTGCGTCACCGCCGGCAAATTGCAGGGCGATCCGCGCGCCATCGCCACCATGCTGTGGGCGGTCGGACACGGCACGATCTCGCTGCTCATCACCTTTCCTTTCTACCCCTTCGGCGATCCGCAGGCCTTCGTGAAGCGGATGTGCGATTTCACGCTCGCCACGCTCAGCACGCAAAACGTCCCACCGCTGACCGAGACACCGGTCAACTGCTGAACGCCGTTTCCTTTGGTTTGTGTATCCCTCCAGACCTTGGGGGTTCTTGGTTAACAAAAAATTTATTGTACGCGTACGGTTTTCCTTGAACTTCGCGACCGACGGGCGTATATGTACAGTGCATCGTACATGTACGAGAGAAATTTACCCGTCGAAAACGGAGACTGACAATGAAAAAGACACTCCTCACCCTCGCCGCCGTGCTGGCACTTTCGGGCTCGGCCTTCGCCGCCAACACCACCCACCCCGTCAAGCATGCGCCGGTGGCGGCCTGCGTTGACACCAAGACCAACGTGAAGCTCGATTGCGCTTCGACCGGTTCGGTCGAAAAGAAGGGTGCCACGGAAAACACCGCTGAAGGCAAGGGCCCGCGCCTCGGCATCAGCATCAATCCGTGGATTGTACCAAGCGCATTTTGACATCAGCAAGGATCGCGTCTGGCCGGCACAAGCCGGCCAGCTTCAGCCGACCGAAACCGGCAGCTTCACCGCTGAACTCTCGAAGGCCGCGTCGATCAGCTTCTGCATGTCGGCGGCGCGCCGGAACGACGGATCGCCATTCCGGCCTGTAACCAGCGCATCGGCAAAGCGTCGCGCATTGCGCTTGACACTGGGCAGCGCCAGCGTTCGCCATTGCTGAAGATCGACATCGCCGCCGAGACAGGCCGACAGGTTCGATGCCTTGCCGTCGGTCTCGACCTTGATGGCGCCCTTGGTGCCGTGCAGGGCCAGCGACAAATCGTTGGCGTGGCCGGTCATGTAGCGGCTCGCCACGATCGTGGCGAGCGCGCCGGAACTGAGCCGCGCCGTCATCGCCACGCTGTCATTGGCGTCCAGCACATAGTCGCCGATGCGCTCGCCCTCGGCCTTCGGAAACGTCACCAGATCGGCATGCAGGCTGACGATATCCTGGCCGGCGCCATAGGTGGCGAAGTCCAGGATATGGATGCCGACATCGCCCAGCACGCCGGTTGAACCGTGCCGGCTCGACAAGCGCCAGAGCCATTTGTCCTCGACCCGCCAGTCGCCCCACGACTGGCTGACCAGCCAGCTTTGTCGGTAGCTTGCCTCGACATGGCGCAACACGCCGATCTCGCCGGCCAGCACCATGCGCCGCGCTTCATGGATCGCCGGTGAGTTGCGATAGGTCAGGTTGACCATGTTGACCACCCCTGCAGCCTCGGCCGCTTCGGTCATATCAAGCGCGTCGGCGTGGTTCGGCGCCAGCGGCTTTTCGCAAAACACATGCTTTCCCTGGGCAAGCAGCGCCAGCGTAGTTGCCATATGCGCACCATCCGGCGTCGCGTTGATGGCGGCATCGAACTGACCCCAGGCGATCGCCGCTTCCAGGCTTTCGAAGTAATCGCCGATCTTGCTGACGGCGGCAAACGCTGCCGCGCGGCCGGGCACCTGGTCGACACAGGCGACGATGCTGCAGCCCGGGATCTCGGCAAACTCCTCGACATGATGCCCGGCGATACCGCCGGTGCCGAGCAGAAGAATTCGATGCATTAGCCCCAAGCCCCAATCAACTCACGCCTTAAGCAATTCAGGCCCCGATCAGCTCAGGCCGAATCAACTCAGGCCCTTGTCGCCGTCGGCATGCAGGCGCAGGCCCTTCTGCACGATCTTCTCCTTGGCCGCATCCGTCGGCACGTTCGGCGCGTTGGTGATGCCGGACCAGGCCGGCGCCGGGTTGTGCGCCCAATGGACGGCGTTGCGTAGCACCTGCTGCACGCCCTCATTGTGATAGATCGGATAGGTCTCGTGGCCGGGCGAGAAGTAGAAGATCCGTCCCGCGCCGCGCTGGTAGGTCAGCCCGGACCGGAACACCTCGCCGCCCTCGTACCAGGAGACGAACACCGTCTCCAGCGGCTCCGGCACCGCGAACGGCTCGCCATACATTTCCGTCTCGCCGATCTCCAGGCACTCGCCGATGCCTTGCGCGATCGGGTGGCCGCGGTTGATCGCCCAGACGCGCTCACGCTCGCCCGCCTCGCGCCATTTCAGCGAACAGGGCGTGCCCATCAGCCGCTTGAAGATCTTCGAGTAGTGGCCGGAATGGAGCACGATCAGGCCCATCCCTTCCCACACCCGCTTCTGCACCCGTTCGACGATGTCGTCCTTGACCTCGCCATGCGCCGCGTGGCCCCACCACAAAAGCACGTCGGTGGCCGCCAGACGCTTCTCGCTCAGGCCATGTTCGGGTTCCTGCAAGGTGGCGGTGGTCGCCTCGATACCCTTGTCCTGGTTGAGGGCGGCGGCAATCGTGCCATGCATCCCCAAGGGATAGAGGTCGCGCACGGCTTCATTGGTCTGCTCGTGGACGTTCTCGCCCCACACGATCGCTTTTGTCGGCATTTTCATCTCCCAAAGCGCTTTAAATAGCATGTCCAAGGGGATTGAGAAGGTCCGGTGCCGTCTGGTCCGATGGAATACTATGTCTTGCGCCTCTTGCGCCCCGGCACGGTCTTGGCCTTGCCCGGTTTCGCCGGTGCGCCGGGGATAGCGGTTCCGGTAATGGATATCGGATCGCTGGCCGGGAACGTGTCTTCGAGGCCTTCCTCGAGTTCCTCTTCAGCGCTCGGCGCTTCGTGCCGCTCGTGTTCGAGCGAGCGGACAGCCGATGTCTTTATGACCGGCGACTTCGGCGCGGAATTCGACGGCATCGGCATTCTCCCTCGGCGTGCGGATGCAGAACGAGCGTGCCCTGCAAAACGTTCCGAGTTCAGACCGCCGCGTCGCGCGATCCCTCGGACAGCAAAGTAAAGACATAGTCCGAGAAGGAACGCCAGCATTCGACCCGGAAGGCGTCGTTACCCGTGCGCAGCAGCACGATCTCGGTCTTGCCCAGGATGGTGCGCGACGCTGCTCCCACCGGGAAGGCCTCGAGCGACAGGTCCTGCGGGCAGCCCGCATTGATCGTCGCCGCCGCTCCGGCGCCCGTCACTGATATCGCGATGTTGCGATGCGAGACGCCGACCGCCGAATGCAGCGCGGATACTTTGGCGCAATCGGCGAGCGGATCGTTGTCGGCCTCATCGATGACCAGCCATTCGTCGGGGCCGAGCCACAGAGCGGTGCGCCCGCCGTTCGCGGCAGCGGTTTTCGGCTTGTTCGGCAAGGTCACGCCGAGCGCCTTCGAAAGCGCTGCGACCGAAGCCTCCGGCGCCCGCAATGAAACGCGTTCGGCCGGCGGCAGCACCTCGACCTTGACGCTGGCGGCAGTGGTGCTGCGCCCAGCCAGCGCCAGACGGCGTTCCACCGAAGGCGATGCAGCCGGAGCCGTCTTTCTTGCAGCGGCCTTAGCCATTGAGGCGCCCTCCCGTCTCGTCGAAGAACACCATGCCGGTAACCTCCACTTCGATCACCCCGTTCGGCATCGGCACATAAAGGGTCTCGCCCATCCGGTCGCGGCCGCCGGCGACCAGCGCCAATGCGATTGAGCGGCCGCAATTTTCCGACCAGTAGCTCGAGGTGACGTGGCCGATCATCTTCATCGGGATCGCCTGTTTCGGATCCTCGACGATCTGCGCGCCTTCTTCCAGCACCACCTCGGAATCTCTGGTCTTGAGGCCGACCAGCTGCTTGCGGCCCCTGGCAACGAGATCCGGCCGCGTCAAACCCCTGATACCGACGAAATCGGTTTTCTTCTTGCCGACCGCCCAATCGAGGCCGGCGTCGTTCGGCGTCACCGTGCCGTCGGTGTCCTGGCCGACGATGATGTAGCCCTTTTCGGCGCGCAGCACGTGCATCGCCTCGGTGCCATAAGCAGCCGCACCATGCTTCTGGCCTTCGGCCCACAGCGCTTCCCAGACCGCCTGGCCATAGTCGGCCGGCACGTTCACCTCGAAGCCGCGCTCGCCGGTGAACGACATGCGGAACAGCCGCGTCGGCACGCCGCAGATCTTGCCTTCGCGCACCGACATATGCGGCAGCGCCTCGTCCGACATGTCGATCCCTTCGAGCAGCGGCGCGATGATGTCGCGCGACTTGGGTCCCTGCACCGCGATAACAGCCCATTGCTCGGTGATCGAGGTCAGCCAGACATTGAGATGCGGGAACTCGGTCTGGAGATAGTCCTCCATATGGTTCATGACGCGCGGCGCGCCGCCGGTCGTCGTCGTCACGTGGAAACGGTCGGGCGCCAGCCTGCCGACGACGCCGTCATCATAGATGAACCCGTCCTCGCGCAGCATGATGCCGTAGCGGCAGCGGCCGGGTTCCAGCTTCTCCCATGGGTTGGTGTAGAGCAGCTCCATGAATTTGGCCGCATCCGGACCGACCACTTCGATCTTGCCCAGCGTCGAGGCATCGAACAGACCGGCTGTCTTGCGCACCGCGACGCATTCGCGATCGACTGCGGCGTGCATGTCCTCGCCCGCCTTGGGGAAGTACCAGGCACGCTTCCACTGCCCGACATCCTCGAACACCGCCCCTTGGGCTTCGGCCCAGGGATGGATCGCCGTCTTACGTGTCGGGTCGAACAGCGGACCGCGCGCATGGCTGACGATGGCGCCGAAAGTCACCGGCGTATAGGGCGCCCGGAACGTGGTCAGGCCGACTTCCGGGATCGGCTTTCCCAGCACCTCGGCGGCAATCGCCAAGCCGTGCATGTTGGAGGTCTTGCCCTGGTCGGTCGCCATGCCGTTGGTGGTGAAGCGCTTGACGTGCTCGATCGAGCGCATGCCTTCGTGCACCGCCTGGCGGATGTCCTTGGCGGTGACGTCGTTCTGGAAATCGACGAAGGCCTTCACCGTCGTATCCGACCCGGCGCCGGGGGCTGCACCCAGCATGCCGCGCGACCAGCTCTCCGAGGCGTCTACCTTCGGCTTGCTGCCCTTGGCGGTTTTGGCACCCGCATCCCTGGCCGCCTTGGCGCCTGCCGCATAGGCCTCATCGACCGTCGCAGACAGCCCGTCGGTGCCGTTGCAGGCGCCGACCGAGACGCAGTCCTGCGCATAGATGCCCGGCACGAAGCGCTTGGTCTCGTCGTTGAAGGCGACCTTGCCGCGCGACTGCGAGAACAGATGCACCGACGGCGTCCAGCCGGCCGACATCAGGATCGCATCGACCGGGATGGTGCGTTCGCCGCCGCCATTCTTCGGCTGCACGGTCATCGACGACACCCTGAGCTTACCGCCAGCGCGGATCACCGCGCGGCCGAAATTGATCTCGATGCCGAGCGCCCTCGCCTCGTCAATCACCGGTCCGGTCGGATTGTCGCGCAGATCGACGATCGCCGCCACGTTGACGCCGGCTTTCTTCAGGTCGATGGCCGCCGAGTAAGCGGAATCATTGGCGGTATAGACGCCGACATTCCTGCCGACCGCGACGCCATAATGGTTGAGATAGGTGCGCGCGGCACCCGCCAGCATGATGCCCGGCCGGTCGTTGTCGGCAAACACCATGTGGCGCTCGATCGCACCGGAGGCCAGCACCACGCGCTTGGCCCGGACCTGCCACAGCCGCTCGCGCGCCAATTCGTGGCCGGGGGTCCTCAGATGTTCGCTGACACGCTCGACCAGCCCGATAAAATTCTGCGCATAGTAGCCGAACGCCGTCGTGCGCGACAGCACGCGGACATTGTCCATCGCGGCGAGCTTCGCCACGGCAGCTTGCGCCCAGGCAAAACCGTCCTGGCCGTCGATTTTCGCGCCGCTCTCGAAACGCAGGCTGCCGCCGAACTCGGCCTGCTCGTCGGCGAGGATGACGCGCACGCCGGTCTCGGCCGCCGCAAGCGCTGCCGCGATGCCTGCCGCGCCGCCGCCGAGCACCAGCACGTCGCAATGCGCATAGCGCGATGAATAATGGTCGGGATCCGGCTGGTCCGGGGAAACGCCAAGACCGGCCGCGGCGCGGATCTTTGGCTCGTAGAGCGTCTTCCACGCCGCTTTCGGCCACATGAAGGTCTTGTAGTAGAAGCCGGCCGAAAGCAGCGGCGAGGCGATATCGCTGACCGCACCGAGGTCGAAGGACAGTGACGGCCAGCGGTTCTGCGACTGCGCGTCAAGCCCGTCATAGAGCTCCTGCACGGTCGCCCGCACGTTCGGCGTCTTGCGTGCCGCGTCGCGCCTGATTTCGACCAGGGCGTTCGGCTCCTCGGCGCCCGCCGACAGGATGCCGCGCGGACGGTGGTACTTGAACGAGCGGCCGACGAGATGGACGCCATTGGCGAGCAGCGCCGAGGCCAGCGTGTCGCCCTCGATGCCGGCATAGGACTGGCCATCGAAGCTGAAGCGCGCGGTCTTGGCTTGGCTGAAGCGGCCGGCGCCGGAAATGCGGTACGACGCGCCGCTCATTTGCCAACTCCCGGCAGCTTGGAGGGTTTGGGCTCGCCGGCCTTGTAGGTCATGACGAATTTGTCGGTGACGGTGTCGCGTACGGCGTTGAAGAAGCGCGCACAGCCATGCATGTGCCGCCAGCGCTCATAAATGATGCCCTTGGGGTTGGAGCGGATGAAGAAGAACTTTTCAAAATCGTCGTCGCTCTCCCCGGCCATATTGGCCGAGCGCGCGATATGCGCCTCGCCGGCGTTGCGAAACTCGAGTTCCGGACGCTCTTCCTCGCAATAGGGGCAGCGGATGAGAAGCATTTGGTTCGTTCCTACAATTCGCCGTGGCCGACGCGGGCGCCCGCCGGTTGATCGCAAAGCTTCTGTCCCAAGGTCGCGAACGGTGCGACGAGCCGGATGCGCTCTTCCACGCTTGCAGCGGGACGAAACAGATCGCGGGACGCCATGTTGCCGAGGGTGAGCTGCATCGGATCGGTGGTGACGATGACTTGACGCGGCTGGAATGTCTCGTCCTGGTCGAGCCCTTCGGGACGTCCCTCGAAGAACATCACCACCCTCTGGCCGCCGCTCCAGACGCAGGCCAGCGTGCCGTCATCGACCGAAAACGGCCAGACGGTTTCGTTGCCGGTGCGGCTGATCGGCTGCGTGCGCACTTCGTCCGCCGACGGAAAATGGAACATGCCCCGTTCCCCCACCGGCACTTGTTCCCCCGCCAGCATCAGCGGCATCGCGACAGCCATCTGCGCCATCATCAGTGCGCCACCGCCGCCGCCGCCGCCTCGTCGATGAGCCGTCCGGTGCGGAAGCGCTCGATGGTGAAGGGCGCGTTGATCGGATGCGGATCGTCTTTCGCGATGGTGTGGGCAAAGACATGGCCCGAGCCCGGCGTCGCCTTGAAGCCGCCCGTGCCCCAGCCGCAATTGACATAGAGGCCGGGCACCGGCGTCTTGGCCAGGATCGGCGAACGGTCGGGCGTGACGTCGACGATGCCGCCCCACGAGCGCAGCATCTTCATGCGTGTGAAGATCGGGAACATCTCGCAGATGGCGTCGAGCGTATGCTGCAATATGTGCAGGCCGCCGGTCTGCGAATAGGAAACATACTGGTCGGTGCCGGCGCCGATCACCAGTTCGCCCTTGTCGGACTGCGAGATATAGGCGTGCACCGTGTTCGACATCACCACGCAGGGAACCACCGGCTTGACCGGCTCCGACACCAGCGCCTGCAGCGGATAGCTCTCCAGCGGCATGCGCACGCCGGCCATGTTCATGATCACCGAGGAATGGCCGGCGGCAACGACGCCGACCTTTTTTGCGCCGATGAAGCCGCGCGTCGTGTCGACGCCCATGACCGCGCCATTGGCCGCCCGCTTGACCCCGGTGACCTCGCAATTCTGGATGATGTGGACACCACGCGCCGAAGCGCCGCGCGCATAGCCCCAGGCAACCGCATCGTGACGCGCCGTACCGCCGCGACGCTGCAGCGCCGCACCGACCACCGGATAGCGCGCATCCTTGGAGGTGTTGAGCGGTGGGCAGAATTCCTTCGCCTGCTCCGGGGTCAGCCACTCATTGTCGATGCCGTTCAGCCGGTTGGCGTGAACGTGACGCTTCAGCACCTGCACGTCGTGCACATTGTGCGCGAGCATCATGACGCCGCGCGCCGAATACATGACGTTGTAATTGAGCTCCTGGCTGAGCCCATCCCACAACTTCAGCGCATGGTCGTAGATGCCGGCGCTCTCGTCATAGAGATAGTTGGAGCGGATGATGGTGGTGTTGCGGCCGGTGTTGCCGCCGCCGAGCCAGCCCTTTTCCAGCACCGCGACATTGGTGATGCCGTGCACCGTGGCGAGGTAATAGGCGGTGGCCAGGCCATGGCCGCCGGCGCCGACGATGATGACGTCGTATTCCTTCCTGGGCTCGGGCGAGGACCACTGCTCCTCCCAGCCCTTGTGACCGCGCATGGCTTCACGGGCGATGGCGAATACCGAATATTTCTTCAACGTCCCAACCTCGCCCCAAAAAGGCTTCGCGAATGGCGGCCGGCGTTCATTCGGTCCCGGCGCGCGAGGTGTATCACTAGCGAAACAGCGCTTCCACCCTTGCGCTGTTTGCGACGGCGCTTGCCGTTTTGCGCCGTGGTGAAAAAGACGCATCCGGTGCGTCGGCGCTTTCCAGCATCTTGGCACGTATCGGGTGGCTCGCCTTGCCTCGATCTGCGACCAAGCACCCCAACTGCCGGTCAGGCCGGCGCGAAGAAAAGGATGCAAAAATGTTCGCACTCGCAAACAAGATCGCCATCGTCACCGGCGCCAGTTCCGGCATCGGACGGGCCTCGGCAAAACTCTTTGCTGAGGAAGGCGCCAAGGTCATCGCCGCCGCCCGCCGTCAGGCCGAGCTCGATACGCTCGTCGCCGAGATAGAAGACAATGATGGCGCGGCCATCGCGCTTGCCGGCGATGTCAGGGAGGAAGCCTATGCAAAGGCCCTTGTCGATCTGGCGGTCGAAAAGTTCGGCGGGCTCGACATCGCCTTCAACAATGCCGGCGCCGTTGGCCGGATGGGGCCGATTTCGGACCTGCCGCTGGAGGGATGGCGCGATTCGCTCGACACCAACCTCACCAGCGCGTTTCTCGGCGCGAAATATCAGGTGCCGGCAATGATCGAGCGCGGCGGCGGTTCGCTGATCTTCACCTCCACCTTCGTTGGTCACACAGTCGGGATGCCCGGCATGACCAGTTATGCCGCGAGCAAGGCCGGCCTGATCGGACTGACACAGGTGCTGGCCGCCGAATACGGCCCGAAAGGCGTGCGGGTCAACGCGCTGCTGCCCGGCGGCACCGACACACCCGCGGCAACCTTCAAGACCCCGGAATCACGGGTTTTCGTCGAAGGCCTGCATGCTTTGAAGCGTATCGCGATGCCGGAGGAGATCGCCCGCTCGGCACTCTATCTCGCCTCCGACGCCTCGAGTTTCACCACCGGAGCGGCTCTGTTTGCCGATGGCGGCGTGTCGATCAACCGGACGTGAAGATTCCAGCGGCGGGACGCATGTTCATAGCCGCCAGGCAAACGGCCGCTCTTGATTTTTCGCCGCGATTTGGCGATTCCGTTTATGTCCAAAAGCGGGGTCTGGAACCATGATGCTGATCAGAACCTATGTGACTGCGAGTGCGATCGAAGGTGTCGGCGTGTTCGCCGCGGAGCCGATCAGGAAAGGCGCTTCGATCTGGCGGCTCGATCCGGATTTCGACCGGCTGATCCCCATGGACAAATACGAGACGGCACCCCCGCATCTCAGGGAGCTGCTCGACCGCTATGCCTATCCGAGCCCGGACCGGCCGGGTTTCATGGTCTATGAAGTCGACAATGGCCGCTTCATGAACCATTCCAGCAATCCGAACACGGATTTTTCGCAATATGGCGGGGCCACCGCGACCCGCGACATCGGCGTGGGCGAGGAGATCACCTGCGACTACGGCGAGTTCTTCGAGGATTTCGAGTTGCTGCACCTCGCGACGGCCTAGTCGGCTCCTTATCTCATGGGCAAGTGGCACACTTGTCCCAGGGCAAACAGACGGCGGCTGGCCCCGCAAATTCATTTCCGCTGTGGACAGCGCGGCATGATTCTGCTATCAGCCGCCACAATTCGTGGTGTAAACCGCTGCGGAGGCTAGTGGCTATGGCCGCTTGCCTGTTGATATCAAACCCGAAAGACAGGATTGCCCGTGCAGGTACTCGTCCGCGACAATAACGTTGATCAGGCGCTTCGCGCTCTCAAGAAGAAGATGCAGCGCGAAGGCATTTTCCGTGAAATGAAGATGCGCGGTCACTACGAGAAGCCGTCCGAGAAGCGCGCCCGCGAAAAGGCTGAAGCCGTTCGCCGCGCCCGCAAGCTGGCCCGCAAGCGCGCCCAGCGCGAAGGCCTGCTGCCGATGACGCCGCGCCCTGTTGCTGCTGGCGCCGCTGGTGGTCCAGGTGGCGCTCCGCGTCCGCCGCGGTTCTAACGCCAATTTTTCGTCCTTTTCGAAGGATATCAGAGGTGGCGCGATGTGGAATCGCCGCCACCTTTTTGTTTTGGTTGTGACCCGGCCCGGAGGGGGGAACCGGACCTGAACGACGCGGCTTGAAGTGAGGACAGGGCAGACATGAACGCAACAAGCGTGGAGCGCGGGACCGCATTGCGTGGTTTCGCCCTGACAATGGCCCTGCTCTCCGGACTGGCGCTTGCCGGCTGCCAGACATCAGGCCCGACCGGTGAATTCAACAACATCGACAAGGCGCAAGGGTCGAGCGAGAACATTTCCTCGCTGTCGGCGGTCATCCAGCGCAATCCCCAGGATCCCGAAGGCTACAATGTGCGCGGCTCGGCCTATGGCCGTGGCGGTCAGTACCAGGCGGCGCTCAAGGATTTCAATCAAGCCATCCAGCTCAACCCGAATTTCTTCCAGGCCTATTCGAACCGCGCGCTCATCCAGCGCTTCCTCGGCAACCAGGAAGCCGCCCTAGCGGACTACAACCGTTCGATCCAGATCAACTCGAACTATGACGCCGCCTATATCGGCCGCGGCAATCTCTACCGCAAGGCGGGTCGCACCCAGGACGCCTTCAACGACTTCCAGAAGGCGATCCAGCTCGATACGACCGACGCGCGCGCCTACCACAATCGAGGCCTGATCTATCAGAGCCAGGGCCAGCACAAATTCGCCATCGAGGACTTCTCGACAGCCATCTCGCTGGCGCCGGACGCCGCCGAGCCCTACAACGGCCGCGGCCTCTCCTATCTGGCGACCAACGACGAGGACAACGCCTTCTCCGATTTCAACATGGCGATCAAGCTCGACGGCAGGAATGCCGAGGCCTGGTCCAATCAGGCGCTGATCTATGAGCGGCGCGGCGACAAGGCGAAGGCCGCGAAATCCTATAAGGAAGCTGTTCGCCTCGACCCTACCTACCAGCCGGCCAAGGATGGCCTCGCCCGCGTCAGCTGATCTCGGTTTCGGCTTTCCCTACAAATCCGCGTGACGTCCAAGTGCCGCGGGTTCCTTGCGTGTCCGAAAGGACGCACTTCGCAACCGCGCATTAACCCCGGCAGGAGGCTTTCGGCCCCTGCCTTGATCGCGCCAAGTTTTCGGCGGAACGGTCTACCCACCCAAGCCGTTGTTGAAAGTATTTTGCGAAAGGACCCTCCCATGATCAAGAAACTCGCCTGCGCCGCTGCCCTCGCCACGACGATGTTCGCGGTGGCTCCGGCCAGCGCCGGCAAGCTGCAACTCGGCACGCTCGATTGCACCATCGACGGTGGCACCGCTTATATCGTCGCTTCCAACAAGGGCGTGTCCTGTGTCTTCCGGCCTCATCATCACGGGCCGTCCGAGATTTACACAGGCGTCATCTCCAAGATCGGCCTCGATGTCGGCCAGACGCATCAGGGCCAGCTCGTCTGGGCCGTGCTGGCTGCGACCCGGGACCGTGACGGAGGCGATCTCGCCGGCAGCTACTACGGTGTCAACGCCGAAGCGAGCGTGGTGACCGGCGGCGGCGCCAATCTGCTGGTTGGCGGCCTGGACAGCGCCGTCATGCTGGAGCCGCTCAGCGTCCAGGCGCAGACCGGCGTCAACCTTGCCGTGGCCGTGACTTCGCTCCAGCTGATCCACTCATTCAAGTGATTGCATGGAGCCGTGCGCTCCATGACCCCTCACCCCGCGGCGCAGAACCAGATAGGATGGTTTCGCGCCGTTTGATTTTGGAGGGGAACCATCATGCTGAAGACAGCCATAGCTGCCGCCATGTTCACCACGCTATCCGGAGCGGTGCAGGCGCAGGACCGAGGCATGGAAGTCGGTACGCTTGACTGCGCCATAGGCGGCGGCACCGGCTTCATCTTCGGCTCGAGCAAGGATCTGAGCTGCACCTTTAACCCCGCCGACAAAAGCTTCGCGCCGGAAGCCTATTTCGGCGCCGTCAACAAATACGGCCTCGACATCGGCACGACGAAGCAGACGGTCATGCAGTGGATCGTGCTGACGCCGCTGAAGAACATCTATGCGCCGGGTGCGCTGGCCGGCGACTACATCGGCGCCAGCGCGGAGGTGACGGCCGCCGTCGGCGCCGGCGCCAATCTACTGGTCGGCGGCTTCTCTCAGGCCTTCACCTTGCAGCCGCTCAGCTTGCAGACGCAGACCGGCATGAACCTCGCGATCGGCGTCAGCCAATTCCAGCTGCGCAGCACCGAGAACTGATCGCGCAACGAACCCGCAACCGGAAAGGCTGCCGCGCGAACGATCTTCAAAAAAACCGCTTGAGCTCAACCCCGGTTGAGGTTTTACAAGCCTGCCCCGAACGCCACAACGCCTCGATCCGGCGCTGTCAATTCGCATGGTCCTGCCGGAAACCCGTACTGGCTTCTGGCGTGCTGCGCTGGCGTCGAGATATGCAAGACAGGGGTGGAAATGACCGAGATCAGCACAAACAGGGTCGACTGGCGCTTATTGTGGGCAAGCGGCGACCTGGCGCGCTTCTGCTTCATCAGCCTCGGCATCCTGCTGCACGCCACCAACGAGACGATGGTGGCAACGGTGATGCCGGCCATGGTCGGCGAACTGGCGGGCGTACAGCTCGTCGGCTGGTCGCTGGCCATCTACGAACTCGGCGCCATCGTTGCCGGCGCGGCCGCCGGACGACTGGTGAGTTATGTCCCCTTGCGCACCAACATGGTGGTCGCCGCGCTGCTTTACGCAGCAGGCGCCCTGATCTGCGCCACCTCGCCTTCCATGCAACTGTTCCTCGCCGGCCGCCTGATCGAAGGACTTGGCGGCGGTGCGCTGGTGTCGCTGGCCTTCGTCTCGGTCGAACGACTGTTCTCGCGCGCCATCTGGCCGCAGCTTTTCGGCATCATGTCGGCGATCTGGGGCGTCGCCGCCTTCAGCGGACCATTGCTCGGCGCGATCATGACCGAGCTTTTGTCATGGCGCTGGGCCTTCGGCATCTTCACCCTCGGCGGCGCCGCCATGGCGCTGGCAAGCTTCCTCGTGCTCAACACGCCGGAGGCGACGAGGCCGAGGGCAAGCACAGGCGGGGCGCCGCCCTTCCCGTTCGCGGCCCTTGGCTGCCTTGCCGTCGCCGTGGTGCTGATCGCCTCGGCCGGCGTCGACATCGCCTTGCTGCGCTCTTCGCTGCTGATGGCCGTCGGCCTCATCGGCCTGGTGCTGTTCTTCACCATCGACGCGCTGAAGCCGCGTTCGCGGCTGTTCCCGGCGCGGCTGTTCTCATGGCGCACGCCGGTCGGCGCCGGCATGACCATGGTTGCCGCCTTTTCGGTGGCGACCTGTTCCTTCGGCGTCTACGGGCCGCTGCTGCTGACCAGCCTTCACGACATTCCGCTGCTGACCACCGGCTACATCATCGCCGCCGAATCGATCGCCTGGTCGATCCTGTCGATCCTGGTCGCCAACGCGCCGCCGCAGCGCGAGCGGCTGATCATCATCGGCGGCGCGGTGATGATCGCGGCCGGCATCGCCGGCTTTGCCTACACGATACCCCTGGGCTCCATCCCGCTGATCCTGATGTGCGCCCTGTTGCAGGGCGGCGGCTTCGGCATCGCCTGGCCGTTCCTGACACGCGTCATCGTCGCCTCAACGCCGGAGAGCGAGCAGACCATCGCCTCGGCGGCGGTGCCGACCATGCAGCGCATCGGCTATGCCGTGGGCGCAGCCCTTGCCGGCATCGTCGCCAATGCCAGCGGCTTTTCGCAAGGTCTGAACCACGACGCGGCGGCGAATGTCGCGTCCTGGCTGTTTCTCGCCTTCGTGCCGCTCGGCATTGTCGGCTGCCTGGCGGCCTTGCGGGTTTCCAGACCGTTTGGTCGGCAGCTGGAAGCGACCGGCTAAAATCCAAACCGCTTACTCGACCTCACGCAGGCGGTAGCCGACGCCCGTCTCGGTGGTGATGTAGCGCGGCTGGTCGGGGCTCTTCTCGATCTTCTGCCTGAGCTGCCGCACATAGACCCTGAGATACTGCACGTCGGTCGAGTCGCCCCAGACCTGCTTCAACAGGAAATGGTGGGTCAGCACCTTGCCGGCGTGCTGCACCAGCATGCGCAGGATGTCGTATTCCTTCGGCGACAGCTTTACCTCCTTGCCCTCGACCTTGACGATGCGCTTGACCAGGTCGACGCTGAGATCGCCGGTCTGGAAAATCGGCTTCTCGCCCTGCTGCTGGAACTTGTGGCGAAGCGCCACCCGAATGCGGGCGACCAGCTCGTTCATGCCGAAGGGTTTGGTGACATAGTCGTCGGCGCCGAGTTCCAGGGCCTGGACGATACCGGCCTCGTCGGTCCGGCTGGACAGGATGACCACTGGAATGTCGAGACCATCGTCGCGCCATTTGCGCAGCAGCTCATGGCCGCTCATGCCGGGCAGGCCAAGGTCGAGCAGGACGAGGTCCGGCTTCTCCGCCTCCATCAGTTCGATCGCCACTTTGGCGTTCGGCGCCTCGCTGATCGCGTAGCCCTGGCTGCCGAGCCCGACGCGAAGCAGCTTGCGGATCGGCGGCTCGTCATCGACGACCAATATCCTGACGTTCGAGTTTGTCATGCCAGGTCACCCACATCGTGGTCGTCGGTATTCGAAGCGTCGAAATTGGGCGGATTTGCCGGCCTGGGCATTTTGATGGTGAACACCGCGCCCGAACCGTCGGTCCGGTTTGCCGCCATGATCGTGCCCCCCATCGCTTCGACGAAGCCGCGGCAGATCGACAGACCGAGCCCCGTACCGGCGCGGATCTGGTCGCGCTTGCGCACCCGGTAGAACGTGTCGAAAATCCGTTCCAGATCGCCGGGAGGAATGCCTGGCCCTTCATCCATGATTTGCAGCAGGACGGAGCCATTGTCGGTCCAACCCTGCATGCGAATCGTCGAGCCTGCCGGGGCATATTTCGCCGCATTGTCGAGAAGATTGAACAACGCTTGCTCGAACAGCACCGGGTCGACCTTCAACATCGGCAAATCCTTGGGGATGTCGGTCTCGATCTTGTGCTCGCCAATGATTTTCCTGGCCCTTTGCAAGGCGGAGCCGACGATATCGCCGACATAGTGAAAGGCGTAGTTCGGCTCCATCGCGCCGGACTCGATCTTGGTCATGTCGAGCAGATTGGCGATGAAGCGGTTCAGCCGCTCGGATTCGTCGAGCACCGTCGACAGCAGTTCGGCCCGGTCCGGTTCGGGAAGTGCTGCTGAAAAATCCCGCAGCGTGCCGGCCGCGCCCATGATGGCGGCGAGCGGCGTTTTCAGATCATGGGAAATGGAGGTGAGCAGCGCCGAGCGCAGCCTGTCCGCCTCGGCCGCGAGCTTGGCACGGTCGACGTCGGCAACCAATTGAATACGTTCGATGGCGACCGCCGCCTGGTCGGCCAGTGCGTCAAGCAGCCGCTGCTGCTCGGGCGTCAGCAGCGGACCCTGCTTGTCATTGTCCAGGCCGACGACCCCGATGGCCGTGCGCCCCGTCCGCAAGGGCAAATAGAGGCGCTTGGCGCCCGGAAGCGTGTCGGCGCCGCGACCCGCGGCACGATTGTGCTCCCAGGCCCAGCGGGCGGCGGCGATGTCGGCCTCGGCCAGCGTGTCGTCGGGCGGATAGCCGGCCTTGACGGTGATGGTCCCGTCCTCCGGCAAAAGCAGCACCACCCGCAGCTTCAGCATCGACGCGATCTGGAAGGCCGTGGCCCAAAGGACGTCGTCGAGCGTGCCGGCGCCGGCGAGCTTTTTTGAAAAGAGGTAGATGTCTTCCGTGGCCCGCGCCCGCGAGCGGGCGGCAACCGCCTGGCGCTGCACGCGCGCCGTCAGATTGCTGGCGATGACCGCAACGACGAGGAAGACGCCGAGCGCGACGATGCTCTCCGGATCCCGGATCGTCAGCGTATAACGAGGCTCCAGGAAGAAATAATTGAAAGCAAGGGCGCTGGCGAAACAAGCGTACAGAGCCGGCCACAGACCGCCGGTTACCGCCGATGCCAGTACGCCGATGAGAAGAATGATCGCCAGGTTGCGAACGTCGAGAAACTGGTCGAGAACGACGGCGAAGGCGAGCGAACCGATGACAAAGGCCGTGGCCTTGAGATAGGGCCAGATCTCGAACTGCCACTGCTCGTCCGCCGCCTTGACACTCCTCGACGTCACCTCGGCGTTGCGTTCGGTTCCTGAAATGACATGGACGCTGATGTCGCCGGCATTGCGGATGAGATCGTAGGTGAGCGAGCCTTCGATCAATTCCCGCCAGCGCGACCGAGTCGGCCTGCCGACCACGATATGGGTGAAATTGTTCGCCGTCGCATGGCGAACAATGTCCTGCGCGATGTTTTGACCGGGAATGGTGGTCACCTCGGCGCCGAGCTGTTCGGCAAGCCGCAGGTTCGTAGCGAGCCGATCCTTGTCCGCCTCGGGCATGCTGGCCGAGCGAGGGCTGTCGACATGCAGCGCCGTCCACGGGGCACGGAGCCGGTCGGCCAGCCTGCGCGCGTAGCGAATACGCGCCGCCCCGCCCGGACGCGCGTCGACGCAGACGAGAACCCTTTCCCCCGCGGCCCACGGTCCGGGAATGGCGTGGGCCTGCATATGGATCAGCAACTGGTCGTCGACGCGCTGCGCGGTGCGGCGCAGCGCCAGTTCCCTGAGCGCCGTCAGATTGCCCGGCGAGAAATAGTTCTCGATCGCGCGCTGCGCGGTGTTGGGGAAATAGACCTTGCCTTCCTCGAGCCGCTTGATCAGGTCGTCGGGGGTGAGATCGATGATCTCGACATCGTCGGCCTGGTCTATGATGGAATCGGGAACCGTCTCGCGAACCCTGACCTTGGTGATCTGGGCGACGACGTCGTTCAGGCTTTCGACATGCTGGATGTTGAGCGTCGTGTAGACGTCGATACCGTGCGTCAGGATTTCCTGGACATCGAGATAGCGCTTGGGGTGCCGGCTGCCAGGCGCATTTGTGTGGGCGAGTTCGTCGACGAGAACCAGCACCGGGCGCCGGGCGAGGATGGCGTCGATATCCATCTCGTCGAGGATGCGCCCCTTGTAGTCGACCTTGCGGCGGGGAATGACCTCATAACCCTCGACCAAGGCCAGTGTCTCCTTGCGCCCATGCGTCTCGACGACACCGATCACCACATCCACGCCGTCGGTCAGCCTGGCGCGGCCCGACATCAGCATCTCGTAGGTCTTGCCTACGCCAGGAGCGGCACCCAGGAATATCCGCAGCCGGCCGCGACCTTCCCGCTCGGCATGGTCAAGCAGTGCGTCGGGAGAAGGTCTGGCGTCGTTGCTTCTGTCGTCCGGCATCGGGATCGATCATGGATGGCGCCGGGGATACTGTCGATCCCCGGCCCGCACCATTCACTGTTTCGCGGCGTCCAGCGCAAGGTTGAGACCGAGCACATTGACCACCGGTTCGCCCATGAAGCCGAGTTCCCTGCCCTCGACCTCGCTGTCGACAAGCGCCTTGACCTTGGCTTCATCGATCCCCCTGGTCTTGGCCACCCTGGCGACCTGGAAGTAGGCTGCTTCGGGACTGATATCGGGATCGAGGCCACTGCCGGACGTCGTCACCAGATCCATCGGCACGGGCTGGTTCGGGTTTTCCGCTTTCAACTTCTCGGCATCGCCCTTGATACGATCGATCAGCTTGGGATTGGTCGGGCCGAGATTGCTGCCGCTCGAGGCGGCCGCATTGTAGCCGTCGCCGGCAGCCGAGGGGCGGCCGTGGAAATACTTGTCGCTGGCAAACCCCTGGCCGATCAGTTCGGAGCCAATGATCTTGCCGTCTTTCTCGACCAGGCTGCCATTGGCCTGACGCGGGAACAGCGCCTGGGCGATGCCGGTCATGCCCAGGGGATAGATCAGGCCGGTCAGCACCGTGAAGAAGACGATCATGATCATCGCGGGTCTTATCTGTTTGAACATGAGCGCAATTCCTTAAGCGAGGCCAAGCGCGGTGACGATCATGTCGATCGCCTTGATGCCGACGAAAGGCACGATGAGGCCGCCGAGGCCGTAGACAAGCAGGTTGCGGCTGAGCAGCGCGCCGGCGCCGATGGCCCGGTATTTGACGCCCTTCAGCGACAGCGGGATCAGCGCGATGATGATCAGCGCGTTGAAGATGATGGCCGACAGGATGGCACTCTGCGGCGTTGCCAGATGCATGACGTTGAGTGCCTGCAGCGGGCCGGTCGTCTGTCCCGGCGCGACGTAGAAGACGGCGAACATCGCCGGAATGATGGCGAAATACTTGGCCACGTCGTTGGCGATCGAGAAGGTCGTCAACGAGCCCCGCGTCATCAAGAGCGCCTTGCCGATCTCGACGATCTCGATGAGCTTGGTCGGATCGCTGTCGAGGTCGATCATGTTGCCGGCTTCCCGGGCGGCAACCGTGCCGGTATTCATGGCGACGCCGACATCGGCTTGCGCAAGGGCTGGCGCATCGTTGGTGCCGTCGCCGCACATGGCCACCAGCTTGCCCTTGGCCTGTTCGTCGCGGATCAGCTTCAGCTTGTCCTCCGGTGTGGCCTGCGCGAGGAAGTCGTCGACGCCGGCTTCCGCGGCGATCGCCGCCGCCGTCATCGGGTTGTCACCGGTGATCATCACCGTGCGGATGCCCATGCGGCGCAGTTCGGTGAAACGCTCGCTGATGCCGCCCTTGACGATGTCCTTGAGGTGGACGACGCCGAGCAGCCGGCCATCGCGTTCGACCGCCAGCGGCGTGCCGCCGGACTTGGCGATCTCGTCGGCGATGGACTGGAGATCGCGGATGGATTCGCTGCTTGGGCGCGTGCCATGGGCGGCGGCTGCCGACTGGTTGACATGGGCAAGTACGGAATCGACGGCGCCCTTGCGCACCGATGAACCATCGATGTCGACGCCGCTCATACGGGTCTGCGCTGTGAAGGGAACGAATGTGGCGTGCAGCGTTGCCATGTCGCGGGCGCGGATGGCGTATTTCTCCTTGGCCAGCACGACAATCGAGCGGCCTTCCGGCGTTTCGTCGGCCAGCGAGGCAAGCTGCGCCGCGTCGGCCAGTTCCTGCTCGCTGACGCCCTTGACCGGGCGAAACTGCGTCGCCTGGCGGTTGCCGAGCGTGATCGTGCCGGTCTTGTCGAGCAGCAGCGTGTCGACGTCGCCTGCGGCTTCCACGGCGCGACCCGACATGGCCAGCACGTTGAATCGCACCAGACGGTCCATACCGGCGATGCCGATGGCCGAAAGCAGCGCGCCGATCGTGGTCGGGATCAAGGTGACGAACAACGCCACCAGAACGGTCACCGAGATATAGCCGCCCGAATAGGAAGCAAAACTCGGGATCGTCGCGGTGGCCAGCACGAAGATCAGCGTCATGCCGACGAGCAGGATGTTGAGCGCGATCTCATTCGGCGTCTTCTGGCGCTCGGCACCTTCGACAAGCGAGATCATGCGGTCGAGGAAGGTATGGCCGGAGGCGGCGGTGATGCGGACGCGGACCCAGTCTGACAGCACCTGCGTGCCGCCGGTGACCGCCGAACGGTCGCCACCGGATTCGCGGATGACCGGCGCCGATTCGCCCGTGATCGCCGCCTCGTTGACCGAAGCGACGCCTTCGATCACCTCGCCGTCGGACGGGATGATGTCGCCGGCCTCGACCAGCACGGCATCGCCGACCTTGAGGCTGGTGCCGGGCACGAGTTTGTATTTGGTGCGGTCCTCACCGGTCAAAAGCTTGGCCTGGGTCTCTGTGCGTGCCTTGCGCAGCGAATCCGCTTGCGCCTTGCCGCGGCCTTCTGCGACCGCTTCGGCGAAGTTGGCGAACAGCACGGTGAACCAAAGCCAGATGATGATCTGCAGCGTGAAGCCGAGATTGCCGCCTCCGGTGACCAGGTCCTTCACGAACAGCACCGTGGTGAGCGCCGAGACGACGGCAACGACGAACATCACCGGGTTCCTGGCCAGCGTGCGCGGATCGAGCTTGCGGAAGGCGCCGCCGATGGCGGGAACCAAGATGCGGGCATCCATGATGCTGGCCGATTTCGAGTTGCTCATTTTGAAGCTCCGGCTTCGGTGTTGTTGGACGGCACCCGATGATTGGATGCCGAAAGGAAATGCGGCGGCCCGTAGGCCAGCAGCCAGAGGACGAGCATGACTGCCGCAAGGCCGAGAAACGTCGACAGGGTCGGGAAAGGAGGAGGTCTCTCCTCCTTTCCGTGATCGTCCCTGTGGCCGACCTTGCGGCGCATGGCATTGAACCAGGACATGACGGTCTCAGAAGGTCTGCCCGTGAGCCATGGCCAGGTGCTCGATGATCGGCCCGACGGCGAGCGCCGGGAAGAAGGTGAGGCCACCGACGATCAGGATGACGCCGACCAGCAGCCCGACGAACAGCGGGCCATCGGTCGGGAAGGTGCCGGCGGAAGCCGGAACCGTTTTCTTCGCCACCAGCGAGCCGGCAATGGCCAGCGCCGGGATGATGACCAGGAAGCGGCCCATCAGCATGCCGATGCCGATCGTGATGTTGTACCAGGGCGTGTTGCCGCTGAGGCCGCCAAAGGCCGAACCGTTGTTGGCCGCCGCCGAAGTGTAGGCATACAGAACCTCGGAGAAGCCGTGCGGGCCGGCATTGCCCATCGACGCCACGCCGGTCGGCAGCACGACGGCGATGGCCGTGAAGATCAGCATCGCCAGCGGCAGGCATAGTATGGCCAGCATAGCCATCTTGACCTCCTTGGCCTCGATCTTCTTGCCGAGATATTCGGGCGTGCGGCCGACCATCAGGCCGGCAACGAAGACGGCAACGACGATGTACATCAGGATGCCGTAGAGACCCGCGCCGACACCGCCGACGATGACTTCGCCAAGCTGCATGTTGATGATCGGGATCATGCCGCCGAGCGCGGTGAACGAGCCGTGCATGGCGTTCACCGCGCCGCAGGAAGCGGCCGTGGTGATGACGGCAAACAGCGCCGACAGGGCGGTGCCGAAACGCGTCTCCTTGCCCTCCATGTTGCCGCCGTCGATGCCCAGCGCATGCACCAGCGGGTTGCCGGCGGCTTCCGCCCAATAGCAGATGGCGACACCGGCGATGAACATGACGCCCATGGCCGAGAGGATCGCCCAGCCCTGGCGCTGGTTGCCGATCATGCGGCCGAAGACGTTGGTCAAGGCGGCGCCGATGGCGAAGATCGACACCATCTGGATCAGGTTGGAGATCGCGTCGGGGTTCTCGAACGGGTGCGCGGCATTGGCGTTGAAGAAACCGCCGCCATTGGTGCCGAGCATCTTGATGGCCACCTGCGAAGCGACCGGGCCGACGGCGATGGTCTGCTGCGCGCCTTCCAGCGTCGTGGCGTTGACGTAGGCGCCAAGCGTCTGCGGCATGCCGAGCCAGACATAGACCAGCGTCAGCACGATGCAGAACGGCAGAAGCAGATAGAGTGTGGAGCGGGTCATATCGACCCAGAAATTGCCGATCGACTTGCCGGAGGCCCGCGCAAAGCCGCGGATCAGCGCGATGGCGATGGCAATGCCGGTGGCTGCCGAAACGAAGTTCTGCACCGTCAGCCCGGCCATCTGCACGAGATAGGACATCGTGCTCTCGCCACCATAGTTCTGCCAGTTGGTGTTGGTCATGAAGCTGGCGGCGGTGTTGAAGGCCAGCCCTGGTTCAACCGCTGTCATGCCGGCAGGGTTGTAAGGCAGGCTGCCCTGCAGACGCTGCAGGGCATAAAGCACCAGGAAGCCGGCGAGGTTGAAGAGCAGCAGGGCCACCGCGTAGGTGGTCCAGTGCTGTTCCTCGCGTTCGCTGGTTCCGCAGATACGATAAAGCCCGCGCTCAAGCGGGCGAAGGACCGGCGAAAGCAGCGTGCGGTCGCCGTTGAAGACGCGGTGCATGTAGCCGCCGAGCGGCTTCACCAGCAATATGACGATCCCGCAGTAGACGAGGATCTGTATCCAACCGTTCAGTGTCATGGCTGTGGGCTTTCCGTGCCTTCAGAAGCGTTCTGGACGAACGAGGGCGTATGTCAGGTAGGCGAGCAGGAACAGCGTAACGCCGCCACCGAGAATATAGTCGACGATCATTTTTCAGCCTCGCTCTAGAGCGCGTCACAAGCTTTTATGTAGGCGAGACAAAAAGCGAAGAACAAAATTCCGATCCCGATAACGGCTATATCCATTGTGTTTATTCCTTTTGTTCTTTTGTGCTTTGCGGATTTGACAGGAGAGTTCGCAATATATCGAAAGTGGCCCGTCGCATCTTTGGTGACGGAACCGGTTGTGTTTTCTGAAGGGAATATGGACCCAATCGCCATAAAGGTTCGAGACAGGGCGCAGTGGAAAGAAATAGGAATGTCATAAAGATTTTTGCGCGGGCTCTTCCCAACACTCCACCCAGGGATTGTCGCCCAAGGCACACGGCCAACCACAGGATTGCGATTTCCTTGCGAGCTGCCGGAAACGGGAAAGCCCGGCTGGGGGCCAGCCGGGCTTTCTATGGTTGTGTGGCTTCAGCCGCCACGGGGAACATCAATCTTCAGGCGGCGTAGCCGCCATAACCACGCGCAACGGCGTGCACGCCCGCCACCGGCTCGAGGTCCGGCCACAGGATGCCGGCGGCTTGCGCGAATTCAAGCAACGCCCGGCGCGCCTGCTCGACGCTCACATAACCTGGAACGGCCAGATCACATGCCTTCACCGCATTTCGGTAGAGCGGGCCGCGGCGGGAGGTGGTCCAATTGGTGAGGAAATCGTGCATTTCGGCCAGCGAGGCAATCTCGCGCTTGAAGCCGAGGCCGACCGACAGTGCGACCGGTGAATGAAACAGCTTGTCGTGCATGAAGCGGGCTCCTGGTTTTTTCGCGCGCTTGGAGAGATATCCGGGCGGGTCCGCGAACGGGACGCCGTGAAACGCGCGGAGCGGCAGGAGGTTCCAGACTTAGGTCTTGGCGGTTTTTTTGTGCCTGGTCGGCGAAATCATCAATTTTACAGCGCAACTGTCGGGTGCCGAACGCTCACGGCTCCGCGACCCACTTGGCGACGGCAGGCTTTCCGGAATCCCGAAGGAGCCATCGAGATCGCTTGCCGCCTTGAGGCTTACGCCTTCTTCACGAACTCCGTCTTGAGCACCAGGCCTTTCACTTGCTTGGTGTTGCATTCGATCTCGCCGGGATTGCCGTTCAGCCGGATGGCCTTCACCAACGTGCCGCGCTTGATCGTCTCGGAAGTGCCTTTGACTTTGAGGTCTTTGATCAGCGTGACGGAATCGCCGTCATTCAATTGAGCGCCATTGCTGTCGCGCACGATTACATCGTTCGGCATGCCATCTCCTGTGATTTGGATCCCACTACCAGATCAGGTGAGAATCCCAAAACCGATGACGACCGCCGACAACCTGCTCGATCTCCGCCACCATGCGTGAATCCATCGCCTGCCGCATCTCGGCTTCCGGTCTGCGCCATCTAGCGGATTGGTATTTCGATAGCTACGCCGGCTCGTCATCCGGATGGCCAAGCTCGCAGAACCACCCGCCCAGATACTTCACCGATGGCGCCTTGGGATCCGGAATTTGCGTCTTCGCCTCGACCGCTGCGCGGAACGGCTCGGCACTATCCTGCGGAGAAAACCCCAGATGGTTGGCGCCGCTGTTGTCGACCGTTTTCACCTTGTTGTCGGAAAGGCCGAAGGAGATCGTATGGCCGACGCGCGGCGCGGTGAGAGCTGCCTCGACCAGACGCACACAGTCGGCGAAGGAGAGGTATGACCATAGCATGCGACGGTCCGCCGGTTCGGGGAAGGACGAAAAGATGCGCAGGCACGCCGTCTCGATGCCGAACTTGTCCCAGTAAAGCCGGCTCAGGCTCTCGACGAAGTTCTTCGACACGCCATAGAGGCTGTCGGGACGGACCGGCGCGTCGACGCCGATATGCGCCTCGACCTCGTGATAGCCGACGGCATGTACGGAGGAGGCATAGATGACTCGTTTCACGCCGTGTTTCCGGGCGCCCTCGTAGATGTGATAAGAGCCGCGGATGCTGGAATCCAGGATAGTTTGCCATTCGCATTCGAGTGGTGCGCCGCCGAAATGCACGATCGCGTCGCAATCCTTGGTGGCGGCAATCGTCGCCTCCATATCGGCGAGGTCGAAGACCGCTTCTTCCTCGTGTGGAGCAAGATCGCCGAACGGTTCGCGGCCTGCCAGGCGGATCGTTTTTGCCAGCGGCACCAGCCCCTTTCGCAGTTCCGAACCGAGGCGGCCGGCCGCGCCGGTGATCAGGATGCGTTCGTAATGCGGCATGATCTACTCCACTTGCGCGACGGCGGCGTTGATGCGCGCGATCGCTTCGGTCAGCACCTCTTCGCCGGTCGCGGTCGAGATGCGGAAATAGGGTGAAAGTCCATAGGCGGCGCCCGGCACCGAGGCCACGCGCCCTTCGTTCAGGAGATAATTCGCCACTGCCGTGTCGTCCTCGAGCACGACGCCTTTTGGGGTCCTGCGGCCGATCAGGCTGGCGCAGCCGATATAGGCATAGAAGGCGCCTTCCGGTGGCGAAAGCGTAAGACCGTTGATTCGCCTGATGCCGTCGACGACAAGATCGCGGCGCGCCTCGAACGCCTGCCGAAAGCGTGCCACCTCGTCCTGGGGGCCGTTGAGCGCGGCCACCGTCGCCGCTTGCGCGATCGAGCAGACGGACGTGCAGGACTGGCTCTGGATGGTCGCCATCGCCCTGGTGAGCGGCGCCGGCCCGGCGGCATAGCCGACACGCCACCCGGTCATCGCATAGGATTTGGAGACGCCGTTGACGATCAGGGTGCGGTCCCTGAGTTCCGGGCAAGCCTTGCCGAAGGAGACGAAGTCGCGTCCGTCGAACAGGATGTGCTCGTAAATCTCGTCGGAAAGCACCAGCACCTGCGGATGCCTTGCCAAAACCGCTCCGAGTGCCCGCAGGTCCGATTGCGAATATATGGCGCCGGAGGGGTTGCCGGGCATGTTGAGGAACAGCCATTTCGTCCTTGGCGTGATGGCTTTTTCGAGCAGCTCCGGCGTCAGCCGGAAGCCCAAAGTTTCCGGGCACTCGATAACGACAGGCGTGCCGCCGAGCAGCTTCACCATCTCGGGATAGGAGACGAAGTAGGGCGCCGGCAGGATCGCTTCGTCACCAGACTCCAGCGTCGCCATCAGCGCGTTGAAGATGATCTGCTTGGCGCCATTGGCCACGACGACGTCGTCCGCCGTGTAGTCCAGTCCGTTTTCGCGGCGGAACTTGCCGGCCACGGCTTCGCGCACCTCGGCCGTGCCGGCGGCACCCGTGTATAGCGTCTGGCCGGCCTTCGCGGCGAAATGCGCCGCTTCGATGATGTGGCTCGGTGTCGGGAAATCCGGCTCGCCCAAGCCAAGATCGATCACGTCGACGCCCTTGGCGCGCAGGGCCTTGGCTGCTTGCGAAGCAGCCATGGACGCCGAAGGCTTCACCGCAGACAGGCGCGAGGCAATGTAGCTCATTTGCCGTTCTCCGAAATGTATTCCTTGGAGCGGTCGTTCGCCCGCGCCTCGGTGCTGCGCTTGGACGGATCGCCATAGCCGCCACCGCCCGGCAATTGGAGGATCAGCCGACGGCCGGCCGGAACATGCTGCCAGCCTTTGGGTCGCATCTGCGTGCCATCGTCCAGCCTGACCACGCCGGCCACTCCAGGCCCGCCGCCGTTGCGCCCGTGGGCGGGATGATTGACGCGGTCGAACATGGCCGAAAAGTCGAATTCATGGCCCTCGATCGCCTCGATTTCGATAACCTGCCCGAGCCCGCCGCGGAACTCGCCGTCGCCGCCGGAATCGGGCCGCAGCTCCTTGCGCCAGATGACGATCGGGCCGGTGTGCTCCGTTGCCTCGATCGGCATCGTATGGACGCCGGAGGGGAAGGCCGTCGCCGACAATCCGTCGAGACCGGGGCGCGCGCCCATGCCGCCGGAATTGAACATCAGCACCTCGGCGCGGCGGCCCGAACCGCCGGAGACCGGCCGAACCGAGATATGGATGTTCCACAGTGCGCCGGCGCCCTCGGCAAGGATCTTGCCGGGCATCGCCTTGGCAATCGCGCCGAGCACCAGATCGGGAACCATGTGGCCGAAGATGTGCCTGAGCGCCACCGGCGCCGGCCGCACGGCGTTCAGGATGTTGACCGGAGACGACACGGTGAAGAAGGCGAGCGACGCGGCATTGTTAGGAATATCGGGCGCCACCACGCATTTCAACGCGTAGCAGGCATAGGCCTTGCTGTAGATGATCGGGCAGTTGATGCCCCATCGGCTCATCGGGTCGGTACCGGTAAAATCGACCTCGACGCCGGCGTCCCGAACCGTGACGGTCGCCGCGAGCTTCACCGGCTTGTCGTAGCCGTCGGTCACCAGCGCGTTCGACCAGCTGCCTTTGGGCATCGCCTTGATGCGTTCGACCATGGCGTCGCGTGTGCGCGAGAAGATGAACTCGCCAAGCCCGTCCAGCGATGCCAGGCCGATCTCCTTCATCATGTCGATGAGGCGTCGGTGGCCGACTTCGTTGCAGGCGGCGAGCGAATAGAAATCGCCGACGACCTGGTTCGGCTCGCGGACGTTGGCGCGCAGGATCCTGACGAGATCGAAATTGACCTTGCCCTTCTCCGCGAACTTCATGATCGGGATCTGGATGCCTTCCTCGTAGACCGACTTGCCGTCAGCGCCGAAGCCGCGCCCACCGACATCGACCACATGCGCCGTGCAGGCGAAGAACGCAACCAATTCGCCGTTCAGGAACGACGGCGACACCATGGTGATGTCGTGCAGGTGGCCCGTGCCCAACCAGGGGTCATTGGTGACGTAGGTGTCGCCCTCGAACATGGTTTCGCGCGGGATTTCGTTCATGAAATGCAGCACCGCCTCGGCCATGGTGTTGACATGGCCGGGCGTTCCCGTCACCGCCTGTGCCAGCATCTGGCCGCGGGGATCGAACACGCCCGCCGACAGGTCGCCGGATTCGCGCACCGATGTCGAGAAAGCCGTGCGCAGCAAGGTGAGGGCCTGCTCCTCGACCACCGAGATCAACCGGTTCCACATGACCTGCATGCGGATTTCACTGATGTCGCTCATGCCTGGCTGCCTTTGCGGATCAGAAGGATCGCGCCGTCGCTCTGGATGACGGCGTCGAAGCTCGTGGTGACGACGGTGGACGTCTCGCGTTCGACGATGATGACCGGGCCGGCCACCCGATCGCCGGTGCACAGCCCCTCCCGTTCGACGATGCCATAGGTCCGTGGCGCACCGCTGGCCGGATCGAACACCGCGCGGCTTGTTGCCGGCTGAGTGGTCCGCTTGCCGGTGATCAGCTCGTGCCTGGCGACAGCAGGCCGGACATCCGTCGCCTTCACGGACCAGGTGACGATCTCGATCTCCAGGCCGCCAAGTCCTTCGATGGCGCGGCCGAAGAAGCGTTGGTAATTCGCCTGGAACAAATCCTCGAGCGTGGTTGCGGCATCGTTGCCGAACGGCTTGTCCGGCAGCGGCACGGGGATTTCCCAGCCCTGGCCGGCGTAGCGCATGAAGGCGGTGATTTCGCATGTGATCGTACCGTTGGCCCCTGCCCGCACGAAGCTTTCGGCTGACACTTTGAGGTCGTCGAGCAAAGCATTGGCCTCGGCCGGCTTGAACTGC
Organism: Mesorhizobium sp. M7A.F.Ca.US.011.01.1.1; assembly: GCF_003998295.1. Lineage (NCBI taxonomy): Bacteria > Pseudomonadati > Pseudomonadota > Alphaproteobacteria > Hyphomicrobiales > Phyllobacteriaceae > Mesorhizobium > Mesorhizobium sp. M7A.F.Ca.US.011.01.1.1. Next base: position 387,014 of record NZ_RZRT01000003.1, read on the forward strand.
GACAGCCGCGTCAGCCGGGATGCCAGGGCTTCGTAGCCGAACGGAGCCTTGAGGAAGCCGATCGCCGATCCGACGCCCGCGCCCTTGGGGACGATGCACTGGTCGATGCCGAGTTTCTCGCAAAGCCTTGCGGCGTGAAGCGGGGCCGCGCCACCGAAGGCGATCATCACGTTGTCGGAAATGTTTTTGCCGTTTTCGACGGCATGGACGCGGGCGGCATTGGCCATGTTCTCGTCCACCACCTCGCAGATGCCGAAGGCCGTCGCCATGGCATCGAGCGACAGGCGTTCGCCGACATCGCGCAGGATCGCCTGTTCGGATGCGGACGTGTCCAGCCTGATGGCGCCGCCGGCGAAATTGTCGGGATCGAGCTTGCCGAGCACCAGGTCGGCATCTGTGATGGCCGGGCGCCTGCCGCCGCGGCCGTAGGAGGCCGGGCCAGGTTCCGATCCGGCACTTTCGGGACCGGTCTGGATGCGGCCCATGGCGTCGACCCAGGCGATCGAGCCGCCGCCGGCGCCGATCTCGATCATCTCGATCACGGGAATGGAGATCGGCATGCCGGAACCTTTGCAGAAGCGATAGGTACGCGCCACTTCGAAGGTTCTGGCGGTGCGCGGCGCATAATCCTCGATCAGGCAGATCTTTGCAGTGGTGCCGCCCATGTCATAGGAGACGACCTTTTCCAGGCCGAATCGCCTAGCGATGTCGGCGGCGAAGATGGCGCCGCCGGCCGGGCCGGACTCCACGAGGCGCACGGGAAATTCCGAGGCCGTCTCCACCGAGATCAGACCGCCGCCCGAATGGATCATGAAGACCGGGCACTCGGCGCCCATCTCCTTCAAGCGGGTCTGGAAACGCGCGAGATAGTCCGCCATCTGCGGCCGCACATAGGCGTTGGCGCAGACCGTGTTGAAGCGTTCGAACTCGCGCATCTGCGGCGAGACTTCGGCGCTGATCGAAATCGGGATGGTAAGCTTGCGGGACAGGATAGCGCGTGCCCGGCGCTCATGATCAGGGTTGGTGTAGGCGTGGATGAAGCCGATCGCCACGGAGCCGAAGCCGCCGGCCGCGATCCGGTCGGCAATGCCTTCCAGGGCGGCTTCGTCGAGCGGCTGAAGCTCCTGGCCTTCCGCGCCGATCCGGCCCTTTACCGTGAAACGGTGCTCGCGCGGGATTAGCGGCGCCGGCAGCTGCAGGTCGAGGTCATACTGCTCGAAGCGGTTTTCCGTGCGCATCTCGATGACATCGCGGAACCCTTCGGTGGTGACCAGCGCGGTCTTGGCGCCACGGCGTTCGATGAGCGCATTCGTCGCCAGCGTCGTGCCGTGGATGATGATGCCGATCTCGGCAAGCGCGATACCGGCATCGCGCGTGACGACGGCAATGCCGTCCAGGATCGCCTGCTCGGGCGCCGCATAATTGGTCAACACCTTGGTGGAGAAGATCGTTCCCCTGAGGTCGAGCGCGACGTCGGTGAACGTGCCGCCTATGTCCGCGCCGAGACGGATGTCGTCTTTGGAGGTCATGCCTTGGCCTTCTGGGAAGCGAGCGCGGCGTCACGCATCTGGGAAAGGGTCTGTCGGGGCGTCAGCGCTTCGGGAGATATGGCGATGTCGAGGACCGCTCCCGTCACGGATCCGAGCGCCCGATCGAACGCCGCCGCGAAATCGCGCGTCGCCTCGATCCGCTCGGCATGGAAGCCATAGGCCTTTGCCAGTGTCACGAAATCAGGGTTTTCGAGCGACGTGCCCGAAACGCGCGCCGGATAGTGGCGCTCCTGATGGGCGCGGATCGTGCCGTAGATGCCGTTGTTGAGGATAAGCACGATCGGCTGCGCGCCAGCCTGCATGGCGGTTCCGAGTTCTTGGCAATTCATCTGGAAGTCGCCGTCGCCGGCAAAGCAGACGACCGTGCGTTCTGGAAACGCAACCTTGGCGGCAATTGCCGCCGGCAGGCCGTAGCCCATGGCGCCAGACTGCGGGGCGAGCAGCCGTGCGTCCGGCCCGAACTTGAAGAACTTGTTCGGCCAGACGGTGAAATTGCCGGCGCCGTTGGTGAGAATGACGTCGGCAGGCAGATTTTCGCGCAGCCAGGCGCTGACCTCCACCATGTCCACCGGGCCGGGCTGGACGGGCGCGCCGAATGTCCCTTCATAGGCTTTGCGGGCCGTCGCGCGCCAGTCCGCCCAGCCGCCTTTGACGGGCGTCAACGCCCGGGCAAAAGCGTTCGGCCCGGCATGGATACCGATGGCCGGCACATAGATCTTGCCGATCTCGCGATCGGAGCCATGGACATGGATCAGTTTCTGGCGCGGCAACGGCACGGACAGCAGCGTATAGCCGTCCGTGGTCATCTCGCCGAAACGCACATTGACGGCCAGGATCACGTCGGCGTCGCGGAGCAGGCCTTTGACATGCGCCACCATGCCGACGCCGGCCTCGCCGACAAAGACCGGCGAATGGTTGTCGAACTGGTCCTGATAGCGAAAGGCCGCCACGACAGGGATGTCGGAAACCTCTGCGAAAGCCTGTAGCGCCGCGCGTCCGTCCACGGTCCAGTTGGCGCCGCCCATGAGCAGGACCGGCCTCTCGGCCTTGGCCAGCAGCCTGAAGGCCGAAGCGATCGCTTCCGGCGCCGGCGCCGGCTCGAAAATGGCCACCGGTGCGCTGAGCGGAGCCGCTTCGGTCATGGTGGTCAGCATGTCCTCGGGCAGCGCGACCACGACGGGACCAGGTCGTCCGGTCAATGCGGTCGTCCATGCCCGCGCCACAATCTCGGGCAGGCGCGCGACATCGTCGATCTCGACCGCCCATTTGGCGACCGTGCCGAACACCGCCCGGTAGTCGATTTCCTGAAACGCTTCGCGGCCCTTCATGTCGGTGCCGACCTGGCCGACGAACAGGATCATCGGCGAACTGTCCTGCATGGCCGTGTGAACGCCGATGCTGGCGTTGGTGGCGCCTGGGCCGCGCGTCACGAAACAGATGCCTGGCGAGCCGGTAAGCTTGCCGTAGGCCGAGGCCATGAACGCCGCGCCGCCTTCATTGCGGCAAAGCGTGTAGTCCAGCTTTCCCTGCGTGTCGTGCAGCGCGTCCAGGACGGCCAGATAACTTTCTCCGGGCACGCCGAAGCTCCTGGTCGCGCCAAGCCCGATCAGGCACTCGACGAGAAGGCGGCCGCCATTGCGGATCATGCTTCGACATCCTCACTTTGGCGGCAGGTCGATCGAGCCTGCCTTCGGTTCATAGGTGCACGCAGGCGGTTCGGGGCGAAATCAAGAAATGCCGTCTATTCGAAAGTTTTTCTTTGCCGAGCAGCGTGCACCAGCACACCCGGATTCATCGTTCCCCGTGGATCGAATGCATCCTTGAGCCGCGCCATGAGTTCGCGCTCCAACGGACTGCGGTTTCGGTCGGCCGTGGCGACCTTGGCGCGGCCAAGTCCATGCTCGGCCGCGAAACTGCCGCCCATTTCCGTGGCGAGCGACGATAGCGCCTCGGCGAACCGCTCGGCCTTGCCGTCAAAGCCGGCGCGGCCTTCCGGCGGCGACAGATTGTAGTGGATGTTGCCGTCGCCGAGATGCCCGAATGGGTTTATCCGCACGCCGGGAAGAATGTCGTCGCAGATCTCTGCGCCGGCCTCGACGAAACGGGCGATAGCGCCCGGAGGCACCGAGATGTCGTGCTTCAGCTGCTCGCCTTCCAGCCTCTGTCCTTCCGGCTGCTCCTCTCGCAGCCGCCAGAATTGTGCGCGATGCGCGCCCGTCGCCGCCAATGCTCCGTCCAGCACCAGGCCTTGCTCCATCCCCCACTCCAGCGCCGAAGCCAGTACCTCGTCGAGTGGAACGCGGGGGGCGGCCGATGCCAGTTCGACCAGCACATAGACCTCGCCGCGTGCCTCCAACTGGTAGGCGAGGTCGGGCAGGTGTTTGAGGGCCAGTCCCAGCCCGATGTCGGAGAAGAACTCGAGGCCGGTCAGGAATTCCCCCGCCTCGCCCCGCAGAAAGGTGCCAAACGAAACCGCGGCAGCGAAACCGGGCATGACGACAAGCGCGCTCGCCTGCCGCCGCGGCATCGGGTAGAGCCGCAGGATCGCGCGCGTCACGATGCCAAGCGTTCCTTCCGCGCCGCAATAGAGCTTGCGCAACTGGTAGCCTGCATTGTCCTTCTGCACCGCGCGCAGCCCGTTCCATATCGCCCCGTCAGGGGTCACGACCTCCAGGCCAAGCACGAGGTCTTGCATCATGCCATACCGGAATGCCTGGCTGCCGCCGGCATTGGTGCCGACCAGGCCGCCGATCCTAGCGCTGCCTTCCGCGCCGAGATGCATCGGAAACATCAGGCCGTGCGGTTCCAGCGCCTCGTGCAACGCGGCAAGCACGGCCCCCGCCTCGATGAGGATCGAGCCGCTGTCCAAGTCCGGTTTGCCGATCGCCGTCATGCGCGAAAGCGAAACGATCACCGCATCCGGCCGATCGGCGACGGCGCCGCCGCAAAGCCCGGTGTTGCCGCCTTGCGGCACGACCGCCAGTCCGGCCGCGTGGCATGCCTTTACGACACTGGCCACTTCGGAGGTGTCCGCAGGCCTGGCCACGCCCAGAGCCGCGACGCCGTAGCGATCGAGCCAATCGCGCTGATAGGGCCTGGCATCGCTGCCCGAAAGCCAGCCTTTCGGTCCGAGTATCTCGCGCAAGGCGGTGACGGGATCAGTCACGGACATGGCTGCGGCCTGACACGGGATCGTTGCATCGATCAGTGACCAAGCACTTGCGACAGGAACTGCCGCGTGCGCTCGTTGCGGGAGGAGGTGAAGAATTCATCGGGAGGCGCCTGTTCGACGATCTCGCCTCCATCCATGAAAATCACCCGGTCGGCAACCCGGCGCGCAAAACCCATCTCATGCGTGACGCAGATCATTGTCATGCCTTCGGAGGCGAGCGTGACTATGACGTCGAGCACTTCCGCGATCATTTCCGGGTCGAGCGCAGAGGTCGGCTCATCGAACAGCATGATCTCGGGCTGCATGCAAAGGGCACGCGCTATCGCGACCCGCTGTTGCTGGCCGCCGGACAACTGAGCGGGATACTTCATCGCCTGTTCGGGAATGCGTACCTTCTCCAGATAGCGCCGGGCGGTCGCCTCGGCATCCGCGCGCGGCACCTTGCGCACGATCATGGGCGCGAGCATGCAGTTCTCCAGCACCGTCATGTGTGGAAACAGGTTGAAGTGCTGGAACACCATGCCGACTTCCCGCCTGATCCCGTCGATGTTGCCGACATCGTCGTTGAGCTCGGTGCCGAGCACGGTGATCCGGCCGCCATTGTGCTGCTCCAGACGGTTGATGCAGCGGATCATGGTGGACTTGCCGGAGCCGGACGGGCCGCAGACGACGATCCTCTCGCCGCGATCCACGGACAAGCTCACCTTTCGCAGCGCCTGGAATGTCCCGTAATATTTGTCGAGATTTTCGATCAGCACCGCGGGGCCGCTGGATCGGGGCGAGCTTCCTGAAATCACGTAAACGCCCCCTATCGTTCGCCGACCGACATACGGCGCTCGAGAAAAGCGCCATAGCGGGACAGGCTGAACACGAAGATGAAGTAGATGAAGGCGATGAAGGCATAGACCTCGACATAGGCGAAGCGCCACTCGCCGGTACCGTAGGCGGCATTGCCGGAGGCCAGGATCTCGAAGAAGCCGACGATGATCACCAGCGAGGTTTCCTTGAACGAGATCACGAACTGGTTGATCGTCGCCGGCAGCGCATTGCGCATGGCCTGCGGTAGAAGAATGCGGCCGACGCGCTGCCAATAGCGCATGCCAAGCGCCATGGCTGCCTCTTCTTGCCCACTGGGAACGCCCTGCATCCCACCTCTGACGATCTCCGCCTGGTAGGCGGAAAAAAACAGGGCCGAGCCCAGGATCACCCGGTACAGCTTGTCGCCCACCAGCCATTGCGGCAGTGCGAACGGCAGCACGATGGCGAAGGTGAACAGGATCGAGATCAGAGGCAATGAGCGCACCCCGTCGATGATGAGGCCGGTGGTGCGGGAAATCCATGGCAGGCCGGAGCGGCGCAGCAGCGCCAGGCAGATCGCCAGCGGGAAGCCGATCAGGCAGGTGGTCACGAAGATGAACAGGGTAAGCGCCAGTCCGCCCCAGGCCTCCTCGCCGACATAGGGCAGACCAAGCACGCCGCCCTTCATCATCACGTAGAAAAGCGCCGTTCCGGCTCCCCATACGAGTGCGATGCGGCGACCCGTCCAGAAGGCCGGAATGCAACTTAGCACCGTCATGACCACGACGGTCAGGCAAGCCAGGGCCGACCGCCACTGCTCGTCATAGGGATAGAGGCCGAACAGGATGATGCGCCATCGCGCGGCAATGACCGACCAGCAGGCTCCCGCCGCCGCCTGACAGGCTTCGGGTCCGCCGCTCGTCGTGAAGACGGCCGAGAAAACCGCCCAATTCAGGAGCTTCCACGCCAGGAAGACCATGATCGCCAGGGAAGCCAGCGACAGCAATGACTGCAGGGGTGTCGCAAAGAAGCGCCGCCTCAGATCCTCGATCTTTCCAATGGCAGGAGGGGCGATAACGACCATTTCCATCCCTCACCCCCTCAACTGGTTGCCCTTGAGGGCGATTGCTTTGTTGATGCGGTTGAAGATGGCGGCGAGGCTGAGGTTGATGGCGAGGAAGCCAGCCATCAGGATGCCGATCGCTTCGATTGTCTGGCCGGAATGGTTGATCGTCAGCGCCACGATCATGAAGAAATCCGTGAAGCCCACCGCGATGCCCATTGTGGTCGCCTTCATCAGCCAGACATACTGGTTGGCGAGGATTGGCAGCATGGCGCGTAGTGCCAGCGGCAGCCGCACCAGCATGAAGACCCGCCACGGGCCGAGGCCCAGGGAAAGAGCCGCCTCGACCTGGCCCTTGCCGACAGCCTTGAACCCGCCGCGCACGATCTCGGCGATGTAGGAGCCGCCATAGATGGCGATCGCGATGGCCAGTGTCGCAAACTCCGGCGGAATGCGCAGGCCGCCTCTCAGATTGAGACCTTGCAGCGCCGGGAAATCGAGCAGCGGCAAGTCGGCCAGGCGGCCGGCCACCAGAACGACGGCCGCGCAGGCAAGTGCCGCCGCCGCGCCGGCAAGCTGGATGCCGCCACGTTGGCCGACCGGCAGGCTGAGGCGCGATGTCCTGCCCAGCCAGATCGGCAGCGCGATGGCGGCAATCACAGCCAATGTCGCCGCAGCGAGCGCGGCGCTGCTGACATTGGGGAACGGAATGTAAAGCCCCCGGCTGGTGAGGAGAAAGCCCCATCCCTCATGCGCGGCGCGCGGCGTCGGCAGATGGGTGATGACGGCATACCAGAAAAAAACCTGGAGGATCAGCGGGATGTTTCGGAAGATGTCCACATAGGTGCGGCCGAGCAGCCGGGCCAATTCGTTCGAGGATGTCCGCGCCAGGCCGACGATCGTTCCCACGATCGTCGCCAGCGTCAGGCCGACGGTTCCCAGAAACAGCGTATTGATGATCCCGATGAGGAAGTACCACCAATAAGGATCGTTCGCCGTGGCGGGCAGCAGCGAGAAGTTCAGGTCCCAGCCCGTCGACTTGAACAGGAAGTCGAATCCGGAGGTGATCCCCTGCGCCGCCAGGTTCTGTCTGGCGATCGCAATGCCGGCAAGCACCATCGCGGCGATCGAGCCGACATACAGGACCTGCAACAGTGCGTTGCGGACTTTTTGATTTCTCAGCAGGCTGACCATTCAGAAATCCTTCCCGAATTGCCGCGCGGTCCCGCCCGGTGTGAGCCGGGCGGGACCTAGAGCGGGATGCGTTCAGAACGGATCAATCGACAACCAGCGGGAACAGGACACCGCCATTGTTCCACAAATTGGTCAGTTCGCGATCCATCTTGTAGGGCGAGTCCTTGCCGAGATCGCGATCGAAGATTTCGCCGTAGTTGCCGACGTTCTTGATCACCTTGTAGGCCCAGTCGTCGGAGAGCCCGAGACCTTTGCCCATGCCTGGCGTGACGCCGAGGAATTTGGCGACCTGCGGTGAGGTCGGCTTGGCCTTTATCTCGTCGACGTTCTTCGAGGTAATACCTTCCTGCTCGGCAAAGATCAGCGTGCTCAGCGTCCAGTTGGCGATGTCGACCCAGTTGTCGTCGCCTTGCCGCATGATCATGACTTCAGGCTCGACGGCGAGCACGTCGGGCAGGATGACGTGGTCGTCGACCTTGCTCTTGGCGATGCGCGCAATGGCCAGTGTCGGACCCCACTGCGCATAAAGATCGCAGCGTCCCGAGAAATAGGCCTGCTCGAGCTCCTCGGTCTTCTCGATGAGCACCGGTTCGAGCTTGATGCCGAGCTTGGCCGTATAGGCAGCGACCTGCTGTTCCTGCGAGGTGCCGGCGGGAATGCAGATCGTGCCGCCTGCGGCATCCTTGAGCGACTTGAGGTTCAGCTCCTTGTGCGCCATCACCTTGGTGGTCCCGAGATAGTAGGACATGGAGAACTGCAGCCCAAGTTCGGTGTCGCGGCTGAGCGTGCCGCCCGAGGCCTTGATGATGATGTCGACATCGCCGGACTGCAAGGCCGGCCAGCGCTGGGCCCAGCTGATCGGAACGACCTTCAGCTTCGCCGGGTCGCCGAACACGGCCGCGGCTACCGCCTTGCAGAGGTCGATGTCCATGCCTTTCCAGTTGCCCTTGTCGTCCACCTCGGCGAAGCCGAGATAGGAGCCGTCATGGCCGGTGCAGTTCAGCATGCCGCGTGCCTTGACTGTTTCGAGCGTCTTGCCGCCGGCGGCTTCCGCCGGCGCCGCAAAATGCACGAGGCCAAGGGCCAGGGCCGAAGCCCCCCATTTCGTCATTTTCATGTTCCGTCTCCACTGTTGAGGTTGTTTGGTTTCTTGTTGTTGGAGGCCCGAAAAGCGTCTTTCAGGCCTCGGTCTCGAAGCCGCTTCTAGTCGGAAAGCGGGGCCGGTTTCGGTAACGAGGAAATCGTGAGGTCGCCGCGCCAGTCCTGCTGAGCCAGCCATCGGTGAAGTGCGGCGACCGCCTTCACGCGCAGATGTCCGCGCGGGACGACAAGATAGAAACCCGGGACTTCCTCTGGCTTCATATCGGCAATGGCGTCGCGGCCGATCGGCGCGACCAGCGTGCCCGCCCGGAAATCTTCCTCGGCGTCGATGACGGAAACCAAGCCCACACCTATGCCTTGCAAGGTCGCCCGGCGCATGGTCGCGGCGTCGTCGAAGCTGATGCTGCGGTCGCCATCCGTCAGCTCCACGCCAAGGTGGCGCAATATGTCCGGCCACAGACGTTTCGACTTGACGGTGTCGAGCAACGTGAACTGTGTCAGATCATGCGCCGACTTGATCCTTTCGCCGATCGCCGGCGTGCAGCAGATGATCTTCGGGTCCGGCACCAGCAACGTGGTTTCATAGTCGGACCAGTTGCCGTAGCCCCACTGGACCGTCATATCGATATCGTCGCGCCCGAAATCGGGCAGGTCGACCATCGTCGTCAGGCGCAGATCCGCGCCCGGCAAGATTTCCCGGAACAACGAAAGCCGCGGCAGGAGATAGTGCGTGGCGAAGTATGGGCTCGCATTCAGGTTGATGCGGTCCCGATAGTTCGACTTGGTGACGCGGCGAACGCCTTCGGCAAACTCGTTGAAGCCGGCTTTGACATAGTGCGACAGAAGAATGGCCGACTCGGTCAGTTCGATCGACCGGCCCTTGCGCTCGAACAGCGTTACCTGGAGCGTATCCTCCAGAAGCTTGATCTGCTGTCCGACGGCCTGCGGCGTGACCAGCAATTCATCCGCCGCCTGCCGAAAGCTCTTGTGCTGCGCGACCGCGTGGAACACGCGCAGAGCATTCAGCGAGGGAAGGCGCAGCTTGCCGGTCATCGAAAATTCCGTTCCTGTGGCCCGGTCGGTCATGCACTGCCTCGGTCATGCACTGCCAGAGTTCAGTCGCCGCGGCGAAAGAGGCTTAGGCGTATATGTAACCACCTGAAACAATTACGTTTTCACCGGTCATGTAAGTGTTCTTGGGGCTGCCCGTCATCAGCACCCATTCGGCAATTTCCTTTGGCTCGGCACCGCGGCCGAGCGGGCTCGCCTTGGCCAGTTCCTCCAGGAAGCCGAGCGCTTTTGCCTTCTCCGTCGCCATGCCGGCCGGCGCCACCGAATTCACCAGAATGCCGTCCTTCGCCACGTGATGGGCAAAGGATCGGGTAAGGCTGACGACGGCGGCCTTGGTCGCCGCATAGTGAGCGTTCTGCGGATGCGCCTTGAAGGCGTCGACCGAGGTCAGGTTCACGATCCGCCCGCGGACGTGGCTCTTCGGCTCCTGCGATTGCATGTGGCGAACCGCCGCCACCATCATGTGGTAGGTGCCCTTGATGTTGATGCCGTTGGAGGCATCCCAGTCGGCGTCGGTGATTTCGAGGAGCGGGCGGCGAGGGTAGATCGCGGCGCAATTGATCAGCGTGTCGACGCGCCCGAGTTTCGAAACGATCGCCTCGAATGCGGCGTGGCACTGTGGGCCTACCTGGATGTCGCAAAGGGCGGTCGCGGTAGGCAGTCCGCTGGCCTTCGCGGTCGCCAGCGCGGACTCGGCGGCTTCCTGGTTGATGTCGATGATGCCGATCTTTGCTGCTCCGGCCTCGACAGCCATCTCGGCTAAGAGGGCACCGAGGCCGGCACCACCGCCAACGATCAGAACGGAAAGATCTTTCATCCCAGTTTTCCTTACTTGGTACCGCTTGGCGAGGTTGGCCAAGTCGGCATGATGTCGAAACGGGTAACGTCGGCCCATGCGGGAAGCCCAAGCACAGCGACGACCATCCTGGCCACGTCATCCGGTTGCACCACTTTGCTGGCGTACATGGCTGCGCGCGCGTTGGCGTCGAGGATGTCCTGGTAGAGCTGCGTCTCGACACGGCCGGCAACGATCTCGGTGACGCGTACGCCTGATGGGGAGAGGTCGGCGCGCAGCGCTGCTGCAAAGCCTGATATCGCCGCCTTGGTCGCTGAATAGACGGCAATGTTGGAGTATGCCGCGTGGCCCGCTGTGGAGCCGGTGAACAATACATGCCCGGACTGCCGCTCGCGCATTTGCGGGACGACGAGGCGCGTGAGCAGGATTGCCGCGCTGAGGTTCACCTCGAGCGTGGTGTCGATGTCAGCGATCTTCATATCGGCGAAGTTGCCGAGCGGCGGCATGACCCCGGCATTGTTGATCAGCACGTCGATGGTGAGATCCGCCAGGGCTGCTTCCAGGGCCTCGCGGTCGGTGACGTCGACGGCAATCGGCACGATGCCGGACCGCTGTGCCTGCAGCTCCTTGAGCGCGGCCTGGCTGCGTCCGACCGCATAGACGTCGTAGCCGGCGTCGCTCAGCGCGATCGCTATGGCCCGCCCTATGCCGCTCGTCGCACCGGTGATGAAGGCTGTCGTCACGTGGGCTTTCCTGATTGTCTGTTTTCAGTTTGCGGCCCGGGCCGATGCCGCGAAACCAAGAAAACCAGCAAAAAGGAAAGATAAACTTTCGAAAATTTCTAACGCCTCCAAACCTCCTTGGGGTGCTCGTATAACCGCAGCAGCCGAAAACCCAGGAAAACGCTGGCAAACTGGCGCCTTCAACCCTTGGGAAACCCGCGCAGCCGGTGACGGAACAAAAAACACGGCTTTCGCAATGGATGTCTAATTTTCGGCCCAGGCGCGCCGATGCGATCGAATTCGCGAGGCCTCATCCGCCTGTCGAGACAGGCCTTTTCATGTCGGTGAAAAGTGAGGCCGCCGCCGCCTTCTGCTCGGCTTCGATTGCCTCCACGCCAGAGGCTCGGGCCAGGGCGCGCACTCGCCCGAGGCTGTTGTGCAGGTGCTTGCGCATGGCCTGGCGGGCGGCGCGGCCATCCTGCCTTTCGATGGCGTCGACGATCGTCTTATGTTCGCTGTGTATGCGCGCGTAATAGCTGTCCTTGAGTTCGGGCGTGACCAGATAGCCGAGCTGGAAGCGCGGCACGATCATCGGCCCGAGATAGCTTAGGAAACCGTGGATGAATTCATTTCGTGCCGCCTTGGCGATCGCCAGGTGGAAATCATAGTCGTAGTGGATCTGGACGACGGCGGGATCGGCCTGCTGGGCGTCGACCTGTTCCATCAAGGTGCGGATCGCGCTGGCTTCCGCATCGGTGCGCCGTTCCGCGCACAATCCCGCCGACTCCACCTCGACGCTCAACCTCAGCTCGAGCAGCGCAATGGTTTCCGGCAAGGTCCTGAGCGCTTCGTCCGGTATCGAGAAGTTGCGCGGCGCCGGCGTCTCGCTGACGAACATGCCGCGCCCCTGCTGCGGCACCACCAGGCCTTCGGAACGTAGTCGCGCCACAGCTTCCCGCACCACGGTGCGGCTGACATCGTGCTCGGCGCAAAGCTCCGCCTCTGTCGGCAATTGCGCGCCGGGCAGCAGCTGTCCGGAACGGATCTTCTCGGACAGGCTCTCCGCCACGACGGTGGAAAGCGGCTTGCGCTTCGTCATCAGTCTCCCTCTCGCCAGATTCGGGATGATGCCCGAACCGGCAGGACCATTCAAACCGCCGCGGTGACGATCAGTTCGACCAGCATTCCGGGCTTGGCCATCCGTCCTTCGCCCGATGAGCGCGCCGGTGCGTGCTCCCCGGGCATCCAAGCGTCCCACACCGCGTTGACTTCGTCGAAATCCCTGATGTCGTCCAGCCACATCTGCACATGAAGGATGCGGGTCTTGTCCGTGCCCGCCTTGCCAAGCAGCGCATCGATCTTGCCGAGCACCTCGCGCATCTGGTCGGCCGCGGACTGGCCGGGCCTCGCGACCTGGCCGGTGAGGTAGAGCGTGCCGTTATGGATGACGCCGTGGTGGATGCGGGTATCGAAGTCGAAGCGCTGGATGTCGCTCACTGGCCGGATATTGCTCACTGGATTATCCTTGTCAGATAGCCGGCGTTTGCCGGATGGGATTTCCCTGCAGATATTGTGCGTAAGGCGCCTGAACCAGCCAGCCGGCGTCGACCGGCAAGGTGACGCCGGTAATCGAAGCAGCGCGCTCCGAGCAGAGGAACAATGCCGCCTCGGCGACATCGCGCGGCTCGACGAAGCGTCGCAGTGCCGTGGAGGCCTGTATGGCTTCGGGGTTGCGTTCACCCTTGGCGATCTTGGTCTTCAAACCATCGGAAAGTGTATAGCCGGGCGCGACCGCATTGACGCGAACGCCATGCGGGCCGAGTTCGGCGGCGAGGATCTGGGTCAGGGCTAGGACCGCATGCTTTCCCGGCGTGTAGGCCGGCAGCGACAGCGGCGCGAAAGAGGCGAGCGAGCCGACATTCAGGATCGCGCCTCGCCGGGCGGCCGACATCAGCCGGCCAAACACCTGGCACCCCAACAGCGTGCCGCGATAATTCACCCGCCACATCTTCTCGTCCTCGTCCAGATCCTGATCAAGGACGTACTTGCCGCTCTGCAAGATGCCGGCGCAGTTGACGACGACGTGAGGCGTGCCGAACCCGTCGCTGACAATCCGTGCCAGAGCCTCGACTGAGCCGCTATCTGCGACATCTGTCTGGACAAACAGCGCACGCGGCGCGCCTGCCGCCTGGCAGGAGCCGGCCGCCTCATTGCCTCTCGTCGCATCCCGGCCGGAGACGACCACATGATAACCGTCTTCGGCGAAGCGCTGCGCGATAGCGCGTCCGATGCCGGACGTGCCGCCGACGACGACGGCAGTCGGTGTCTCAGCCATGGCCGCGGTCCTTGCCTTCGATGTCGAAGAATTCGGACATCGCCCGGACCTGGAAATCCATCATCGGGCGTCCCGGTTGAACGCGGCAGCCGACCCCCTTGGCCGCCCGCAGCAGAGCGGTTTCCGCAGGCTCCATGATGATGTCCACGACCGTCATATCCGGGGTCAGCCGGCTGACGTCAAGCGGCAGCGGATCGCCGGCATGCATGCCGACAGGTGTGGCGTTGATCGCCATATGCATGCCGGAAGGCTCGGCCTCTCCGACCTGGATGCGGCATTTCGGGAACGCGCGGCCAACCAGCGCCGCCAGTTTCCCGGCACGCGCCGTATCGATGTCGGTAAGGCGGATTTCGTCGGCGCCGGCTTCCGCGAGACAATAGGCGAGCGAGGCACCGGCGCCACCGGCACCGACTTGAAGAATGCGGCGGCCGGCGATCTGATGTCCGTTTGCCTTGAGCGCATCGATGAAGCCGACGCCGTCGAAATTGTCGGCATACCAGCTGCCATCCGGCAGCCGTCGCACCGAGTTGGCGCTTTCCACCCGCGCGGCGCGGTCATGCGCGGCGGAGCATTTGTGGTAGACCGCAACCTTGTACGGCACCGAAATGATCACGCCCCTGATATTCTCGGCTGCCGTGATGCCGGCCCAGAAGGTCTCGAAATCCTCCGGGCGGCAGCTCAAGGGCACCATGAGGCTGTCGAGGCCCTTCTGCTCGAAGATCTCGTTGAATATGCCGGGGCTCTTGGCATGGGCCACGGGATGGGCCAGCATCACGAAGATCTCGGCCTTGCCGGTTCCGCGCATCGGTTTTACTCCTTTTCTTTTGACAGTTCGTGGCCGCTGAGGATCTCCAGCGCCCGGACGAGAGACGAGTGATCGGCCTCGGCGCCGCCTGGATGGCCTGAACAGGCATTCATCAGTTGCTGCGCCATGGCGGTGTTCGGCAGCGCCACGCCAAGGACGCGGGCACTGTCAAGCGCCAGGTTGAGATCCTTCTGGTGGAGCTTGATGCGGAAGCCTGGGGCGAAGGTCCGGTCGATCATGCGCTGGCCATGCACTTCCAGGACGCGGGAAGCGGCGAAGCCACCCATCAGGGCGCCGCGCACCTTCGTCGGGTCGCACCCGGCCTTGCTGGCGAAGACAAGCGCTTCGGCCACGGCCTCGATGTTGAGCGCGACGATGATCTGGTTGGCGATCTTGCAGGTCTGCCCGGCGCCATTCTGCTCGCCGATCGAAGTGACGTTCTTGCCAAGTGTCTCAAAGATCGGCAGCGCCCGCTCGAACTCGGCGGCCGGGCCGCCGACCATGATGGTGAGGCTTGCCGCCTTGGCGCCGACCTCGCCGCCCGAGACCGGGGCGTCGAGGTAGCCGGCTCCCTTCTCTCGCAGTTTCGCCGCGAACGCCGCCGTGGCGATGGGGCTGATCGAGCTCATGTCGACGACCAGCTTGCCGGCTGACAGTCCTTCCAGGACGCCGTCCTCGCCCAATAGGACGCGTTCGACGTCAGGCGTGTCGGGCAGCATGGTGATGATGATCTCGGACCGCCGTGCCACTTCGGCGGCGGACGCGACGACCGATGCGGTCAGGCCCTGCGGTAGAGGGGAGCGATTGAGAACGGTGACGATCTCATGCCCGGCATCGGCCAGGTGGCGCGCCATCGGTGCTCCCATGACGCCAAGCCCGATGAACCCGATCCTCATTCTCCAGCTCCCATTCAAAAGTCCGTACATCGCATCTTGCAGCGTTTTGAAGCCATATGATATAGGACATCATACAAATTTCAATCCAGATGATTGGAGATGATCGCAAGATGCAAGAACGCCTCAACACGCTGAAAGCTGCCACAGCGGCTGGCCAGGCTCACATCGGCATCTGGTGCTCGCTGGCTTCGGCGCTCACCACGGAGATCGTCGCCGGCTCCGGAGCCGATTGGGTGCTCATCGACGGCGAACACAGCCCCAACCATCTGCGCAGCATCATGGCGCAGCTTCAGGTGATGGGCGGCTTCGACAGCGAGGCTGTCGTCAGGCTGCCCTCCGACGATCCCAATCTGATCAAGCAGGCGCTGGATATCGGCGCACGCAGCCTGATGATCCCCAATGTACGGACCGCCGATCAGGCCCGCGCCATCGTCGCGGCCATGACCTATGCGCCCGGCGGATTTCGCGGCTTCTCGGTCGGTCACCGCGCCAACGCCTTCGGCCGCATCGCCGGCTACCACGCCAAGGCGCGTGAGCAGCAGCTTCTCGCCGTGCAGATTGAGGATGAATTGGGCGTGGCGAATGCCGCCGAGATCGCGGCGGTCGACGGCGTCGACGTTCTCTTCGTCGGTCCCGGCGATCTTTCCACCAATATGGGCGCGATGGGCAATCCCGGCGCGGCACATGTCCAGGAGGCAATCTCGTCCGTGCGTCAGGCCGCAACTGCGGCAGGCAAGGCAAGCGGCATCCTGGCGCCGGCAAAGGCCGATGCCGACCGCTACCTTGCCGAAGGCTTCACCATGGTTGCCGTCGGTTCGGACCTTGGCCTTCTTGCGCGGGGCTCGGATGCCCTGATCGCATTGTTCAACCAGTAGCTTGGAGTCGAGCCATGGCGATCCCGCCTTACAAAGCGCCATCGCGCAACGCCTACGACATCGTCATCGTCGGCGGAGCGGTTGTCGGCTCGTCCACGGCCTACTGGCTGAGCCAGGCGCTGGGCAGCGGTGCCTCGATCCTCGTGGTCGAGCGCGATAGCAGTTACGAGTTTTCATCGACAGCGCTGTCCACCAGCGCGATCCGGCAGCAATATTCCAATCCGATCAATGTGAAGATCAGCCAGTTCGGCATCGAGGTCATCCGCACCTTCCAGGAGCGCATGGCACCCTTCTACAAGGACGAGCCGGCGCCCGATCTCGGCTTTCGTGAGCACGGCTATCTCTACTGCTGCTCCCCGGACGACGTCGAAGCGGCCCGCGAGCGCGTCGACCTGCAGCGAAGTCTCGGGGCTCACACTGTCTTCCTCGAGCCGGGCCCGCTGAAGGATCGCTTTCCCTGGCTCAACGTGGATGATCTCGGCGGCGGTTCCTGGGGGGCCCGGGAAGAGGGCTGGTTCGATTCCATGGGGCTGATGAACGGTTTCCGCCGAGCCGCCCGCGCCAGCGGTGTCGAGTATATCGACAATGCCGTGACGGAGCTTGGCATCGCCAACGGGCGGGTCGTCTCGGTGCGCCTCGCGACCGGCCAGACGATCGCCTGCGGAACATTGGTCAACGCCGCGGGTCCGCGCGCGCAACAGGTCGCAGCCATGGCCGGCCTGTCGATCCCGGTCGCGCCGTACAAGCGCTACAGCTTCGTCTTCGCCAGCGCCAATCCGATCCCTGGCCGGATGCCTAACGTCATCGACCTTTCCGGTACATTCGTGCGCCCGGAAGGCGAGCTTTTTCTCACCGGCAACACCCCGCAGGGCGACGGGCCGGCCGGCTACGACGACTTCGAAATGCACTATGAAGAGTTCGACGAATATATCTGGCCGGCGCTCTGGCATCGCGTCCCGGCCTTCGATGCCCTCAAGGTCCAGACCAGTTGGACCGGCCACTACGAGTACAACATGCTCGACCACAATGGCATCGTCGGCTTCCACCCGCAGGTGACCAATTTCATGTTTGCCAACGGCTTCTCGGGGCACGGGCTGCAACAGTCGCCAGCCGTGGGCCGGGGAGTTTCAGAACTCATCGTTCACGGGGCTTTCCAGACGCTCGATCTGTCGCCGTTCTGTTACGAGCGCATAGAGCGCAACGAGCCGTTCCTCGAGGAAGCGGTGATCTAGGACGTAGACTCATTACCGCGTAGCCAGATGCGGATTGCGACGAGTTTGAGCGCGGTAAGATAGTTCTCAGCCAACTTGTCGTAGCGGGTTGCGATGCGGCGGAACTGCTTGGCTTTGTTGAAGAAGCGCTCAACCAAGTTGCGGCCTTATACAAGAAGGGGCTGAAGCAGATTGGGTCCTTGCGGTTGGCCTTGGGCGGGATGTTGGCCCATGCTTTTCGCTTGCTGACCGCATTACGCAAGGCGTTGGCATCATAGCCCTTGTCGGCGAGTAGCATGGCACCCTCCGGCAAATCCGTGATCAGGTCCGCTGCCGAGGCAATATCACTCATCTGACCTGCCGTGAGCATCAATTTGATCGGCATGCCTTTGGCGTCGACAAGAGCATGGATTTTGGTTGTCGGCCCGCCTCGGGAACGACCGAGACAATGATCTCGATCCCCCTTTTTTGCCGTCGCGCCCTGCTGGTGGACGCGAACAATAGAGGTGTCGATCATCTGCACCTTGCCGTCATGGACTTTGGTGATAGCTTCCATGAGGCGGTCCCACACGCCTGCTTTCCGCAATCGGACGAAGCGATTGTAACAGGTGGTGCGTGGACCATACCGCTCTGGTAGATCCCGCCAAGGCGCACCGGATCGCAGCACCCAGAAGATGCCGTTTAGCACGCGCCGATCATCGACACGCGGCACCCCTCGTGGCCTTTTGGGCAAAAGTGGCTCGATCACGTGCCATTCGGAGTCGGTCAGGTCATATCGGCTCATGCAGAGTCTGGAATCAGATTCCGCTGCAATAGGAAAGCCGCCAGTCGACAATCGACCTCTTAGCGGACGTATTTGATCAATCCACAGGTGGCCGTTTTGGGGCTGCCGCAGCCACGAAGTCTTCACCTCGGAATTGCAGTGCCAGTGGTGTTCAGCCACCAGCACCGCAAGTACGGATGTTCCGCAGGGGTCGCTTAGTTATGGCCATTCTCGTCGATGGCGAGGGAACTCGAGAGCTCGCGATAGGCATCGATCTGCTGCTGCAGAATGGCAATCTTCTGCTCTGCCGTCGCAATGGCATCGGCACCGGCAAGGAAACGATGGGGCAGCACGTCCCCAGCCGCGAGCGTGATCAGTGCGTGCGCAAGCTTTGCGGGGTCACCCCCTTGCTTGCCGTTTTGAGAACGCCAGAAAGCGATCTGCGCCGTCCGCCGTTCGTTGTAGTCCTCGACGGAAGGCGCGGCATAGTTGGTCGACTCTTCCGTGAGAAGCTCGGTGCGGAAAAAGCCCGGGTTCACGATCATCGTCTCGATGCCGAACGGCACGACTTCGGTCTGCAGCGCCTCCATCCAGCCGTCGAGGCCGAACTTCGAGGCTGAATAGGCCGTGCAGAACTCGAAGCCCATTAGCCCGGCCGTCGAAGAGATCGAAATGACCCTGCCGGACCGCTGCTTGCGCATCGCTGGCAGAAAGGCCCGCGTCACGTTCATGGGACCGACGAGGCTGGTGCTGAGCTGCAGTCGCATCTGTTCGGCGGTCAGCTCTTCGAAATACGCGGCAAAGAAACTCGCCGCATTGTTGACCAGCACGTCGATGTGGCCAAACCGGTCAAGCGTTGCCTGGGCAGCGGCTTCGGCGTCGGCCGCGCTCGTCACGTCCAGCTTGACGATAAGGACGTTCTCGGACTTTCCGACGGCCCTTGCGACCTTTTCCGTGTTGCGGCCGGTTGCCACCACCTTGTGGCCCGCCGCCAATGCGGCCTTGGCGATATCCAGACCGAGGCCCCGGCCTGCGCCGGTGATGAACCAAACACTCATATTGGGCTCCTGTTCTCTAGGCCGCAGCTCGGCCTCGAATTCGGACGCGATGGCCAGCAGGGGCTGACGCCGCCCATGCCGGTATCCATCCGCCAGCGGACTGCGTCACTGCGGAAGGCCGGCGCCTTCGGTGATGATGCGAAATCCTTCGGTCGATTTGGTGAAAAACTGCCGGGCCGCCGTGTATTCCGGCGAGTTGTAGTAGCGCTGGGCGTCAGCAAGGCTCGGGAACTCGGCGATGGCGATCACCGATCTCGAGCTTCCTTCGATGGCAGTGACATTGGGGTTGTAGACGATCACCCGGCCGCCATACTTGGTGACGAGCGGCGAGGCGGCTTCGATGTACTGCTGAAACACCGCCTTATCCTTGATGTCATAGCTGCCGATCATGTAGGCGCGGGGGACGGCGCCCGTCGCTTCCTGAGCAAAGGCGGCAGGGCTCACGATCATGGTGAGGGCGGCGAGCGCGCCCACGATTACCTTCTTCATTTTGTTCTCCTTCGGTGGCCAGTTGGACGGTAGGCATTGCGCGGAGAGTTGCTCCGGACCGTCTGGCCTTGAGGTCAGGAAGTTAGCTCCTTTAGCGGCATGCAATTAGATGGTATAATCTGCATGGGCTTAGAAGTGGGGTTGATGAATGCGTCGCGACAGTCTGGATGACTTCCTGACCTTCATCGCCGTCGCCCGCGAGCGCAGCTTCACCAAGGCGGCCGCCAAGCTCGGGGTGTCGCAGTCGGCTCTGAGCTATTCGATCCGGACGCTGGAAGAGCGCCTCGGCGTTAGGCTGCTGACCCGCACGACCCGCAGCGTCTCGCTCACCGAAGCGGGGGATCGTCTGTTCCGAAGCATCGCTCCCAACTTCGATGAGATCGCAAGCGAAATTGCCGCCCTCAGCGCCCTGCGCGAGAAGCCGGCCGGCACAGTCCGGATCACCACCGTGGAGCATGCCGGCGAGACTATCATCTGGCCTGCCATGGTCGGGCTCATGCGCGACTATCCCGACATCAGGGTCGAGATCATCCATGACTACGGCTTGGCAGACATTGCGGCCGATCGCTTCGACGCGGGTGTGCGGCTTGGCGAACAGGTGGACAAGGACATGATCTCGGCGCGCATCGGACCAGACTTCCGCATGGCGGTTGTGGCAGCGCCTTCATACTTCGTAAGCCGCTCCCGTCCGGTCGCGCCTGAAGACCTTGCCGATCACGCGTGCATAGCCCTGCGACTGCCCACAGGCGGGCTCGCACCGTGGGAGTTTCGCCAGGAGGGGCGGGAGCTGAAGGTGCGCGTTCAAGGACACGCAGCGTTCAACACCCTCGCGATGATCCGTCAGGCCAGCCTTGAGGGATTCGGGCTCGCCTACCTGCCCGAGGACCTGGTGACCTCCCCCCTTGAAGAGGGTCGCCTGGTGCGTGTTCTTGAGGACTGGTGCCCACTCCGGCCGGGATATCACCTGTACTATCCAAGCCGGCGCCAACCCTCGCCGGCTTTCGCACTCGTGCTGGAAACGCTGCGCTACCGCGACTGAGTACGGTTGAAATAAGGATCGTCAGACCTTGGCGACCATGGCGCCTATCCAAGCAGCTCGGTACAGGAAGTCGGCGTCCGTTCCCACCGATCCCGGTCTCCCCAATTTATGAGTTCACGGCCTAGGGCGAGATGATCGACCGTTTTGCTGCCATTCTCCGGTATTCGGCCCTGTTCAGAATATGACAGCACCGGGGCAACACTATCACACCTTCAGCACAAGCGCCCTGGTTGTCCTCCTGGCCTCGAGATCGCGATGAGCGTCGGCAGCCTGCGCCAGTAGGCGCCGACCGGCGGGCATGCATAGGCAATGCGGTCGCCGACTGAAAAGCCTGAAACCTCCGGGCCGACCGCTACGATGAGACCGGCGGCTTCAATGCCCGGAACGCCCGGCGGCTGCAGGAGGTCGAAATAGCCGGTCCTGCAATAGACGTCGATGAAGTTGACCCCAATGAATGCGTGACGGATCTGGACCTCGCCACGCGATGGCGGCGCCAAGCCGATCTCCGCAAGCTGCAGAACCTCGGGTCCTCCGTGGCGCTCGACGAGGATTGCCTTGGTCCGTGTGCCCTGGGCGCCGGCTCCAGGCAACTCCGGCTGGGGTGCAAATTGGCGGAGAGAGCGGGATTCGAACCCGCGTTACGGTCTCCCGTAAACACACTTTCCAGGCGTGCGCCTTCAACCACTCGGCCACCTCTCCGTCCATGCATGTCGCGTCGGCCGGTTTCGCCGTGCGGGTTGGGGAGAAGCACCTCCCTTGGGGCTGAGGCGTGGAAATCCGCGCCGGGGCCGCCAACCAGCGAACGCCCTTCCCCGCACCTGAGCCGAAGCAACAGGCGCGGGGCTCATCTAGTCGATCCGGCGCCGAATGCCAAGCCATAACGGCAGTCTATTCGCTTTGCCGGCCACACAGTGTTTCACAAGGCGGCCGGCATGCCCGTTTTTACAGGCGCCGCCGCTGCAATGGTGTGCACAGGCAGGACCGCGGGGCCGGCCGCCCTTGACTTCCCCCGGAGTTGCCTGTCGGGTGCCGAGGCTTTGCGGGGGCATTGTGCGGACATGACATCGAGCAATGGACAGACGCCAGTCAGGCGGCCGGACAGCGGGCTGTCCTTCGTGCCGGTGGGCTGGCTTGTCTTCGTCATGGCGTGGTCGGTCTACGGCCTGATCTCCGTCTGGCCCGCGGTCGGCGCCACCGGCCTGCCAGACAGCGTGTTTTACCTTATCTATGGCGGGCTCGCCGTCGACATCGTCACCATCCTGTGGGGGCTTTACCTGCTCGGCCTCGCCTTCGGCCGCTCGGCCCGCTTCCCGCGGCGGTTCACCATCTGGCAGATCGCCACAATCGTCTGGCTGGTGGCCTGGCAGGCCTGTGCACTGACGATTTCGGATTTCGTCTTTTCGGGTCAGGCGCTTGCCATCACGGCCGCTCAGATCGCCATCGGCGGTCTCTGCATCTATCTGCTGCGCCATGGATCCGAAGCCGATGCCGTTTATGTCAATCCGGAAACCGAAAGCCCATCGGCCTTCGTCTCGGTCGTCGCCGCGCTGCTCGGCATCGTCCTGGGCGCGGTCATCGGCGCCGTGGGCGGATTCGCCATCGGCTCGGTGATCGCTGATGCCACCGAGATGAGCTGTTTCGAGGGCGCCTGCGGCTATTTTGCCGTGTTCACCGGCCTGGCCGGCCTCGTGATCGGCGCCATTGGCGGCGGCATTTTCGCCGTCTGGCGTGTCCATCGGCGCAAAAGGAAGCCGGCCGTATAATTCGCGCAGAGCAAGGAATCCGGGTTCACCCGGTCTTTAAAGACTTCGCCGGCACGTCGGTTTGCAAGGCACCAAACGCAAAAACCCGCCTGTGCGGCGGGTCGTCGGCGCAAGTCAGCACCATACCGAAATTGTTAGCATAGCTGCCCTCACATGTCAATGAAAAGCCACCCGACCGACTGTCGTGCGGCCTTCTGTTGACCTGAGTGTGAGTCTGCAAATTCGCGTATGGCGATTGCGATCCAGCCATGCGCATTCTATCTCTGAAAGGCCCCTCGGGAGGGGGACCAGCCCGGAGGAGGGTTCTGATGTTTCGCTTCGTCTTTCGTCTTGCCGCAATGATCGCGCTGTCGATTTCCGTCATCATGGCGGTGCTCGACGCGACACGCACCGTGGCGGCCTCCGTTCTGGTGCTGACCCCGCTCAACACCAGTTGGCTGGCGGTCTCCCCCGACACGCGGGCCGCCTTCGAAACCTTCATCCGAACCAAGGCCAGCCCGCTGCTGTGGGACGGCGCCATCGCCTGGGTGCTGAATCAGCCGGGCTTCGCCGTGTTCGCGGTGCTGGCTTTCCTGCTCTATGCGATAGGCTACAGGCGGCCACCGCGTGCTGGGCAGTTCGCCGCCACCTAGAGCATCGGACCCAAAAGCGGTTGCCGGTTTTGGGAAATCCGATGCTCAAACAAAGCCGCCGTCATGCGGCTTCTTGCGTTTCACCCGAAGAGGAGCCGCGCATGTTCTTTCTCAGCGACATGCTGAACAAGAAGCTCAATATGCCGAAGCCCTCCGAGGCCCTGCCGGGCCGCGCCAAGGCGATCCCGACCGCATCCAGACACAAGGTCTTGAAAAGACCGCTCAAGGGTCCTTATCCCGAGAGGCTGCAGACGGCGATGTTCGGACTGGGCTGCTTCTGGGGTGCGGAGCGGCTGTTCTGGCAGATCGAAGGCGTCTGGGTCACCGCGGCTGGCTATGCCGGCGGCTTCACCCCCAATCCGACCCATCAGGAGACCTGCACCGGGCTTACCGGCCATGCCGAAGTGGTGCTGGTGGTCCATGACCCCGAGATCGTCTCCTATGCCGGGCTTCTGAAGCTGTTCTGGGAAAGCCACGACCCCACGCAAGGCATGCGCCAAGGCAATGATGTCGGCACCGCCTATCGGTCCGCGATCTACACGAGCGACGAGGCGCAATTGTCGGCGGCGAGCGCCTCGCGCGATGCGTATGAGACCTCGCTGCGCGGTGCCGGCCACGGCAGGATCACCACCGAGATCGCGCCGGCGGCCGAATTCTACTTCGCAGAATCCGATCACCAGCAATATCTGGCGAAGAATCCTTACGGCACGTGCAACCTCAAAGGCACTGGCGTCGCTTGCGCCATCCCTGCCGCCGCCTCCGCCTGACACTTGGCGCAAGGACAAGCTGCGGTGCGGCTTGCCCGCACCAAGCTTTTCCAAAAGGTCAAAATTCCGCGTGAATTTTGTTTCGGGCCATGCCAGATTGCCGCCGAGCGGGAGGGAGTACACTCCTGGCTGACGTCGTATGCCTGCCGGAGAACCGGGCCGGCATGCGGCGCGTAACGGAAAAAATAACCGACAGGGTGTGGATCACATGAAACGTATCGTTCTCGGCCTCCTGGCCGCAACCGCAATGGTTCTTCCGGCTTTCGCCGCGGATGTCCAGCCGGCCATCCTCTATGATCTCGGCGGCAAGTTCGACAAATCCTTCAACGAGGCTGCCTACAACGGCGCCGAAAAATTCAAGACGGAAACCGGCACGGCTTACGTCGAATTCGAGGTCTCCAATGCCTCGCAGCGTGAGCAGGCGCTGCGCCGCTTCGCCGAGGACGGCCGCAACCCGATCGTCATGGCCGGCTTTGCCTGGACGGACGCGCTGGCCAAGGTCGCCGCCGAATATCCCGACCTGAACTTCGCCATCATCGACGACCAGGTCGATCTGCCGAACGTGCGGTCGCTGAAGTTCAAGGAACAGGAGGGCTCCTACCTCGTCGGCGTCCTGGCGGCCATGGCTTCGAAGTCGAAGAAGGTCTCCTTCGTCGGCGGCATGGATATCCCGCTGATCCGCAAGTTCGAATGCGGCTATGTCGGCGGCGCCAAGTCGGCTGGTGCGACCGACGTCATCCAGAACATGACGGGTGATACGCCGGCTGCCTGGAACGATCCGGCCAAGGGCGGCGAGATCGCCAAGACGCAGATCGACCAGGGCTCCGACGTGGTCTATGCCGCGGCAGGCGGCACCGGCGTCGGCGTGCTGCAGGCGGCGGCAGATGCCGGCAAGCTCGGCATCGGCGTCGATTCCAACCAGAACGGCCTGCAGCCCGGCAAGGTGCTCACCTCGATGCTGAAGCGCGTCGACGTCGCCGTCTACACCGCCTTCATGGACGGCAAGAACGGCACCTTCAAGGGCGGAGTCGAGAATCTGGGCCTCAAGGAAGGCGGCGTCGACTACGCCATGGACGACAACAACAAGGCGCTGGTGACGGACGAGATGAAGGCGGCCGTCGAAAAAGCCAAGGCCGACATCATTGCCGGCAAGGTCGAAGTACACGACTATACGGCTGACAACGCTTGCCCCTATTGAGCGGCACGAACACACAGCCATGATCTGCAAACCGCCGGGCGCCAGCCCGGCGGTTTTGCCTTATACGGGTTCGAGCGAAACCTTCGCTCCGTGCCGGACACCGTTTGGGGATACAGATGCAGCCGACGATCGGACCCATGGGCGAGCACGACATAGCAGCTGTCGCGCAACTGCGCCTGGCTACCTTTTTCGCGGGAACCGGAAGGACCCTCGGTGAAGATGCGGCAGGGCTTCGCGACTTGATCGCCGGTGACGGCTTCGAGGCGGCATTCGTGGCCCGGATCGGCGACACCCCGGTCGGGACATGCCTGCTGGTCCGCCACGAGCTGGAGCCCATGCATGATCTGACGCCATGGCTGGCCGGGTTGGTTGTCGATGCAAGGTATCGACGCCGAGGCATCGCCACCGCGCTGGTCAAGGCAACGGAAGCCCATGCCGCGTCACGGGGCGTCGAGACGCTCTATCTCTACACATGGGATGCGCGTGATTTCTACGCGACCCTTGGCTGGAATACCGTTGAGATAAGCGGTTCGGACGGCGAGACGATGGCGCTGATGTCACGCCGGCCTCGCCTATAGCAGCTTCGCGACGAGACAGCCCAGCGCGAACGCCACCATCAGTCCGGCGGCAACCACAAATCCACGCCGGCCGCCCAGCGCGTGCACGCCGATGCCATGCGGCCGCTGCGACAGGCTTCGGATCACCGTGCGCGGTTTGACCTCATTGCCGCCGAGCTCGACGCTGCGCATCTGAGGTAACTCGGCTAGGCGTTGGGTAACCAGTTCCCAATGCCTGCCAGGCAGCAGGCCGCGTTTTCCGTAACGGTCGAAGAAATACATCTGCTCGGCAAGTCGCACGACCGCGTCGCGGAAGGCGGGATCGACCTCCAGGTCACGTTCGGCCCGTTCGCGGTCTTTGTCGTTCATAAGACCGAGCACATATTCGCCGGCCCGCGCAATGCGATCGCTTTCACTGACCACGGCGTGCACCTTCCCTTTCCTCACCAGTGCGGTGGCTTGGTTACCGGCACTTCATCTCCTGTCTGCTCCTCCAGCGCCAGGAAGCGATCCGCAAGCGCGTCGAGCTTGCGCTGCATGCGCTCGATCACTTTCCACTGCTCGGCGATCTGGCCGGACAGTTCCTCGATGGTCTTCTCCTGCTCGGCGGCGCGGATCTCCAGCGTCGTCAGCCGGTCGGCGGGCATGATCATGTGAATTCCCCAGTCTTCATCGCGATGTCTTGCGCCGCGATGCGAATTTCGGCTCCGTCATACTAGCGAATGTGAAGGCCCTGGCCACGTTGCAAATTGACAAGCGCACCGGGATTTGTCGAGAGTGAACCGGCTCCGGCAATTGGCACGGGCGGAGCGTCATGCTAGGCGTTTTGACCAAGCGATAAAAAAATAAGAGTGGGACAGGCTGCATGGCGCAAGCCGCAATCGAGTTGATCGGCATCAACAAGAGCTTTGGTGCGGTGCGCGCCAACCGGGACATCAATCTTGAGATCGGTCGCGGCACGATCCACGGCATTGTCGGCGAGAACGGAGCTGGCAAGTCGACGCTGATGTCGATCCTCTACGGCTTCTACCAGGCCGACAGCGGCGAGATCCGCGTTGGCGGCCAGCCGGCCTCGATCAAAACCCCCAATGACGCCATCGCGCTCGGCATCGGCATGGTGCATCAGCACTTTATGCTGGTCGACAATTTCACGGTGCTGGAGAACGTCATCCTCGGCGCCGAAAGCGATGCGCTGCTGAAGAAGAGCATCGCCAAGGCGCGCTCCGAACTGGAGCGGCTGGAGCGTGAATACGGGCTGGAAGTCGATCCCGATGCAATCATCGAGGAACTGCCGGTCGGCCTGCAGCAGCGGGTAGAGATCCTGAAAGCACTCTATCGCGGCGCCGAGATCCTGATCCTCGACGAGCCTACGGGCGTGCTGACACCGGCCGAGGCCGATCACCTGTTCCGCATCCTTCGGCAGTTGAAGGACCAGGGCAAGACGGTGGTGCTGATCACCCACAAATTGCGCGAGATCATGGCCATTACCGACACGGTGTCGGTGATGCGCCAGGGCACGATGGTGGCGACGCGCGAGACCAGGAAGACCACGGTCGAGGAACTGGCCGAGCTGATGGTCGGGCGGCGCGTGCTCTTGCGGGTCGAGAAGGGCGAGGCCGAGGCCGGCGCCGTCAAGCTCGCTGTCAAGAACCTGACGGTCAGGGATACGCGCGGCGTCACCATGGTCGACGACATCTCCTTCGATATCAGGGCCGGCGAGATCGTCGGCATCGCCGGTGTCGCCGGCAACGGACAATCCGAACTGCTCGAGGCGATTTCCGGCATCAGGCGCGCGGTGTCCGGCTCGGTCATGCTCGACGGCAAGCCGATCGACCTGACCGGCGCCGCCGACCCCGGCGAACTGCGCGATCGCGGGCTGGCGCATGTGCCGGAGGACCGCCATCACGTCGGGCTGGTGCTGGCCTTCGAGGAGAACGAGAATTCGATCCTCGGCTATCACGATGATCCCCGTTATTTGAAGGGCCCGTTCCTCAACATCGATGCCATCCGCAACGATGCCAGGGACAAGATCGCCAAATACGACATCCGCCCGGCCGACTGCCGGCTGAAGACCGCCAATTTTTCCGGCGGCAACCAGCAGAAGATCGTGCTGGCGCGGGAGATGGAACAGGACCCTGGTGTTCTGATCGTTGGCCAGCCGACACGCGGCGTCGATGTCGGCGCCATCGAATTCATCCACAAGCGCCTGATCGCCATGCGCGACCAGGGCAAGGCGGTGCTGGTGGTGTCGGTCGAGCTTGACGAGATCCGTTCGCTGTCCGACCGTATCCTGGTGATGTTTGCCGGCCGCATCGTCGGCGAACGCGGCCCCGAAGCGACCGAGGGCGAGCTCGGCCTGCTGATGGCCGGCATCGAGCACCAGGAGGCCGCGCAATGAGCGCGCCTTACGCCAAACTGCCGGCCTGGGCCGACTATGGCCTGATCCCGCTGATCAATCTGTTCGTCGCCTTCGTCGTCGCCGGCTTCGTCGTGCTTCTGGTCGGCGAGAATCCGTTGCGCGCAGCCGTCATCCTGGTCGAAGGCGCCTTCGGCAAAGGCACCGGCATCGCCTTCACCCTCTTTTATGCCACCACCTTCATCTTCACCGGGCTTTCGGTGGCGGTGGCCGCGCATTGCGGCCTGTTCAACATCGGCACCGAAGGGCAGGCCTACATCGCCGGCCTCGGCATCGCCATCGTCTGCCTGAGCTTCGACAGCACACTGCCATGGTGGCTGACCTTCCCGCTGGCGATCCTTGCTGCGGCGACGGTCGGCGCATTATGGGCGCTCATCCCCGCCTATCTGCAGGCCAAGCGTGGCTCGCACATCGTCATCACCACCATCATGTTCAACTTCATCGCCGCCTCGATCATGGTTTACCTGCTGGTCGGCCCGTTGAAGCCAGCCGCCTCGCAAGCCCCGCAGACGCGTAACTTCCTCGCCGGCGCGGAATTGCCCAAGCTCAACTGGATCATCGAGCTGTTCGGCGCCAAGATCCGTTCGGCGCCGCTCAACGTCACCTTCCTGCTGGCCCTGGTCATGGCCTTCCTGGTCTGGCTGCTGATCTGGCGCACCAAGCTCGGCTATGAAATGCGCACCTACGGTCACAGCCCGAAAGCGGCACGCTATGCCGGCATTTCCGAAACCCGCATCATCATCACCGCCATGATGATCTCGGGCGGGCTGGCCGGCATGATGGCACTCAATCCGGTGATGGGCGATCAGCACAATGTCGCCATCGACTTCGTTTCCGGCGCCGGCTTCGTCGGCATCGCCGTGGCGCTGATGGGCCGCCTGCACCCTGTTGGCATCGTGCTGGCGGCGATCCTGTTCGGCATGCTCTACCAGGGCGGCGCCGAGCTCGCCTTCGAGATGCCGGCAATCAGCCGCGATATGATCGTCATCATTCAAGGCTTGGTGATCCTGTTTGCCGGTGCCCTCGAGCACATGTTCCGGCCCTACATCCAGGCGCTGTTCGCCTCGTTCAGTCCGCGATCGGTGGGCATGGAAGCGGTCAAGGGGAAAGGTGCCTGAGATGGATGTGTTCAACGCGATCATCCAGACATTGGACTCCACCATCCGCCTGTCGGTGCCGCTGCTGCTTGCCTGCCTCGCCGGGCTCTATTCGGAACGCGCCGGCATCTTCGACATCGGCCTCGAAGGCAAGATGCTGGTCGGCGCCTTCGCCGGCGCGGCCGCCGCTTCCGTGTTCCATTCGGCCTTTGTCGGCCTTGGCATGGCGATCCTGATCTCGGTCGCCTTCGCCATGATCCACGGCTTTGCCTCGATCACCCATCGCGGCAACCAGATCGTCTCCGGCGTGGCGATCAATTTCATCGCTGCCGGCTCGACCATCATCCTCGGCCAGGCCTGGTTCCAGCAGGGCGGGCGCACGCCGGCGCTGCAACCGGGCGAGCGCTTCGAGGCCATCACCTTGCCGGGCGCCGAGGCCATCCGCGACGTGCCGGTCATCGGACCGATCTATGCCGAGCTCCTGTCGGGCCACTCGATCCTGGTCTATCTTGCCTTCCTGATGGTGCCGTTCACCTGGTGGGTGCTGTTTCGCACCCGCTTCGGCCTGCGCCTGCGCGCCGTAGGCGAGAACCCGGCCGCCGTCGACACCGCCGGCATATCGGTCGCCTGGCTGCGCTACAGGGCGCTGATCTGCACCGGCATCCTCACCGGCATTGCCGGCGCCTACCTGTCGATGGTGCAAAATGGCGGCTTCGTGAAGGACATGACCGCCGGCAAGGGCTACATCGCGCTGGCAGCCCTGATCTTCGCCAAGTGGAAGCCGGTCAACGCCATGTTCGCCTGTCTTCTGTTCGGCTTCCTGGACGCGGCGTCGATCCGCCTGCAGGGATCACCGCTGCCCATCATTGGCAAGGTGCCGGCGCAGTTCATGCAGGCGCTGCCCTACATCCTCACCGTCATCCTGCTCGCCGGCTTCATCGGCAAGGCAATCCCGCCACGCGCCGGCGGCGTGCCTTATGTCAAGGAACGTTGAGCGGCGGGCCGGCCTTGCGCCGGGTTTTGAAACGATCATCGGAGAGAACACCTGAATGTCGCATGATCTGTTCGAGGCCGCCAAGGCCGCCATGGCCAAGGCCTACGCGCCCTATTCGAAGTTTCCGGTCGGCGCTGCCTTGCGAACCGAAGACGGGCGCGTCTTTACCGGCGCCAACATCGAAGTCGCCTCCTATCCGGAAGGCTGGTGCGCCGAGACCACGGCGCTCGGCCACTACATTATGGGCGGCGGCGGCAAGATCGTGGAGATCGCCGTCATCGCCGAACGCATGGCGAAATGCTCGCCTTGCGGCGGCTGCCGGCAGCGGCTGGCCGAATTCTGCCGGCCGGAAACAAAGCTCTATCTCTGCGACAATGCAGGTGTGGCCGAGACCGTGACCATGGGCGACATGCTGCCTTACGGCTTCCGCGGCGATATTTTGAAGTGAACAACGGGCTCAAATGAACAGCTGGCAGCGATGACGGAAAAAGCCCTGGATCATCTCGTCGAAAGGCTGGACGGCCTGGCGCCGGCCACGGCACTGGTGCTCGGTTCGGGCCTCGGCGGTCTGGTCGACCAGATCGAGGGCCCGATCCGCATCTCCTATGCCGACCTGCCGGGTTTTCCCAGAAGCGGTGTCACCGGGCATGCCGGCGAGGTGGTGGCCGGGCTGTTTGCCGGCGTGCCGGTGCTGATGCTGTCGGGCCGCGCCCATTACTACGAGCACGGCGTTGCCGCGGCGATGCGGCCGGTGCTGGAAGTGCTTGCCGGCATCGGCATCACGAAGCTGATCCTCACCAATGCCGCCGGATCGGTCGATCCGGACATGCCGCCGGGCTCGGTGATGCTGATATCGGACCACATCAATTTCTCGGGCACCAATCCGCTGATCGGCGAACCAAGCGACCGGCGTTTCGTCGGCCTGACTGAAGCCTATGATGCCGGCATCCGCCAGGCCATCGAACGGGCGGCAAACGCGACCGGCACCACCCTGCACAAGGGCGTCTATATGTGGTTCTCCGGCCCATGCTTCGAAACGCCGGCCGAGATCCGCATGGCGCGCATCATGGGCGCCAATGCGGTCGGCATGTCGACCGTACCGGAGGTCATTCTCGCCCGCTTCCTCGGACTGCGCGTCGCCGCCTGTTCGGTCATCACCAATTTGGCCGCCGGCATGACCGGGGCCGAGCTTTCGCACCAGGAGACCAAGGACATGGCACCGGTAGGCGGCGCGCGGCTGGCGACGATCCTGCGCCGCCTGTTTCGCGACGGACTGCTGGAGATCTGATGCTTCCCCAGGAAATCATCCGCCGCAAGCGCGATGGCCTCAGGCTGTCGGAAGAGGAGATCGCCGGCTTCGTCGAGGGCGTGACGTCAGGCGCCGTTACCGATGGCCAGGCCGGCGCCTTCGCCATGGCGGTGTTCTTCAACGGCATGAGCCGCGACGAGGCCGTGGCGCTGACGCTGGCGATGCGCGATTCCGGCGATGTGCTCGACTGGTCGGACCTGCCCGGCCCGGTCACCGACAAGCATTCGACCGGCGGCGTCGGCGATAATGTCTCGCTGATGCTGGCGCCGATCGTCGCCGCCTGCGGCGCCTATGTGCCGATGATCTCGGGCCGCGGCCTTGGCCACACCGGCGGCACGCTGGACAAGATGGATGCCATCCCCGGCTACATCAGCCAGCCCGACGTCGCGCTGTTTCGCAAGGCGGTGCTCGAAACAGGCTGTGCCATCATCGGCCAGACCGCCGACCTCGCGCCCGCCGATCGACGGCTCTATGCGATCCGCGACGTCTCCGGCACGGTCGAATCGGTGCCGCTGATCACCGCTTCGATCCTGTCGAAGAAGCTGGCGGCCGGGCTGCAATCGCTGGTTCTCGACGTCAAGGTCGGCAACGGCGCCTTCATGGAAAAATCGCGTGACGCCACCGCACTCGCAAACAGCCTGGTTGAGATCGCCAACGGCGCCGGGCTGAAGGCCTCGGCGTTGATCACCGGCATGAACGAGCCGCTGGCGTCGGCCGCCGGCAACGCCGTCGAGGTGCGCAACGCCGTTGATTTCCTCGCCGGCCGGTTTCGCGACCGGAGGCTCGAGGATGTGACGCTGGCGCTGGCCGCCGAAATGCTGCAGTCGGCCGGGCTGGTGTCGTCCAATCAGGATGGCATGCGGCGCGCCACCGAAACGCTCGCCAGCGGCCGCGCCGCCGCCACTTTCGCGCGCATGGTGGCCGCGCTTGGCGGCCCCGCCGATTTCATCGAGAAACCGGAAAAATATCTGCCAGCGGCGGCGATCGAATTTGCCGTCAAGGCAACCGCAAACGGCTTCGTCACCGGCATCGCCACCCGCGATATCGGGCTCGCCGTGGTCGGCCTGGGAGGTGGGCGCACGCGGCCGGACGACCAGATCGACCCCGCGGTCGGCATCACCAGGCTGTTGCCGGTCGGTGCGGAGGTTGGGATCGGCGAGCCGCTGGCGCTGGTCCATGCCCGCTCATCGGCCGATGCCGAGGCCGCCGCGGCAACCGTGCTTTCGGCCTATACGGTCGGCGCCTCGAAGCCGCCCGCCGACAAGTCGGTCATCCGGCGGATTCTGCCGCGCGGCTAAAGCAATTTCAGGAAAAGTGTGAAACGGCTTCCCGGGAAAAGCGCATAGCGCTTTCCCTTGGAATTGCGGAAACGAACAGCCTTACTGGACGAGCAGCAGCGTGCCGTTCTCGACCTGGTATTTGTCGAGCCGGTTGAGAAAGCTCATGCCGATCAGATTGGTGCGCAGCGCCCTGTCGTCGAGCACAATGGTCTGGACGTCATTGACCGTGATGTTGCCGATCTGCAGGCGGTCGATCATGGCCACGGCCGCCTTGATGGTGCCGTTGGCCGTGTTGACCTCGTGGCTGAAGTCCGAAGCATTCAGCGACAAGCCGATCCTGCGTGCCGTCGAAATGTTGATGGCGACCAATGTCGCACCGGTGTCGATCATGCCGTCGACCTGGCGTCCGTTGAACTTGAAAGCCGATGAGAAATGTCCGCGCTCGTCAGCCGCGACGACCACCTTGCGGCCCATCGGCAGCGGTGCCGCGGGCTTGTTGGGCACCGATGCCAGATTGACGTCCGGTTGGGCTTCGACCGCTTGTTTGCCCGGCACCGCCGACCTCAGCAGGTTTTCGACGAGTTGCGGATTGGACTGATACACAATCGGTATCGATGCCGATGAACCGGCGAAAACGGCAAGGATGAGAAGCTTGCGCAGCATGGATCGGCCTCGCCGCATGACCCCGAAAATCGGGATCGATTTTCGGAAAGGCTCATGCGCAAAATCAAAGTGCTACAGCGTCCTTTGCGCGTCCGAAATGGACGCGCGGCGCCGTAGTGACAGCCGATCGTTAGACCCGGATGGTGTTTGCCGCTTTAACGCGCGCCAAAACCGCGCCTTTGCGTAAACATTTGGTAAATCGTACCAGGCGAACTTCGCCTGGTATTACTTGGTCCCGTACATGCGGTCGCCGGCGTCACCGAGGCCGGGCATGATGTAGCCCTTCTCGTTGAGCTGGCGGTCGATCGAAGCGGTGAAGACGGGAACGTCCGGATGCGCCTTGATGAAGCGCTCGATGCCTTCAGGCGCCGCCAGCAGGCAAAGGAAACGGATGTTGGTGGCGCCACGCTCTTTCAGCTTGTCGATCGCCGCGATCGCCGAATTGGCGGTCGCCAGCATTGGATCTACGACGATCACCAGCCGGTCGGCGAGATCGCTCGGCGCCTTGAAGAAATATTCGACCGCTTCCAGCGTTTCGTGATCGCGGTAGAGACCGACATGGGCGACGCGGGCCGCCGGAACCAGGTCGAGCAGGCCTTCCAGCAAGCCGTTGCCGGCGCGCAGCACCGAGGCGAAGACCAGTTTCTTGCCCTCCAGCGTCGGCGCTTCCATCGTTTCCATCGGCGTTTCGATGGTCGTCGTCGTCAGTTCGAGGTTGCGGGTGACCTCGTAGCCGAGCAGCAGCGAGATTTCGCGCAGCAGCCGGCGGAAGCCAGCCGTCGAGGTTTCCTTCTTGCGCATGATGGTCAGCTTGTGCTGGACAAGCGGGTGGTCGACGACGGTGACGCCCTTCATGGTGTTCTCCTGGTGCCTGCGCCCGAAAATGCGCGCATAGCCCTTTCGGACGCGCCGCGCTTCAAGCTGCCTCGGCAAACCCTAGCGGCAATGCGCCGGCCAAGGAACCGCTTGGCCCGCACCGACCACAGCTTTGTCGGCGGAAATCAGCGTGCCGCGCTGTTCAACCGGGCAAGAAGTGCCGTCTTCGTCTTTCTATCGACGAAAGCGGCTTCGATGGCGGTGCGGGTGACGGCGGCCAGCGCCTTTTCGTTCATCGAGAAATGCTCGGCGGCAATGTCGTATTCCCGCTTCAGCGAGGTCCAGAAATAGGGCGGATCGTCGGAATTTAGTGTCACCTTGCAGCCTGCCGCCTGCAGGGCCGGAAACGGATGATCGGCGAAACTGTCGAACACCTTGAGCGCGATGTTGGAACCGGGGCAGCATTCCAGCACGACGCCCTCGTCGGCGATGCGCCGGACGAGGTCCAGGTTCTCGATGGCGCGCACGCCATGGCCGATGCGGGACGGACGGATATGATCGAGCGCCGCCTGGACCGTCTCCCAGCCCGTCAGTTCGCCGGCATGGATGGTGATGCCGAGCCCGGCTTCGCGAGCGATCTCGAAAGCCCTGACATAGTCCTCCATATCGCCGATGCGCTCATCGCCGGCAACGCCGAAACCGGTGACCAGCGGATGCCCGCAGCGCGCCGCGAAGCGCGCCGCCTGCTCGATGGACTCGACGCCGACATGGCGCACGCCGGTAACGATCATGCGGCCTTCGATGCCGGTCTTGGCCTTGGCGCGGGCCATGCCTTCGCCGAGCGCGTCGGTATAGGCTTTCGGCGACAGCCCGGCCCTTTTCGCGTGGTCCGGCGAGGTGAACACTTCGGAATAGATGGCGCCATCGCGAGCGAGACTGGTCAGATAGTGGTCGGCCAGCCGCGCATAGTCCTCCTCGGTCCGGAACAGATCGGCGGAAAAATCATAAGCCGCCAGGAAGGAGGTGAAATCGTGCCAGACGAAGGAACCGTTCTGGATATAGGGCGAGGTGTCCTTGCCGTATTTCTGCGCCTGGCGGATGACGAGTTCGGGCGCCGCTGCCCCTTCGATGTGGCAGTGCAGTTCCGCTTTCAAAGGCATTCAATCATCCCGTCGGTCCGTCCAGGTCTCGAAAACCCGCCACCTGGAAGCGCGGCTGAACACCGCGCCTTAAACAATAGCGCCCGCACCATCGATCGGCTATGGTCCCGCCGGTTTTATGACGGATCAAAAAAATGTCAGTTGAGAGAACCACGGCCGCGGGCGGCATGGAAACCTCCTATGGTTTCAAGCGTGTAGGGGCTGGCGACAAGCAGTCCCTGGTCAACGATGTTTTCCACAAGGTCGCCAACCGCTACGACCTGATGAACGATCTGATGTCGGCTGGCCTGCACCGGCTGTGGAAGGACGCCATGGTCGCCTGGCTCAATCCTCCCAAAAGGATCGGCTGGCGCGTGCTGGACGTTGCCGGCGGCACCGGCGACATCGCCTTCCGCATCGTCGATGCCAGCCACGGCAATGCCCATGCCACCGTGCTCGACATCAATGGCTCTATGCTGGCTGTCGGCCGCGACCGGGCCGAAAAGAAAGGCCTGTCCGGCAACACCGATTTCGTCGAGGCCAATGCCGAGGAACTGCCTTTCCCTGATGCCACATTCGATGCCTACACCATCGCTTTTGGCATCCGCAACGTACCGCGCATCGAGGTCGCCTTGGGCGAAGCGTTTCGCGTGCTGAAGCCCGGCGGGCGCTTCCTGTGCCTGGAATTTTCCGAGGTCGAGATGCCGCTGCTCGACAAGGCCTATGAAGCCTGGTCGTTCAATGCCATCCCCAAGATCGGCAAGATGGTCACTGGCGACGGCGAACCCTATTCCTATCTGGTCGAATCGATCGCCAGGTTTCCCAATCAGCAGAATTTCGCGACGATGATTTCCCGCGCCGGCTTCGACCGCGTTTCCTTCCGCAACTATTCCGGCGGTATTGCAGCACTTCATTCGGGCTGGAAGCTTTGAGGCCGGACCGCATTTCTCATAATCGACGCGTGCTATGCCGGTTCAAAGAGCCGGCAGGATTGGCGCTGCCATGAGCAATGTCAGTGCAGGATTCCGGCTCGTAAGGGCCGGCTGGGTGCTGGTCCGCGAGGGTGTCGTCGCCGCCTTGCCGGGTGAGGAGCTGTCGGGCCTGCCGAAGTTCGGCTGGCGGATGGCGCGGCTGTTCACCCGCCGCCGCGCGCTGGCCTATGAGCGCAGCGACCGGCTGGCCAAGGCGGTCGTCCGGCTCGGTCCATCTTATGTAAAGCTCGGCCAGTTCCTGGCGACACGGCCCGACGTCGTCGGCAACGACATGGCGCTGGATCTCGCCATGTTGCAGGACAAGATGCACACCTTCCCCAGGGCCGAGGCCATCGCGGCCATCGAGGCTTCGCTCGGGCGCAAGGTCGGCGATCTCTATACGCATTTCGGCGATCCGGTCGCAGCCGCCTCCATCGCCCAGGTCCATGCCGCCGACGCCATGCATGACGGCGTTGCCACCAAGGTGGCGGTCAAGGTGATCCGGCCCGGCGTGCGCCGCCGCTTCTTCCAGGATCTCGAAAGCTATTTCCTCGCCGCTCGCCTGCAAGAGAAATACATCCCGTCGTCACGCCGGCTGCGGCCGGTCGAGGTCACCCAGACGCTGGCGCAGACCACCAAGATCGAGATGGATCTTCGCCTCGAGGCGGCCGCCCTCTCGGAGCTCGGCGAAAGTACCAGGGATGACCCCGGCTTTCGCGTGCCGTCCGTCGACTGGGAGCGCACCGGCCGCGACGTCTTGACCATGGAATGGGTCGACGGCGTCAAGATGAACGACATTGCCGGCCTGGAGGCCGCCGGCCATGATCTGAAAGCGATCGCAGCCAATCTCATCCAGTCGTTCCTGCGCCACACCCTGCGCGACGGCTTCTTCCATGCCGACATGCATCCGGGCAATTTGTTCGTCGAGGCAAACGGCACCATCGTCGCCGTCGATCTCGGCATTGCCGGCAGGCTCGGCAAGAAGGAGCGCCGCTTCCTCGCTGAAATCCTCTACGGCTTCATCACGCGCGACTATCTGCGTGTCGCCGAGGTCCATTTCGAGGCCGGCTATGTGCCGCGCCAGCACAATGTCGCAGCCTTCGCGCAGGCGATCCGGGCCATCGGCGAGCCGATCCATGGCCAGCCGGCCGAGACCATCTCGATGGCCAAGCTTCTGACGCTGCTGTTCGAGGTCACCGAACTCTTCGACATGGCGACGCGGCCCGAATTGATCCTGTTGCAGAAGACCATGGTGGTGGTCGAGGGCGTGGCGCGCACGCTCGACCCGGCCTTCAACATGTGGAAGACGGCCGAGCCGGTGGTCGGCGACTGGATATCAGGCAATCTTGGGCCGCGTGGCATGATGATCGACGCGCGCGATGGCGCCAAGGCGCTGCTGACGCTGGCCCGGCAGGTGCCAGAGCTTGCGGCGCGCACCGACCGGCTTTCGCGCGAGATCGACCTGATGGCCGAGCACGGCCTGCGCTTCGACGAAACCACCGCCCACGCCATCGGCAAAGCCGAGGCGCGCTACAGCCGCTCCGGCCGCTGGGCACTCTGGGTGATCGCGTTGACGCTGGTCTATATCGCCTGGAAGCTCATCTGAGTGCATGCAATGACAGCAATGCTGTCATTGCATGCACGCTGCTTGTTGCCTATATTAAGCGGCATGGAGCAAGACCATGAGCACGATAACAGTCCGCAACCTTGACGACAACGTGAAGCAGGTGCTCCGCGAGCGCGCCGCCGCGCGCGGCGTTTCGATGGAGCAGGAAGTGCGGGATGCCTTGCGTGAGGCGGCAATCCCAAAAACCAGGCTTGAGAATGGGGCGTGGCGACTGAAGGCTTCCCGTGACGAAATCTTGGCGCTCGGGCGGAAGCTGGAACGCCCTTTTGATCTCAAGGCGATTACTGACCATATGTGGGACGAGGGACTTCTGTGACAGTCGCGGTCGATACCTCGGCGTTGATCGCAATCCTTGGCGCAGAGCCGGATGCCGCTGCATTCGTCGACGTTTTCGGTACCTCATCTGTTGCACTGGTAAGCGCAGCGACGCTGCTGGAGGCGCATTGTGTCGCGAGCCGGTCGAGTGATGGCGTTAACGTCAACGAACTCAAACTGCTAATCGATCTTCTCGAGTTGACGGTAGTTCCTTTTGATTTAGCGCAGCTTGAAGTCGCACGGCTTGCCTACTCTCTCTATGGCCGTGGATCTCATCATCGTGCTGATCTCAACATGGGCGACTGCTTCGCCTATGCCCTGGCCAAGACGCGAAACCTGCCGCTGCTTTTCAAGGGCAACGATTTCATCCATACCGATATCGAACCGGCGCTGAAGCCGGCATGACACTGGACAGGAACTGGTCTTGGGCATGAGCCTCTCCGGCAAGCGCATCCTGCTCATCATCGGCGGCGGCATAGCTGCCTTCAAGGCGCTGGATTTGATCCGCCGGCTGCGCGAGCGCGGAGCCGGCGTTCGGGTGGTCATGACATCGGCCGCGCAGGAATTCATCACCACGCTGTCGGCCGGCGCGCTCTCCGCCGACCAGGTCTTTACCGAGTTGTTCGACCGCAATGACGAGCACGATGTCGGCCACATCAGGCTGTCGCGCGAGGCCGATCTGCTGGTGGTGGCCCCCGCCACCGCCGACCTGATGGCCAAGCTCGCAAACGGCCACGCCAACGATCTGGCCTCCACGGTGCTCATCGCCACCGACAAGCCGGTGCTGATGGCGCCGGCCATGAACCCCAGAATGTGGGCGCATCCGGCCACCCGCCGAAACCGCGCGACGCTGCAGAAGGATGGCATTGCCTTCATCGGCCCGGCCAGGGGCGAGATGGCCGAAAGCAATGAGGC
This sequence comes from Mesorhizobium sp. M7A.F.Ca.US.011.01.1.1, assembly GCF_003998295.1. Taxonomy (NCBI): domain Bacteria; kingdom Pseudomonadati; phylum Pseudomonadota; class Alphaproteobacteria; order Hyphomicrobiales; family Phyllobacteriaceae; genus Mesorhizobium; species Mesorhizobium sp. M7A.F.Ca.US.011.01.1.1. The sequence continues at coordinate 426,411 of NZ_RZRT01000003.1, forward strand.
GGGCGAAGGCCGCATGGCCGAGCCGCTGGAGATCGTCGCCGCCATTGAGGCGCTGCTCGATGGCGGCCCCAAACCGCTGTCGGGGCGCAAGATCATCGTCACCTCCGGCCCGACGCATGAGCCGATCGACCCGGTGCGCTACATCGCCAACCGTTCGTCCGGCAAGCAGGGCCATGCCATCGCCGCGGCACTGGCCAGGCTCGGCGCCGATGTGCACCTCGTCTCCGGCCCTGTCGGCATCGCCGATCCGGCAGGCGTGAAGACCATCCATGTTGAACGTGCGCAAGAGATGCGCGACGCGGTGGAACAGCTCCTGCCCGCGGACGCGGCGGTGTTCGTTGCCGCCGTGGCCGACTGGCGCCCCGAGAACTCGGCGGGTGAGAAGATCAAGAAGGTCGCCGGCGAAGGGCCGCCGGTGCTGCGCATGGTCGAGAACCCCGACATTCTCGCCGGCGTCGGCCATCACAGCCAGCGACCCGGCCTGGTTATCGGCTTCGCCGCCGAGACACAGGATCTCCTGCGCAACGCCGAGGCCAAGCTCAAGAAGAAAGGCGCCGATCTCATCGTTGCCAACGACGTGTCGCAGGGAAGCGGCGTCGGTTCTTCGGGCGTGATGGGCGGCGATCGCAACCGGGTGCGGATCGTGTCAAAGGCTGGCGTCGAGGAATGGCCGGAGATGAGCAAGGATGATGTGGCGGCGCGGCTCGCCGCCCTGATCGCCGAAAGGCTTAAAACGATCGTCGTTTGAGCTGAAAGACGTTCTGCTGCAGTGACGCACCGCCCTGCCGCGAGACGGCATTCAGGCGGCGCGCTTTAAGTCCTGCGGCTCTACATCAATTGGTCAAAAGCTCGGCGGTTCGGGCAAGCGCGCCGGCGAAGCCGTTGAGCGGAATGGAGAAGCTGACCGCTTGTCCGGTGTCCGCCGCGAAAGCGTCGATCTTCAGTGTGGTGCCTGATTTCAGCAGCGGCGTGACAGTCGCATCGAACACCACCGGCACCAGACAGCCGACGACCTGGCAGGTGTTGAACGCCAGGCTGCCGTCCAGCTTCTGATCGTCGATGGTCAGGCTGACCCCCTTGGCCAGCGCCAGGCCGAACGGCAACGCAAGCGTGCCCGTGGCATCCTCGCCGGTCTTGCTCGACAGCTCGATCGCCAGCAGCCGCTGATTGCTTTGCTTGTTGAATTGCTGATGCGACAGGCTGCAGGTCTTGGCCGTGCCCGATATCTGGCAATTGACCGTCCAGTCGCCATGGGTTTCAGACAGTGCCGACGCGCCGCCGGGCAACTGCGGCGCATCCGCGGCAGCCGGTGCCGCGACCGCCTTGTCGCTCTTGGTTTGCGCCGCCACGGCCGGCACACCGACGGTGCAGGCAACACCCAGCATCGCCACGAAATACGCGAACTTCCTCATCAATATCCCTCCCGCCCGGCTCCGCCTCGGGCCAGCTAGAAACTGACCTTGAGAGACGCGCTGATCGCGTTCTGTTTAACCGTTTGGCCGAAGGCGCCATTATATCTGACGGACATGCCGACGCCATTGACGCCATTCAGCTCAAGGCCGGCGCCGACACGATAGAGCGGCGAATCGACGGCCTCCGTCAAGTGCAATGCGGGGTTGCCAGGCAGATTCTCCGCCGCCGCGGAAGCTGCCTTCGGCGGTGACAGGCAGATTTGGTCGATCGACCCGCTGCCCATGGCATTGCCGCCCAAACGTCCTATATCAGTGGACAGAGTTTTTGCGCGGGAATGAGCGGATGTCGGCACTTCGGCCATCAACGATCTTCACAGTGGCAATGTTGGCCACGGCAGTGCTGGCGGGCGTTTGCCTGCCGGCTTCCGCACAAGCGCTCAATTCCGCTACCGGCAACAATGCGCTGATCCGGCAGAACGACCTGCAAATCCTGCAAAACAGGATACAGCGGCAGCAATATCAGCAGCAACAGCAGCAGTACCGCGCCCAGGACCGCCAGATCGTTCAGCAACCGCCCCCGGTCGTGCAGCAGCTCAAGCCAAGCTGCCAGACCCAGATAATCGGCACCACCGCCGTGAGCAATTGCCGCTGACAACAAGGCCTTTTTCATTTATTTAGCCGACTTAGGTATTTCGAGTGTCTTTCGGCATATGCGAAAGTTTTGGCGGCACATGCGAAAGTTTTGGTTTTGCAACGACGCCTTGTCGGGCTATGCGGCATTGCATCGACTGGATTGACGAATGGCAGCCACCAAGAAGAAGGCCGTACGCAAGGCAAAAAAGGGCGAAAGAATCCGCCAGGTGGCGGCTATTCCCTTTCGGCTGACCGCGCGCGGCGACATCGAGGTCATGCTGGTCACGTCGCGCACCACCAGGCGCTTCATCGTACCCAAGGGCTGGCCGATGAAGGGCAAGAGCGGGCGCAAGGCGGCCACCATCGAGGCCCAGGAGGAAGCCGGCGTGCTCGGCAAGACGCTGAAGCAGCCGGCGGGCACCTATTCCTACTGGAAGCGGCTGGCCAATCGCTTTGTCCGCGTCGATGTCATCGTCTTTCTGCTCGAGGTAACGGAGGAACTGGCCGACTGGCAGGAAGCCAAACGACGCCAGCGGGCCTGGCTGGCGCCAGCCGACGCGGCCATGCTCATCGACGAGCCGGATCTTTCAACGTTGGTGAAGACGCTGAAGATCCCTTTGCAGGTGGACCAGGCGTAAAGCCTCACTCGCCGGGCTCATCGCTTTCGGGAAACGGCCGCACCGGCGTGCCGGTATAGGCCCACAGCCACTCGCGCGGCAGCGGCCCCTTGTTTCGCTCGGCCTGCTGCGACTGCTCCCAGGCATGCGCCAGGATGCCGACCGAGCGCGACAGCACGAATAGCCCTCGCGTCAGCGGCGGCGGAAAGCCGAGTTCGCCATAGATGACGGCGGTGGCGCCATCGATGTTGAGCGGTATTTTTTTCCTCTTGCGTTGCGCGACGTCCACCTCGATCGCTTCTGCAATATCGGCGAAACGTCCATTTACGGCACCGCGTGCGGCAAATTCGCGGGTCAGTTCCAGCAAACGCGGCGCGCGCGGGTCGACGGGATGGAAGCGATGTCCGAGCCCCGGCACATAGCCCTTCTCCTCGGCGAAGAACCGGTCGAGCCGCGCGGAGACTGCTTCATTCAGCGTCATCCCGGCATCGATCGCCCCAGCAATGTCACCATAGAAGGAAAGCGCCTGCTCGCCGGCGCCTCCATGCACGTCGCCGAGAACGTTGATGGCCGAGGCCATGGCGCTGTTGATACCGACGCCGCAGGTTGCAGCCATGCGCGCGATGGCGATCGATGGCGCCTGCGGCCCGTGGTCGACGGCGGCAGCCAAGCCGATGCCGAGCAACTCTGCCTGGTCCTCGCTGGGCAGTTCGCCGCGCAGCATCAGCCAGATGACAGCCGGGAAGCTGACGCGGCCGATCAGATCCTGGATCTCGTAGCCGCGCAGCCGGATGACACCAGGCCGCATCTCGATGATGTCGGTCTGCCACCATTCCTCGCCGCGCTCACGGCCTGTCTTCTTCTCCGTGCCGCTCATGCGCTTGCCTTTGTCTTGGCGCGCGGTGGCAGGTCGGCGAACACCTCGCCCATATGTTCGCCGAGCGCCGGCGGCGGCTTTGTCGGCAAGGGCGCCTCGCCATCGACCATGAAGCCGCCGCGCAAAACGGTCAGCGGCTTGTCCATGCCAGCCACATCGTCGAAATTCGCGGTCACCTGGCGTTCAAGGACTTGCGGCTCGGCCAGCACTTGCGGGATCGTCAGCACCCTGCCGGCAGGCACGCCGGCCCGATTGAGCATCTCTTCCCAGGCCGCAGCCGGCGCGCCCGCCAGGGCGTGCTCGATCTCGACTTTAAGCGCCGCACGGTTCCGCTTGCGCGTCTCGCGCTCGGCAAAGCTGGCATCCAAGGCCAGTTCCGGCCGGCCGATCAGCCGGCACAGCGTCACGAACTGTTCCTGCTTGTTGGCGGCGATATTGATGAGCCCGTCGCCGGTGCGAAACGCACCGGAGGGTGCCGCCGTCATGTTCTCATTGCCCATCGGCTTGGGGTCGATGCCTGCGGTCAGATAGTTGGAAACCGGCCAGCCAAGCGCGGAAAGTGTGCATTCGAGCATCGAGACGTCGAGAAAGGCACCCTCGCCGCTCGTCTTCTGCCGCACCAGCGCCGAGGTAATGGCGAACGCGCCGACCAGTCCGCCAAGCGTGTCGGCCACGGGATAGCCGACCCGCAGCGGCGCCGTTTCCGGTGTGCCGGTGATGCTCATGATCCCCGACAGGCCCTGGATGATCTGGTCATAGGCGGGATTGTCGCGCATCGGCCCGGTCTGCCCGAAACCCGATATCGCGCAATAGACGAGGCCTGGACGGACCGTCTTCAGCGCCTCGTAGCCAAGCCCCAGCCGATCCATCACGCCCGGGCGAAAATTCTCCACCAGGGCATCGGCGCTGGCCACCAGATCGAAAAAGCGCTCGCGATCGGCTTGCTTCTTGAGGTCGAGCACCACCGACCGTTTGCCGGCGTTCTGCGCCAGGAACGATGCGCCCATGCCGGCGCTGTTCAGCTTTGGCGAGCCGCCGAGCTGGCGGGCCAGGTCGCCGCCTTGCGGCGCCTCGACCTTGATCACATCGGCGCCGAGCAGCGCCAGCTGATAGGCGCAGTAGGGACCGGCCAGCACATTGGTCAGGTCGAGGACGCGGATACCGGAAAGCAGTTCTGTCATGGCATCATGGATCGATCAGGCATCGCCGGGCACATGCTCCGGTCCGCGCCGACGCCGATGCTCGATGAAGGCCCAGATATGCGGGCCGGCGAGGCCGATGAAGGCGAGCGTCAGCAGCGTCAGCGACAGCTTGTGGGTGTAGAACACCGACCAGTCGCCATTCGAGATGGTCATCGCCCGGCGGAACTGGGTTTCGGCGAGCGGCCCAAGGATCATGCCGATAATGACAGGCGCGGTCGGGAAATCGAACCGCCGCATCAGGAAACCGGCCGCTCCCAGCAGATAGAGGATGACGAGGTCGATGGGCGACTGCGAAATACCGTAGGTGCCGACGGTGGCGAACACCAGGATGCCGGCATAGAGTTGCGGCGCCGGGATTTTCAGCAGCCGCACCCACAGGCCGATCAGCGGCAGGTTGAGGATGACCAGGATGACGTTGGCGATGAACAGGCTGGCGATCAGTCCCCAGACGAGATCGCCCTGGGTCGTGAGAAGCAGCGGCCCGGGATTGATGCCGTAGCTTTGGAAGGCCGACAGCATGATCGCCGCGGTCGCGGAGGTCGGCAGGCCAAGCGTCAGCATAGGCACCAGCACGCCGGCTGCCGAGGCATTGTTGGCGGCCTCGGGGCCGGCAACGCCCTCGATGGCGCCGACCGTGCCGAACTCCTCCTTGTGCTTCGACAGCTTCTTTTCGATGGCATAGGACAGGAAGGTCGGGATTTCGGCGCCGCCGGCCGGCATGGCGCCGATCGGGAAGCCGATCGCGGCGCCGCGCAGCCAGGGTTTCCACGAACGCCCCCACTCGGCCGCCGTCATATAGAGCGAGCCCTTCAGCGGCACGATCTCGTCTTTGCCGGCATAGCGGCGCGAGGCCATGTAGAGCGTCTCGCCGACGGCAAACAGGCCAACGGCAGCGATGATGACATCGACGCCGTCGAGCAGTTCGGTCATGCCGAAGGTGAAGCGCGGCTGGCCGGTCTGCAGGTCGACACCGATCATGCCGATGACGAAGCCGGCGAACAGGCTGGTCAGGCCGCGCACCGACGACGAGCCGAGCACCGCCGAAACGGTGATGAAGGCCAGCACCATCAGCGAGAAATATTCGGCCGGACCGAAGGCCAGCGCGAATTTGACCACCACCGGCGCCAGGAAGGCAACGCCCATCGTGCCGATCGTGCCGGCGACGAACGAGCCTATCGCCGAGGTGGCGAGTGCCGCACCGCCACGGCCGGAACGCGCCATCCTGTTGCCTTCCAGCGCGGTGACGATGGTGGCGCTTTCGCCGGGCGTGTTGAGCAGGATCGACGTCGTCGAACCGCCGTACATGGCGCCGTAGTAGATGCCGGCGAACAGGATGAAGGATGCCTCCGGCGCCACCTGATAGGTGATCGGCAAAAGCAGCGCGATGGTCAGCGCCGGCCCAAGACCGGGCAGCACGCCGATGGCGGTGCCAAGCGTGGTGCCAAGCAGGCACCACAGAAGGTTGACCGGGGTGAAGGCGACCGAGAAGCCATGTGCGAGATGTCCGAGCGTTTCCATGGCGTCAGCCCCTCAACACGGTGATGAACGCATCGATGACCGTGTTCAGCTGGTTCTCGATGAAACCGGCACCGATGTTGACGCCAAGCGCCCTGGCGAAGCCGAAATAGGCGGCCAGCGCCAGGATCAGGCCGAGCACTGCGTCACGCAGTGTGCGCTTGCTGCCGAAGCCGTAGCAGACCAGAACGAACATAATGACCGAGGCGGCGGTAAAGCCGAGCGGCTGGATCAGCACTAGGTTTGCCACCAGCCCGATAACGACGATGCCCATCGCCTTCCAGTCGGTCGGCGTTTCCTTTTCTTCCTCCGGCTGCCAGCCGCCGCGCAGCGCTGCGAGGATGAGTAGCAGCGAAAGCACGATCATGCCGGTCATGGTGATATAGGGAAAGACGGTCGGCCCGACCTTGGAATAGAGCGGCGACACCGGGATCGCCAAGGTCTGCCAGGCTACGGCCCCGGCGCAGGCGAGAAGCCCGACGCCGATCAACAATTCGGGCATGGCAAGGCGCGGGGGCGCCGCCTGAGGGTCGCTGGTGCTCATCGGTGTCCTCCCAAGGTGGCCGGCATCCTCCAGCCGACCGCATCCGCAGTTTCGCCGCATCATATGTCCATGCGGCAGGCGAGATGGGAAGGGGGCGGCACTCTAACCGCCCCCTGAAGACATTGTTTGGACCGGAGACATCGCGAACAGGTGTGCGGGGACATCGCGAACAGTTTTGTCACTTATCGTCTGCAGAGGTTGAGGTCGACTGTTTCTATTTTCTGATGTCTGAAGAAGGCTTGGAAGACGCCGTCCTTGCCGGTGGGGGTGAAGGCCACGGCTTTC